>NZ_BSRG01000002.1 GCF_040363165.1 Thermus sp. LT1-2-5 | reverse complement strand
CTGGTGGAGCTGGGGGGCAGGTGGTTCGTCCTCAACCTGGCTCCCCATCACGAGACCGCGGCGCGCCTCCTGGGGGCCGGGCGATATTACCTGCTGGAGTGAAGGGGGTGCGGAATGTGGGCAGGTGCCAGGGTTAGCGCGGGAGAAGGCTTGGGACCTAGGGTTGGTCTACCCCATGGGGCCTGCCCTTCCCAAAAAGCCCCGGCTTCTCCGAAGTCTATTCTGAAGAACCCTTGGGCTCCTGGTCAGATGGACTAGGCCAAGGCCAAAAGCCCCTTTAGCGCCCTGCCCAGCCGGCGCACGCCCTCCTCTATGCGCGCCTGGTCCATGGTGGCGTAGGAAAGCCTTAGGGTGTTCTCCCCGCCCCCGTTGGCGTAGAAGGGGCCTCCGGGTACGAAGGCCACGTTTTCCTCTATGGCCCGCTGGAAGAGGCGCTCGGCGGAAAGCCCCTCGGGTAGCGTCATCCAGACGAACATCCCCCCCTTGGGCCGGGTGTAGCGCACGCCCTCGGGCATTTCCCGGTCCAAGGCAGCCAGCATGGCTAGGGCCTTTTCCCGGTAGGTCTTGCGGATGAGGGCGAGGCGCTCGGGGAAGCCCTCCTGCACCAGGGCGTGGACCAGCATCTGGTTGAGGGCGGGGGTGTGGAGGTCGGCCCCCTGCTTGGCCTGGGTGAGCTTGCGGATGGCCTCGAGGTCCCCGGCCACGAAGGCCACCCGGAGGCCTGGGGCGAGGATTTTGGAGAAGCTACTCAGGTAGATGACCCCCGGGTAGCCCGCCTCCCGGGCGAGCTCGAAGAGGCTGGGAAGCCTGCCTTCCCCGAAGTAGAGCTCCCGGTAGGCGTCGTCCTCCACCACCACCAGGCCCTGTTCCATGGCCATGGCGAGGAGGCGCTTTCGGGCGGGAAGGGGCATGAGGCCCCCCGAGGGGTTTTGGAAGGAGGGGATGAGGTAGAGGAAGCGGGGGCGTTCCCGCTTCAGGACCGCTTCCAAGGCATCCAGGTCCGGCCCTTCCTCCCCGGCGGGCACGCTGAGGAAGCGGGGGCCAAAGGGGCGGAAGGCCTGAATGGCCCCCATGTAGCTTGGCGCCTCGAGGAGAAGGGGGCTACCCTCGTCCAGGAAAACCTTGCCCAGGAGGTCTAGGGCCTGCTGGCTTCCCGTGGTGATGAGGACCTCCTCCGGGCTCACGCCGAGCCATTCCCCCACCCAGGCCCTTAAGGGGAAGTAGCCCTCCGTGGGGCCATACTGCAAGGCCACCTCGCCCTTTTCCCGCAGGATGGCCGCCGCCTTTTCCGCCGCCAGGTCCTTGGGGAAGAGTTCGGGCGCGGGAAGCCCCCCGGCGAAGCTGAGGACCCCCGGGCGCTGGGTGAGCTTTAAAAGCTCCCGGATGGTGGAGGCTTGGATCCGGCTTGCCCTTTCGCCAAAAAGGGTACTCCAGTCCAGGGTTTTCACTTACCCATTCTACGCCTTAGGGGAAAAGGCGGCGGTAAGCTTCCAAGGCGTAGCGGTCCGTCATGCCGGCGATGTAGTCGCACACCGCCCGCTCCAACCCCTCCTCGGGGATGCGTTCCTGCACCTCCTTGGGCAGGGTTTCCGGGTAGCGGGTGTAGGTGCGGAAAAGCCCTTCCAGGGCGGCCTCGGCCTTGAGCCTTTCCCGGAGCACCTCGGGGTGGCGGTAGAAGCGCTCAAGCAAGAACGCCTTGAGTTCTTGGAGCGCCTGCCCCGCCTCTTCCGTGAGGGCGGCGAGGCGGCCGGGATGGTTTCGCACCGCCTCGGCGCTTTGCACCTGGGCCCTTTCCAGGCGGGCGTGGGTGGCCTCGATGGTGGCGCTGATGAAGTAGCCGAGGAGCTGCCGCACCAAAACCCGCCGCTCCAGCTCGGGAAGCCTTAGCAGGTCCAGGCCCTCCTCCTGGGCCAAGGCTTTCAGGAGGGGGACGTCCAGGAGCTCCTCCGGGCGCAAAAGCCCCGCCCTTAGCCCGTCGTCCAGGTCGTGGGCGGCGTAGGCGATGGCGTCGGAAAGGTCCACCACCTGGGCCTCGAGGGTCCCCTGGCCTTGAAACCTCTCCTTGAACCCGGGGACGTAGGCCGCCTCGTGGGTGGCGATCCCCTCCAGGACCTCATAGGTGAGGTTGAGGCCGCGGAAGCCGGGGTAGCGCACCTCCAGGTGGGTGAGGATGCGCAGGGCCTGGGCGTTGTGCTCAAACCCCCCGTGCTCCTTCATGAGCTCGTGCAGGACCTTCTCCCCCGTGTGGCCGAAAGGGGGGTGGCCCAGGTCGTGGGAGAGGGCGATGGCCTCGGTGAGGTCCTCGTTGAGGCCCAGGGCGCGGGCGATGGAGCGGGACACCTGGGCCACCTCCAGGGTGTGGGTGAGGCGGGTGCGGTAGTAGTCCCCGGCCCAGCCCGGAAGCACCTGGGTCTTGTACTCCAGGCGGCGGAAGGCGGTGGTGTGGAGGATGCGGTCCCGGTCCTTCTGGTAGGGGGTGCGGTAGCGGGACTCGGGCTCGGGGTAGGTCCGGCCCCGGGTGTCCTTGGCCTTTTGCGCATAGGGGGCAAGGCGTGCGGCCTCTAGTTCCAGCAGGGTTTCTCGAGGGAAAAGCATCTAGACCCGCTTGAAGAGGAGGACGGCGTTGTGCCCGCCGAAGGCGAAGGAGTTGGAGAGGGCGTAGTCCACCTGGGCCTCCCGGGGCTCGGGGACGAAGTCCAGGTCCAGCTCGGGGTCGGGGTCCTCCAGGTTGAGGGTAGGGGGGATGACCCCGTGGTAGAGGGCCTGCACCGTGGCGATGGCCTCCACCGCCCCCGCCGCCCCCAGGAGGTGGCCGATCATGCTCTTGGTGCTGGAAACCATGAGGCGCTTGGCGTGGTCCCCGAAGACCTGCTTGATGGCCAAGACCTCGGCCCGGTCCCCCACGGGGGTGGAGGTGCCGTGGGCGTTGATGTAGCCCACGGCCTCGGGGGGCACCTTGGCGTCCTCCAGGGCCCGCCGCATGGCCAAGGCGGCCCCTTTCCCCTCGGGGTGGGGCTCGGTGATGTGGTGGGCGTCGGCGCTCCGGCCAAAGCCCACGATCTCGGCGTAGACCTTGGCTCCCCGGGCCTTGGCGTGCTCGTAGGCCTCCAGGACCAAGACCCCGGCGCCCTCCCCCATGACGAACCCGTCCCGGGAAAGGGTGAAGGGGCGGCTTGCCTTCTCGGGGGCGTCGTTTCGCGTGGAAAGGGCCCGCATCACGGCGAAGGCCCCGATGGCCATGGGGGTGATGGCAGCCTCCGTCCCCCCGGCCAGGACCACGTCCGCCTCCCCCAGCTGGATCATGCGGAAGGCCTGGCCGATGGCGTCCGAGCCCGTGGCGCAGGCGGTGACGGCGGTGGTGGAGGGTCCCATGAAGCCGTAGCGCATGGCGATGTGGGCCGAGGCCATGTTGGCGATCATCATGGGGATGAAGAAGGGGCTGATGCGGTTGGGACCCCGCTCCAGGAAGACCTTGCTCTGCGCTTCCCAGGTTTCCATCCCCCCGATGCCCGTACCCACCAGGGTGCCCACCCGCTCGGGGTCCAGCGTGCCCGGCTCCAGCCCGGCGTCTTTAAGGGCCAGCTCGGCGGCGATGAGGGCGTACTGGGCGAAGCGGTCCAGGCGCTTGATCTCCTTCTTGTCCAAGAAGGCCTCAGGGTCCACGTCCACCTCGGCGGCGATGCGCACGGGAAGCGCCGAGGCGTCAAACCGGGTGATGGGGCGGACCCCGCTTTTGCCTTCTAGTTGGGCTTTGTGGAAGGCCTCCTGGCCCACCCCGATGGGGGTAAGGGCCCCAAGGCCGGTGACCACCACGCGTCGCATGGGGGTAGTATACCGTCAAAAATACCCCGGGCGGGGCTTGGCCCCGCCCCCTTCTTTGGCCAGGTTCCTTAGCCCAGCTTGGCCTGGATGTAGGCCACGGCGTCCTTCACCGTGCGGATCTTCTCCGCTTCCTCGTCGGAGATCTCCAGGCCGAACTCGTCCTCCAGGCCCATGATGAGCTCCACGGTGTCCAGGGAGTCCGCCCCCAGGTCCTCGATGAAGCGGGCCTCGAGGGTGATCTTCTCCGGTTCCACCTGGAGCTTGTCCGCGATAACCGCCTTGACCTTTTCAAAGATTTCCTGCTCCGTCATGGAAACCTCCCGGGGGGGATTTTACCACCTAGTGGGGGGTGAGCCCCCCGTCCACGCAAAGGGTTTGGCCGGTGATGTAGCCCGCCTTTTCGCTCACCAAGAAGGCCACCGCCTCGGCCACGTCCTCGGGCCGGCCGAAGCGGCCAGCGGGAATCTGCTTGAGGTAAGCTTCCCGCACCTCCTGCGGGAGCCTTTCCGTCATCTCCGTTTCGATAAACCCCGGGGCCACGGCGTTCACCGTGATGCCCCTTTGGGCGTACTCCTTGGCCACGGCCCGGGTAAAGCCGATGAGCCCCGCCTTGGAGGCCACGTAGTTGGCCTGGCCCGGATTGCCCAAAAGCCCCACCACGCTGGTGATGTTCACGATGCGCCCGAAGCGGGCCTTCATCATGAGCTTGATGGCCTCCCGGGTGGTGCGGAAGACGGCGGAGAGGTTAGCCTCCAAGACCACCTCCCAGTCCTCGTCCTTCATCCGCACCAAGAGGGTGTCCCGGGTGATGCCGGCGTTGTTCACCAGGGTGTCTAGCCCTCCCAAGAGCTCCGCCGCCTGGTGCACCAAGGCGCTTGCCGCCTCCGCCTCCAGGAGGTTCGCCCCCAGGAGGCCCACCAGGGGGCTTCCCAGACGGCGGGCCTCGGCCGCCACCTCCTCCGCCTTTTCCCGGTTTTGCCCGTAGTGGATGGCCAGGGCGAAGCCCTCTTGGGCCAGGCGCAGGGCGATGGCCCGACCGATGCCCCGGCTTGCTCCCGTGACGAGCGCCTTACGCATCTTCCACCTCCAAGGCCTTCCTCAGGCTTTCGGGATCGGTGACGGAAAGGGCCCCTGCGCCCTCCAGGGTGCGGGCCACGAGGCCTTTGAGCACCTCCCCGCTACCGAACTCCACAAAGCGCCGCACGCCCCGCCGTTCCATGTCCTTAAGGATCTCCACCCAGCGCACCGGGGCGGTGATCTGTTCCAGAAGGAGCCCCTTGATGGCCTCGGGGTCCTCGAGGGGCTCGGCGGTGACGTTGGAGTAGACGGGGAAAAGGGGCTTCCGGAAGGGAACCCCCTCCAGGTCCTGGGCGAGCCGTTCCCTGGCCGGGGCCATGAGGGAGGAGTGGAAGGGGGCGGAAACGGGCAGGAAGACCACCCGGGCCCTGAGGGCCTTAAGCCTTTCCGCCGCCTTTTCCACCGCCTCCTTGCGCCCAGAGATCACCGTCTGCTCGGGGGCGTTGAGGTTGGCGATCTCTACCCCTTCTAGCCCTTCCAGGGCGGCCTGGATCTCCGCCAGGGGAAGCTTCAGGATGGCGGCCATGGCCCCTTGCCCTGGGGGGACCGCCTCTTGCATGTACCGCCCCCGGAGGCGCACCAGCCTTAAGGCGTCCTCCAGCTCCAGGGTTCCTGCGGCCACGTGGGCCGTCCACTCCCCCAAGGAGTGCCCCGCGGCCAGGGCCGGGGGCTTCCCACCCTGGCCCAGGTAGGCCCGGTAGGCGGCGTAGCCCACGGCCAGGAGGGCGGGCTGCTGGTTTTCCGTTAGGGTGAGGGCCGCCTCGGGGCCTTCCCACATGAGGGAGAGGAGGCCCGGCAGGACCGCCTCGGCCCGGTCCAGGACCTCCTTGGCCTCGGGGAAGGCCTCGTAGAGGGCTTTCCCCATGCCCACCCTCTGCGAGCCCTGCCCCGGGAACAGGGCCGCCCACATCAGGCACCCCCCCAGGTGAGGACCGCCGCTGCCCAGGTGAGCCCAGCCCCGAAGGAAACCAAGAGGACGTGGTCCCCTTCCTGGATGCGCCCGGCGTCCACCGCCTCCTTCAAGGCCAGGGGGATGGAGGCGGTGGAGGTGTTGCCGTAGCGGTCCACGTTCACCACCACCCGTTCCCAGGGGAGGCCGAGCCGCTCCCGGGCCGCATCGATGATGCGGAGGTTGGCCTGGTGTGGGACGAAGACCTTGATGTCCTCGGGGGTGAGGCCGGCCCGCTCAATGGCCTCGAGGGTAGCGGTGTTCATCACCCGCACGGCGAACTTGAAGACCTCCCGCCCGTTCATGTACAGGCGGTTTCGCATGGAGGTGCCGTCGGGAAGCCTTGGGGCCACGCAGGCGTGGAAAAGCTCCTTGGCCCCCGTGCCGTCCGCCCCTAGGACGAAGGACTTGAAGCCAAAGCCCTCCCGCACCCTCCCCACCACCGCCGCTCCCCCGGCATCCCCAAAGAGGACGGCGGTGGCCCGGTCGTTCCAGTCCAGGATCTTGGAAAGGGCCTCCGCCCCCACCACCAAGACCTTGCGGGCCAGGCCAGCCTCCACCAGGGCGTGGGCCTGGGCCAGGCCGTAGACCCACCCCGGGCAACCCGCCAGGAGATCGTAGGCGAAGGCGTTTAGGCCGAAACGGGCTTGAACCAAGGCGGCGGTGTCGGGGAAAAGGGCGTCCGGGGTGTTGGTGGCCACGATCACCCCATCCACCCCTTCCAAGGCCCCCGGATGGCGGGCCAGGAGGTCCTCCACAGCCTTGAAGGCCAGGTCTGAGGTGTACTCATCCTCCGCGGCGATGCGCCGCTCCCGGATGCCCGTGCGGGTGACGATCCACTCGTCCGAGGTGTCCAGGTAGGCCTCAAACTCCTCGTTTTTCATGACCCTTTGGGGCACGTACGCCCCCAGGGCCAGGATGCCGCTCATGCCTGACCTCCCGTCATGGGCCTTACTATACCCGCGCCCCTGAAAAAAGTTGAGGCCCCGGGGAGGCCGGGGCTATGGGCTTGAACGGGGTCTAAACCTCCAGGACCTTGCGCCCGTCGTAGTAGCCGCACTCCGGGCAGACGGTGTGCGGGGGCTTCATCGCCTTGCACTCGGGGCAGGGGACCAGGGTCGGGGGGGTCAGGGCGTGGTGGCTCCTGCGGGCGTCGCGCCGCGCCTTGGAGGTCTTCTTCTTGGGTACCGGGTGCTTGGCCATCTCCAATCCTCCGTGGGGGGCCAAGGGCCCCCGCTAAACCCCTGGTAGTATAGCAGACCCGCTAGAGTTCCGGAAGGAGGTCCTTAAGGCCGATGAAGGGGTGGGAAAGCCCCACCTCGTGGCCGCAGTCCACCAGGTTGCGGTCGGCCCCGCACACCGGGCAAAGCCCCTTGCACCCCTCCTCGCAGAGGACAGTGTAGGGCATCTCCGTCACAAAGGCCTCGGTGAGGAAGGGGAGGAGGTCCAGGTCGGGAAGCCCGAAGGCGTAGTACTCCTCCTCCTCTTCCTCGTGGAAGACCACTTCCTTGAGGCCCTCCTGGTAGCGGAGCATGTGCTGGAAGTGGGCGTGAACGTGGGTGGGGGTGGGCTTGAGGCAGCGGCGGCACTCCATGAGGACCACCCCCTCCACCTCCCCGGAAAGCCAGTATTCCGGCCCGCCCACGGCGGAAACCGCCACCTTCCAGGTGGCCTCGCCTTCCAAGGGGAAGCGTTCCTCACCCACATAGAAGGCGTCCCGCACCACGCCCGTGGCCCGGGCCGTGCCTCCTTCCTTCAAAAGGCGGGCTAGGTTGATGCTGGTCGCCTCGCGCTGTTCCATCCTTACAAGTATAGCGCGCCTTGGGCGGATTTCCTAGGGCATAAACTTCCCGGGCAACGCATAGGGCTTTCTGCTACCATGCCCCCCATGGAACGGGTAGCGGTGGTCGGGGTGCCCATGGACCTGGGGGCGGGGAGGCGCGGGGTGGACATGGGGCCTTCCGCCTTGCGCTACGCCCGGCTTTTGGAAGAGCTGGAGGCCTTAGGCTTTGGGGTAGAGGACCTGGGGAACGTGCGGGTGCCCTTGGCGGAAACCCTTAGGGGGCGGAAAGGGCCTTACCTGGAGGAGATCCGCCAAGCGGCCTTGGAGCTCAAGGAGCGGCTAAGGGCCTTGCCCGAAGGGGTCTTCCCCATCGTCTTGGGCGGGGACCACTCCCTTTCCATGGGCTCGGTGTCCGGCGTGGCCCAAAAGCGCATCGGGGTGGTCTGGGTGGACGCCCACGCCGACTTCAATACCCCGGAAACGAGCCCCTCGGGCAACATCCACGGCATGCCCTTGGCGGTGCTGGCGGGGCTCGGCCATCCCCGGCTCACGGAGGCCTTCCGGGCGGTGGACCCCAAGGACGTGGTCCTCATTGGGGTGCGGAGCCTGGACCCGGGGGAGAAGCGGCTATTGCGGGAGATGGGGGTCAAGGTCTACACCATGCACGAGGTGGACCGCCTGGGTATTGCCCGCATCGCTGAGGAGGCCTTGGCCCACCTCGAGGGCCTCCCCCTTCACGTTTCCCTGGATGCGGACGTCCTGGACCCCACCCTAGCCCCCGGGGTGGGCACCCCGGTGCCGGGAGGGCTTACCTACCGGGAAGCCCACCTCCTCATGGAGATCCTGGCCCAGTCGGGGCGGGTGAGGAGCCTGGACCTGGTGGAGGTGAACCCCATCCTGGACGAGCGGAACCGCACCGCGGAGATGATGGTGGGGCTGGCCTTAAGCCTTTTGGGGAAGCGGATCCTCTAGGGGGTTTTGGCCCGCAGGGCTTCCCCTAGGCGGCTTCCCTGGAGGAAGGCCTGGCGCAGGCGGGCGTAGCCCGGGCGCCGTTTGCGGTAGAGGAGGGGCTCGAGGGCGTTCCTGGCCCACTCGCTCACCAGGAGGGGGAAGTCCAGACCCGTTTCCCAAAAGTAGGTTTCCGCCTCCCGCCACGCCCCTTCCATGCGCCGGAAGAGGGCGGAGCAGTCCTTGGGAGGCGGGGCCTCGGGCCAGAGGAAGCCGCTCGCCACCCCCAATAGCCACGCCCCCCGGATGGCCTTGGGCAGGCTTTGGGCCTGGAGCCGTACCCAGGCCAAGGGGTCTTTCTCCCAGAGCTCGGGGGCCAAGGGGTCTTCCACTTGGCCTTCACTCTACATATAGCCAAAAAAGCGCACAAGGGGGGCAAGCGTCCCCCTTATGGGGAAGCGGGCCTAGCCCGCCGCCAGGGCCGGGAGGAGGCTTCCCGGGAAGAGGCCCAGGAGGAGGAGGAAAAGGGCCACTAACAGGGCCACGCTCCGGGCGAGGGGCCTGGGGGCGGCCGCCGCCTCCCCCTTTTGGAACACCGCCAGGGCCAGGCCCAGGTAGTAGTAGGCGCTCACGGCGCTGGTGAGGAGGGCGAGGACCAGGAGCCCCCACTGCCCCGCCTGGGCCGCCTCGGTGAAGACCAGGTACTTGCCCCAAAAGCCCGCCAGGGGGGGTAGGCCCAGGAGGGAAAGGGCGGCCACGAAAAGGCTTAGGCCCAGAAGGGGGTCCCGGTGGAAGAGGCCCTTAAGGCTTGTTAGGGGCACCTGGTCCGGGGAGATCTCGGAGAGCACGGCGAAGGCCAGGCCCGTGGCCAGGACGTAGGTGAGGAGGTAGAAGCCCAGGGCCTGGGCGTTTCCGGTGTACAGGGCCAGGGCCATGTACCCGGCGTGGGCGATGGAGGAGTAGGCGAGAAGCCGCTTGGCCTCCTTCTGGCCCAAGGCGGCCAGGTTCCCCAAAAGCACGGAGAGGGCGATAAGGAGGGTGAGGGCCTCGAGGGAAGCCGGGGCCACCACCCTTAGGAGGGCGGCAAAGGCCGCGGCCTTCACCCCCGTGGCCATGAAGAGCACCACCGGGGTGGGGCTCCCTTGGTAGACGTCGGGGGTCCAGAAGTGGAAGGGGGCTAGGGCCACCTTAAAGCCCAGGCCCACCAACAAGAGCCCCACCGCCAAGGCGTAGAGGGGGCCTTCCCCCGGGGCGCCCGCCAGCAGGCTCCCCGTGGCCCCGTAGAAGAGGGCGGTGCCGTAGAGGAAGAAGGCGGCGGCCAAGGCCCCGAGGAGGAAGTACTTGAGCGCCGCTTCCAACCCCGTCCCCCGCCGCCAGGTGGCCAGGGCGTAAAGGGGAAGGGAAAGGGCCTCCAAGGCCACCAGCATCAGCACCAGGTGTTTGGTGGAGGCGAGGAGGTGCATCCCCGTGGCGGCGTAGAGCACCAGGAGGTAGAACTCAAAGCGCCGCGTGCGCACGAGCCCCACCGTCCAAAGCGCCCCCAGGAGGGCGAGGAGGGTGAAGACCCGGGAGACCCCATCCACCTGGTAAGGCCCAAAGGCCTCCGCCCGGCCCCAGGTGGCGAAAAGGGCGAGAAGCCCCAGGGAAAGCCCTAGGATGGTGAGCCGCTTGAAGGCGGGCACGGAAACGAAGAAGCCGAGGAGGGTGAGGACCACGGAAACCGCCGCAAGGACCAAGAGCGTCATGCGCCACCTCCGAGGATGCGGGCAAAGGCCTCCGCCAAGGACTCGAGCCCGTGGAGGAAGAAGCCGGGGAAGACCCCCATGGTCACCAAGGCCAGCACGGCCAAGGCGGCGAAGGGCCACTCCTCGCCCTTAAGGTCGGCCACCTTCTTCCCTTCCTCCTCCCAGAAGGTCTTCTGGAAGGCGGTGAGGGCGTAGGCGGCGGAGGCGATCACCGAGAGGAAGGCAAGGCCGGCCAGCCAGGGGCTCACTTGGTAGGCTCCGAGGAGGGTCAGGAGCTCTCCCGGAAACCCAGCTAGCCCCGGAAGCCCTACCATGGCCAAGAAAAGGAAGAGGGCCAAGGCGGCTATGCCCGGGGCGCTATGGGCCAGGCCCCGGTACCGCCCGATCTCCAGGGTGCTTAGCCGTTCGTGGAGTTTGCCCGCCAGGAGGAAAAGCCCCCCCGTGTAGACGCCGCTGGCTGCCAGGAGGAAAAGCCCCCCTAAGGCGCCTTCCGGGGTGCCGGAAAAGACGCCCAAGGCCGCCACCCCCATGTGGGAAACCCCGGCGTAGGCCAGGAGGGTCTTGAAGTCGGGAGCGGAAAAGGCTACCCAGGCCCCATAGACCGCAGAAAGGGCCGCCAGGAAGAGGAGAAGCCCCTGGAGCTCGGCGAAGCCCTCAGGGGCCAGGGGAATGGCGTAGCGGAAGAAGGCGAACACCCCCACCTTGTACAGCGTGCCCAGGGCGTCCGCCAAGCCCGCAGGGTGGTTTTCCCGGTGGAACAGGGGCAGCCAGGCGTGAACCGGGAAGAGGGGCGTCTTGATGGCGAAGGCCAGGGCGAAGCCGAGGAAGACCCAGAAGGCGGCCTGGCCCCGCACCGGGTGGGCTAGAAGGTCGGGGAGGAGGAAGGTGGGGCTTCCCCCCAGGGCTTTCACCGCCAGGATGGCGGCCAGCATGGGCAAAGACCCCGCCAGGGTAAAGAGGAGGAAGGTGTAAAGGGCCCTCAGCCGCCCTTCCCCCCCGTAGAAGAGGAGCATGAGGAGGGCGGGGATCAAGGCCGCCTCAAAGAAGAGGTAGAAGACGAGGAGGTCCCGGGCGGCAAAAAGCCCCAAAAGAAGCCCCTCCATGAGGAGGGCAAGGCCCAGGAAGCGGCCCTCCACCCGGGCCACCAGGGCTCCGAGGAGCACCGTGAGGCCCACCGTGAGGAAGAAAAGGGCGGAAAGCCCATCCAGGGCGAAGGCCCAGTAGACCCCGGCCTGGGGCACCAAGGGCGCCTGGAAGGCAAAGGTTTCGCCCCCCCGGTGGGCCAAAAAGAGCCCGAGGTTGAGGAGGAAGGAGGCCAAGGCCCCAAGAACCCCCAGCGCCCGGGGTGCCCCAAGGAGGAGGAGCGCCCCAAAGAGGATGGGTAGAAGAATGGCCAAGACTACCACCGCATCACCCCCAATAGGACCAGCACGCCCAAGACGAAAAGGAGGGCATAGACCCTAAGGTAGCCCGCCTGGAGCCGGGTCACGCTTTGCCCCAGGCCCCGCACCACACCTCCCAGGCCGAAGTAACCCCTAAGGAGGCCAAAGTCCCCCTGGAGGAGGGCCTCGGCCAGGGCCTTCAAGGGGTTCACCAGGAGGGCGTTGTATACCTGGTCCACGTAGAAGCTCTCCCGGCTCGCCCGCTCAAAGGCCAGGTACCAGGCGGGGAGGGTCTTCCGCTGGAAGAAGGTGAAGCCAAGCCAAAGCCCCAAAAGGGCCACAAGGGCGGAGAGGGCGATGAGCCCCCACTCTGCTCCCAAGGAGAGGTGGTGGGCTTCCACCTCCGCCAAGGCCGGCTTCAAGAAGGGTTCCAGCACGTTGGGCAAGGGGTGGGGCAGGGCCAGATAACCCGCCAGCACCGAGCCTAAGGCCAGGAGGTGGTTGGGCCAGAGCATCACGGGGGAAGCCTCATGGGGATGGTGGTGGCCCCGCTCCTCGCCCAGGAAGACCAGAACGAACCAGCGCATGGCGTACATGGCGGTGAGGACCGCCACCAAGAGCGCCCCCACGTAGAAGCCCACCCCGCCAAAGGGGTAGGTGAGGGTGGCGGCGAGGATGGCGTCCTTGGACCAAAAGCCGGAAAGGAGGGGAAGCCCGCCCAGGGCTAAGGCCCCGATGAGCCCGTGCCAGCGGGTCTGGGGCAGGTGTTTCCAAAGCCCTCCCATCCGGCGCACGTCCTGTTCCCCGCCCAGGGCGTGGATCACGCTGCCCGAGGCCAGAAAGAGGAGGGCCTTGAAAAAAGCGTGGGTGAAGACGTGGAAAAGCGCCACCCAGTAAGCCCCCACCCCGGCCGCCAGGAACATGTACCCGAGCTGGCTAATGGTGGAGTAGGCCACAATTTTCTTGATGTCCGTCTGCCCGAAGGCGGAAAGGGCCCCGTAGAAGGCGGTGAGGAGGCCAATGACGGCGATGGTGTAGGAAACCTCGGGCAGGGCGCTATAGAGGAAGGAGCTCCGGGCGATGAGGTAGACCCCGGCGGTCACCATGGTGGCGGCGTGGATGAGGGCGGACACCGGGGTGGGGCCGGCCATGGCGTCGGGAAGCCAGACCATGAGGGGTACCTGGGCGCTTTTGCCCACCGCGCCGAGGAAGAGGAAAAGCCCCGCCAGGGCCAGGAGGGAGGGGTTCTTCAGGGGGCCTTCCAGGGCCTCCTTGAGCTCGGAGATGGAAAGCGTACCGTAAAGCGCCCAGAGGATGGCCATGCCCAGGAGGAAGCCCAGGTCACCGATGCGGTTCACGATGAAGGCCTTGCGGGCGGAGTCAGCGTACTGGGCGTTTTGGTACCAGAAACCGATGAGGAGGAAGCTGGCCAGGCCCACCCCTTCCCAGCCGATGAACATCACCGGGTAGCTGTCCGCCAGGACCAGGGTGAGCATCATGGCGATGAAGAAGTTGAAGTAGGCGAAGAAGCGGCTATACCCGGGGTCGCCCGCCATGTAGCCGATGGCGTAGACGTGGATGAGGAAACCCACCCCGGTGACGATGAGGAGCATAAACCCGGAGAGGCTGTCCAGCAGGAGGCTAAAGGAAATGCCGGGAAGCCACGCTGCCTCATAGCGGGCCCCGCCCTGGAGGAGGAGGCCTACCCCGAGGAGGAAGGAGGCCAGGACCAGGGCGGAGGCGATGACCCCGGGAAGGGGTTCCCGCATCCGTTTGCCGAAAAGCCCCAGGAGGGCGAAGCCCACAAGGGGCAGGAGGATGGTGGTAAGGAGCGCCATGCTCACCCCCTAAGCTCGGACAAGTCGTCCACGGCGGTGCTTTCCCGGTGGCGGAAGATGGCCACGATGAGCCCGAGGCCCACCGCCACCTCCGCGGCGGCGATGGCGATGACCATGAGGGCGGCCACCTGGCCGTCTAGGCCATGGGCTCGGGCGAAGCCGATGAGGGAAAGGTTGGCGGCGTTTAGCATAAGCTCGATGGAGAGGAAGACCAGAATGGCGGTCCTGCGGGTCAAGACCCCGTAGACCCCCAGGGCGAAAAGAAGCGCCGAGGCGAACAGGTAGCTCATCGCAACACCTCCTCCTTGCGCTCCTCGAGGCGCAAGGCATCCAGGGGACGATTCGGCTCTACCAAGGCCACCGCCACCACCGTGGCCGCCATGAGGAGGAAGCCCACGGCGAGGAGGATGAGGAGCCAGTCCCCGTAGAGGAGGGGGCCTAGGGCCTGAGGGAGCCCGCCTTGGAGGTTCTGCGAGAAGGCGAGCTTCAGGCCCAGGAGCCCGGAGAGGAGGATCCCCGCCACCCCTAAGGAGAGGAGGGCGGCCAAGGGTTTGGAGCGCACCAAGGGGTCAAAGCCCACCTCGCCCTGGGCGGCGAAGAGGAGCATGATGACGAAGAGGAAGAGGACCACGATGGCCCCGGCGTAGACGATGATCTGGATGAACCCGAGAAAGCGGGCGTCCAAGGCCACGTACACCCCGGCCAGGACCAAAAAGTTAGCGATGAGGGCCAAGGCGGCGTGGATGGCGTTTCTGAGCGTCACCACCAGGAGCCCGGTGGCGAGGAGCAGGAGGAGGGCCAAAGCTTCCCAGGGGCTCACTTTTTGCCTCCTTCCGTGGGGGCCTTGAAGCCTTCCAGCTCGGGCCGCACATAGGGCACCACGTAGCCGGGCTTCACCGCTTTCCCGGTCATCTTGGCCTCGCGCCGCTGGGGCTTGGTCCCCACCACGTCCACCAGCATGTCCTCCTTGCCGTAAATGAGGTCGGAGTACTGGTAGTCCGCCATCTCGAAGTCGTAGCCCAGGACGATGGCCCCTGTGGGGCAGGCCTCTTCGCAGAGCCCGCAGAAGATGCAGCGGAGCATGTTGATCTCGTAGACCTTGGCGTAGCGCTCCCCGGCGGAGACGGGGTTTTCCGGGTCGTTCTCCGCAGGCTCCACGTAGATGGCGTAAGCGGGGCAGGCGGCGGCGCAGAGGGAGCAACCGATGCACTTCTCCAGGCCGTTGGGGTGCCGGGTGAGGACGTGCCGCCCGTGGAAGCGGGGCTTGAGGGCCACAGGGGCGTCGGGGTAGGGGACGGTCACCGGCTTGGAGAAGAGGTACTTGAGGGTGATGCCAAGGCTTTGGGCCAGCGCTTTTAGGGTCATGCGCCACCTCCTTTGCGGACGGGCTTGGGGCTATAGAACATCGCCCCGAGCAGGGCGAGGAAGCTTAGGCCGGAGAGGTAGACGAGGTACGCCCGGGGCAGGTCCAGGGCCACCACCAAGGCGGTGACGAGGAACCAGACCAAGGCCACGGGGAAGAGGAACCCCCAGCCGAAGCGCAAAAGCTGGTCGTAGCGGAGGCGGAACCAGGTGGCCCGGATCCAGATGAAGAGGAAGAGGAAGAAGGCGATCTTGAGGAACATCCAAAGGTAGGGGACGTTGAAAAAGGGCATGGTCCAGCCCCCCAGGAAGAGGGTGGGGATGAGGGCGCTGGCGGTGATGAAGTGGATGTACTCGGTCATCTGGAACAGGGCCCACTTGATGGAGCTGTACTCCGTGTGGTAGCCCCCCACCAGCTCCTGCTCCGCCTCCGGGAGGTCAAAGGGGGTGCGGGCGGCCTCGGCCAGGGCGGCGATGGCGTAGACCAAGAAGGCGGGGAAGGCGTAGAGGAAGAGCCAGCCGTTTTCCTTTTGCCAGTTGACGATGTCGTTGAGGTTGAGGCTGCCCACCAAGAGGACCGGGGCGAGAAGGGCGATGCCGAGGCCGAGCTCGTAGGAGATGAGGCTTGCGGAGGAGCGCAAGGAGCCCAGGAGGCTATACTTGCTCCCCGAGGCCCACCCTGCCAGGAAGATGCCGTAGATGGCCATCTCGCTCACGGCGAAGAGGTAGAGGATCCCCAGGTCCAGGTTCACCACCCAAGGCTGGAAGCCGAAGAAGCTCCCCGGGGGCCCAAAGGGGATGGCCCCGAAGGCCAAGAGGGCGAAGACCACCCCGAGGAGGGGGGCCAGGACGAAGAGGACCTTGTCCGCCCGCTCCACCACCAGGTCTTCCTTGAAGATGCTCTTGATGGCGTCGGCGATGGGCTGGAAGAGGCCAGAAGGCCCCACGCGGTTCGGGCCCATGCGGATCTGGAAGCGGGCGAGGAGCCTTCGTTCAATCAGGGTCATGAAGGCGAAGGCGGTGAGGAGGCCCACCACCACCAAAAGCGCCTTCAGGGCCACCATCCAGTAAGGGTCCAGGGGGTAGGGGTTCACGCTTCACCTCCTGTCGGGACCAGGATCTTGGCCGGGAAGCGCTTGCCGGCGAAGGGGCCCAGAGCGGAGAGGTAGTAGAGGCCCTTGGGGATGTCCTGGCGGTGGACCACCCGGGCCCGTTGCGGGCCCAAGGGCGTTTCCACCTCCACCAAAGCGCCTTCGGGAAGGGCCTCGAGCCGGGCCGTCTCCGGGTGGACCCAAAGCTCCGGCGAGGCCGCCTCCTGGGCCTTGCCCTCCGCTTGCCAGGCCTTCCACATGGTGGGGCGGAGGTAGAGGTTCCCCTTCTCCTCCTTGGGCCGGAGCGCCTTGGTGCGGAAGGCGTAAAGGCCCATGGCCCCGGGCACCTTCTTGGCCTTGAGCTCCCGATCCGCCTCCAGGTGGAGCCTAAAGGGCGGCCGCACCCCCAAGGCCTCCGCCACAAGGGCCAGGACCTGCAAGGCGCCTTCCGCCTCCCCGTTTTCGATGGGGGCGGGGGAGAGGGGGAGGACGCGGCCTTCCAGGTTCAGGATGTGCCCCCGCTTCTCGTAGAAGGTGGGGGCGGGCAGGACCACGTGGGCGTAGCGCTCGGCCAGGGGGTGGAGGTGGGAAAGGTGCATCACCACGAAGCGCTTGTCCTTCAGGGCCGCCTCGGGGGGAAGGAAGCCGTAGTAGGCGTAAGGGGCCCCCGGCTCGTCCCAGGCCGCTCCCTTCTCCTTGGGCCAAACCCCCATGGCCTCGAGGCCTTTGGCGTTCGGGGCAGGGGTCATGGCCAGGACCTTGGCCCCCTTGCGCTCGGCGAGGAGCCTTGCCCTTTCCGCCGCCACCGCATCCTGGAGCACCCCGGCCCCCAGGATGAGGACGGGGCGCTCTGCCCGCTCGAAGGCCTCCTTGGCCTTTTGCACCGCCTCGCTCCCCTCCTTCTCCCCGAGGAGGGCCAAGAGGATCTCCCGCTCCTCCCCGGGGGCGTGGACCTCGTGGAGGGCGGCCCACTTCATGAGGGGGGCGCGGTAGGGGGCGAAGAGGGCCATCTTGTCCGTGCGGCGGGGCATCCTTTCCTTGATCTGCAGGTCGGCGAAGGGGGTGCCGTGGGCGTAGCGGTAGGGGGGCTTGAGGTCCCGCACGAACTCGCTTAGGCGCAGGTGCAGGATGGGGGCCTCCTCCGTGGGGTCGCCCAGGACCAGGGCGAAGTCGGCCCTGAGGAGGTCCTCCAGGGTGGCCGTGGGGAAGAGGCTCGCTGGGGCGGCGGTGCGGCCCTGGAAGTCCAGGTGGGGGGTCTTGAGGGCTTCCGCCAGGGCGGCGGCCAGGAGGCCCTCCTCGAGGGTGGCGTCCCCCGCCAGGTAAAGCCCCACCTCCTCCCCCCTAGCCCCCTTCAGGCCCTCCTTTAGGGCCAGGAAGGCCTCCTCCCAGGTGGCCTCCCTAAGCCTCCCGCCTTCCCGCACCAAGGGGGTCTTGAGGCGGTGGCTGTCCGCCCACTCGTGGCCGAAGCGGCCGGCGTCGCAGATCCAGATCTCGTTGACCTCGGGCACCTCCCGGGCCCGGACCCTTAGGAGCTCGCCGCTTCGGGTATCGGCGGTGATCCCGCACCCCACGGGGCAGAGGGCGCAGGTGGTGGGGGTTTCCTCCATCTCCCAGTTGCGGGCGCGGAAGCGGGCGGTGAGGTCCAAAAGCGCGCCCACGGGGCAGATGTCGGTGATGTTGCCGGAAAAGCCCGAGGGGAGACCGAAGTCCAGGGTGCCGATGAAGGTGTGCACCCCCCGCTCGATGAAGTCCAGGACCTCGTCCCCCGGGATCTCCTCAAAGTAGCGCACGCACCGCTTGCAGTGGATGCACCGCTCCCGGTCCAGGATCACGAAGGGGGAAAGGGGGTGGTGCTTGTCCTCGTGACGGCGGGTGAACTCAAAGCGGGTGTAGACGGGAAGCTCCAGGGGGGCCTTCTGGTAGTACTTCTCGTAAAGCCCGTACTCCACCGTGCGGTCCTGGAGCTCGCAGGCCCCGCCCTTGTCGCAGGTGGGGCAGTCCAGGGGGTGGTTCAGGAGGGTGAACTCCACCATCCCCGCCTGGGCCTCCCGCACCACCTCGGAAAGCGTGTCCACCACCATGCCCTCGGCCACGGCGGTGACGCAGCTTGCCGCCAGCTTGGGTTGCCACTGGATCTCCGGCTCGCCCTGTTCGTTCACGAGGGGCTTCCCGTCAGGGCCCCGCTTGGGCAGGCCGATGCGCACCAGGCACATGCGGCAGGCCCCGATGGGGGAAAGGTGCTTTTCCGAGCAGAAGAGGGGAACGTCGTACCCGGCGTGGAAGACGGCGTCCATGACGCTCGTCCCCGGGGGCACTTCCACCACGCGGTCGTTGACCTTAACCCTGACCACCCTTCACCTCCAGAGGCTCGGCCTGGGCACGGGGCGCTTCTCCCGCGCCAGGGCCAGGTACTGGTCCTTGAAGTGTTTCAAGGAGCCTTTCACGGGCCAGACGGCAGCGTCCGCCAGAGGGCAGAAGCTCCGGCCCTCGATGAGGGGGAGGAGGGCCTCGAGGGTCTCCACGTCCTTTTCCTCCCCTTCCCCCGTGCCGATTTTGGCGAAGAGGTTCACCATGAACCCCGCCACCCCCTCGCGGCAGGGGGTGCACTTGCCGCAGGACTCATGGGCGTAGAAGCGGGTCACGTTCCACATGGCGTCCACCATGCTCACCCGCTCGGGGATCAGGATCACCCCCCCGGTGCCCAGCATGGAGCCCTTGGCCTGCAGGTGCTCGTAGCTCATGGGGGTGTCCAGGACCTCATCCGTGAAGGGCAAGGGCGGGGTGGAGGACCCGCCCGGGATGAGGGCCTGGATGGGCTCCAAGGGCCCCCCCGCCCACTCGTAGATGAGCTCGCGCAAGGTGGTGCCCATGGGAAGCTCATAGACCCCAGGCCGCCGCACGGGGCCGGAGATCTGGTAGAGCTTCATCCCCTTGGACTGCTCCGTGCCCATGCTGGCGAACCAGTCCGCTCCCCGTTCTAAGATGGGCACCACGGAGGCTAGGGTCTCCACGTTGTTGATGGTGGTGGGCTTGCCCCAAAGCCCCGCCTGGGCGGGAAAGGGGGGCTTGAGGCGGGGGTTAGCCCGGAGGCCTTCCAGGGAGTTCATGAGGGCGGTTTCCTCGCCGCAGATGTAGGCCCCCGCCCCCCGGTGCACGTGGAGGTCAAAGGAGAAGTCCGTGCCGAAGAGGTTGGGCCCCAGGTAGCCCCGGGCCCTGGCCTCCCGGATGGCGGCCTCGAGGCGGTCCGCCGCCCGGCGGTACTCCCCCCGCACGTAGATGTAGCCCACCGTGGCCCGGATGGCGTAGCCGGCCAGGATCATCCCCTCAATGAGGAGGTGGGGGACGTCCTCCAGGATGTAGCGGTCCTTGAAGCTCCCCGGCTCGGACTCGTCGGCGTTGCAGATGAGGTAGTGCTGCTTGCCGTCGTCCTTGGGCATGAAGCTCCACTTGAGCCCCGTGGGGAAGCCCGCCCCGCCCCGTCCCCGGAGCCCCGAGCGCTTCACCTCCTCTATGACCTCGTCCGGGGTTTTCTCCTTTAGGACCCGCTTGGCCGTCTCGTACCCCCCGTGCTTCAGGTAGTAGTCCAAAGTCCAGCTCCCCTCCTTGCCCACGTGGGCGTAGAGGGTGCGTTCAAAGCGAGGGTCTTTTCCGGAAACGATGGGTCCGGTCATACCTCCACCTCGTGCACGTGGTGGCCGCACTTCCCGGGAAGCTGGATCTCCTCAAGCCGCTTCCCCGCCCTTAGGCCCTCCAGGAGGGCCTGGAGCCTGGCCCGGGTCACGCACTCCACGTAGGGCTCGTCGTTCACCTGGATCACGGGGGCGGTGTGGCAGCTTCCCAGGCACTCCACCTTCTGCACGCTAAAGAGCCCGTCCGGGGTCACCTCCCCGGGGCCGATGCCCAGCTCCTCCGTGAGGTGGTCCCAAAGCTCGTCCGCCCCCGCCAGCTTGCAGCTCAACGTGGCGCAGACCTGGAGGTGGTACTTCCCCGTGGGCACGAACTGGTAATAGGAGTAGAAGCTCGCCACCCCCATGACCTCCGTGGGGGTGGTGCCCACCAGGGCGGCGATTTCCTCTATCCGCTCGGGTCGGATCCAGCCCTCTTCCTGCTGCACCCGCCTTAGGAGGGGCATGATGGCGGCCCGCCGCCCCTCGGGCGGGTACTTGGCGAAGGTTTCCCTTAGGAAGTCCTCTTTGTCGTCAAAGAACCCCATCGTGCCTCCTTAGCGGTCCACGTCCCCCATGACCGGGTCCAGGCTGGCGATGATGGCTACCAGGTCCGGCACCTGCTCGCCTTTAGCGGCGTAGGGCAGGCTTTGTAGGTTGACGAAGCTGGGCGCCCGCACCTTCACCCGGTAGGGCATGCTCCCCCCGTCGGAAACGATGTAGTAGCCGAGCTCCCCCCGGGCCGACTCCGTGGGCACGTAGACCTCCCCCTTGGGGGGGTGGAAGCCCTCGGTGTAGTGCTTGAAGTGGTAGATCACCGCCTCCATGGAGGTTTCCAGGAGGTGGCGGGGGGGCGGGGTGATCTGGGGGTTGGGGTCGCGCACGGGCCCAGGTTCCAGCCGCTCTAGGGCCTGCCGGAGGATCTTCACCGACTCCCGCATCTCCCGGATGCGGACGATCATCCGGTCAAACACGTCCCCGTGCTCCCCCAGGGGCACGTCAAACTGGTAGGTTTCGTACCCGGCGTAGGGGTAGGCCTTGCGCACGTCGTAGTTCACCCCGCTCGCCCTTAGGGACCCCCCGGTGAGGCCTAGGTGGATGGCCACCTCCGGGGGGATCACCCCCACGCCCCGGGCCCTTTCGTAGAAGATGGGGCTTTCGGCGAAAAGGGCCTCGTACTCGTCGATGCGGTGGGGCATGACCTCGAGGAACTTCCTAAGCTCGGGGACGAACTCCTCAGGCAGGTCCTCCTTGACCCCGCCGATGCGGATGTAGTTGTGGTGGAAGCGCTGGCCCGTGACCCACTCAAAGAGGTCCAAGATGGCTTCCCGCTCGCGGAAGGCGTAGAAGAAGGGGGTGAGGGCCCCGAGGTCCAAAAGCCCCGTGCCCAGGAAGACCAGGTGGCTTGCCAAGCGGGAGAGCTCGTTCAGGATGATGCGGATGGTCTCGGCCCTGGGCGGCACCACCGCCCCCACCAGCTTCTCCACCGCCAGGGCGTAGGCCAGGTCGTGGGCGAAGGAGTGGAGGTAGTCCATCCGGGGCGTATACGTGATGACCTGCGTATACGTCCGGTTTTCCATGTTCTTCTCAAAGCCGGTGTGGAGATAGCCGATGTGGGGGACGAGGTCCAAGACCTCTTCGCCGGAAAGCGTCACCACCACCCGCAAGACCCCGTGGGTGGAGGGGTGTTGCGGGCCCACGTTCAGGGTCATGACCTCGGTGCGGAGCTCTTTGGGCTCCTCCAGGGTTTCCACCGGGTCCAGGTAGTCCTTCATTTGACCTCCTTGGCCTTGGTGAGGTCGGCCCAAAGGGCGCGGTAGCCCTTGCGGCTACCCCCCTTGTAAAGGGTGAGGCCGGGGCTTTTGCCGGTGATGGCGGCCCGGAACTCGCTCGGCACGATGAAACGCCCCTCGCGGAAGAGGGTGGGGGTTTCCCCCAAGGGGAAGTCCTTGCGTAAGGGGTGGCCCTCGAGGTCCTCCGGGGTGAGGATCTTGCGCAGGTCCGGGTGCCCCTCAAAGACGATGCCGAACATGTCGTAAACCTCCCGCTCCAGGAAGTTGGCGCTTCCCCAGAGGTCGGTCACCGTGGGAAGCCTGGGGTCTTTCTCCGGCACGTAGACCCGGACGAAGAAGCGGCTTCCGTCCCCGTCCTTCCACCCCGGCAGGGAAACCAGCTCGTAGACCACGGCGAAGCGCTCGGGGCGGGGCTCGGGGTACTCCAGGTAGTCTAGGCCCACGATGTCCGCCAGGTAGTTGAAGCCCATCTCCTTGTAGTGGGCCATCTCCCCCTTGAAGGCCTCCCGGGGCAGGACCACCCAGAGGTTGCCGAGGCCGTTGTCCTCTAGGGCATACCCCTTGGCCCGGGCCTCGTCTAAGACGCGATCAAGCCGCACGCTTCACCCCCTTGCCCGCTGCCAGGCGGCCACGGGCGGCAACTTCCGCCCCTTCTCGTCATAGGCCTGGCCGCGCACCTTCTTCTGGAGCTGCATCACGGCGTAGATGAGGGCCTCAGGACGCGGGGGGCAGCCGGGGACGTAGACGTCCACCGGTACCACGGAGTCCACGTTCTGCACGATGGCGTAGTTGTTGAACATCCCCCCGGAGCTGGCGCAGGCGCCCATGGAGATCACCCACTTGGGGTCGGGCATCTGCTCCCAGACCCGGCGCATCACCGGGGCCATCTTCTTGGATAGCCGCCCGGCCACGATCATCACGTCCGCCTGGCGGGGGCTGGCCCGGAACACCTCGCTCCCGAAGCGGGAGAGGTCGTTACGGGCGTCGGTGGAAGCCATCATCTCAATGGCGCAGCAGGCGAGGCCGAAGGTGGCGGGCCACAGGGAGTTGGACCGCCCCCAGGCCACCAGCTTTTCCAAGGTGGTGAAGAGGATCCCCTCCCGCTCCAGCTCCTGCACGTCCTTTTCAAACAAATCTTTCAATGCCACCGCATCACCCCCTTCCACCACTCGTAGAGGAAGCCCACGAAGAGGAGGAGGGTGAAGGCCAAAACCCCGAGGAAGCCATAAAGCCCAAGCCCACCAGCGCTCACGGCGTAGGGCCAGAGGAAGGCCACCTCCACGTCAAAGAGGATGAAGAGCATGGCCACCACGTAGAAGTGGACGGGAAAGCGCTTCACCTCCCCTGCGGGGTCGTTCCCCGACTCGTAGGGCATGAGCTTGGCCCTGCCCGGCTTCTTGGGCCCAAGAAGGGCCCCCACCCCAAGGGCCGCCACCCCGATGAAGAGGGCCACCCCTAGGTAGATGAGGACGTTCACGTACTCCGCGATCGGCGCCAAGGTCCCCTCCTTTCGTGCATCTCTTCACGAGGCGGGGACCCAGTACCCCAAACACCCCCGCCTCATTTCCCGCCCATCTTATCACCCTGAGGTCGGGACAAGGGGGATAGACTACACCAAGAGTAGATTAAACAGTGTAATGCCTATCCTCACGCAAGGGGAAAAGTTACTCAGAAGTGTATAGCGACGCTCGGAGCTGGCGGAACTGCTCCAAGTCCAGGGTTTCGCCCCGCACCTCCGGGGCAAGGCCCAGGGTCCTTAGGGCCTTTTCTACCCCCTCCTTGGGGTACCCCGCCGCCACCAGGGCGTTTTTCAGGGTTTTCCGCCGCTGGCCGAAGGCGGCCTCCGCCAGGCGGAAGAGCGCCGGGTCGTCGGGCACCCCTTTAAGGGTGAGGCGCACCAGGCTGCTATGGACCTTGGGCGGGGGGAAGAAGGCTCCGGGCGGCAGATCGAAGAGCCTCTCCGCTTGGGCGTGGTGGGCCACCCGGAGGGACAAGACCCCGTAGGCAGGGCTTCCTGGCCCCGCTGTCATCCGCTCCGCCACCTCCTTCTGCACCAGGAAGACCAGGCGGGCGAAGCGGCCCGTCTTGAGAAGGGCGGTGACCAGGGGGGTGGCGATGTTGTAGGGAAGGTTGGCCACCAGGAGGCTTCCTTCGGGCACCTCCTCCCAGGGAAAGCGGAGGGCATCTTGGAAGAGAAGCCGCACGGAAAGGCCCTTTAGGGTTTCCTCCAGGACGGGCTTAAGCCGGGTGTCCTTCTCTATGGCCGTGACCTCGGCCCCCGCCTCCGCCAGGGCCCGGGTGAGGACGCCAAGCCCAGGTCCCACCTCAAAGACCGGTCCCGTGAAGGGTTTGGCCGCCTCCACGATGCGCCTTAGGTGGGCCTCAGAGACCAGGAAGTTCTGGCCCAAGCGCTTGTCGGCGAACAGGCCGTGCTTGGTCAGAAGCTCCCGTACCGCCTTGGGGGAGGTGAGGGGGTTAGGCATGGGGGAGGCGCTTGATCCGGACGGCTAAGGGGTCTTCCTCGGGGAAGAGCTCCAGGTACTGCCCCAGGTCCAAGGCGTCGATGAGGGCGAAGCGCTCCTTGAGGAGGATGCCCTCCCGCAGGGGCACGTGGCCGTAGACGCCATAGCGGTAGCCCATGCGCTCCACGTAGTCTGGGGTGCGGAACCACCAGGTCTTGGGCTCGCTTTGGGCGTAAAAGAGGTCGTCGTACTCCTGAAGCCAAGGCACCGGGCCCACGTGGGCGAAGTGCACCCCGTTGAGTACCCACTCTTTGGGAAAGCTTTCCATCCAGGTTTTGAGGGCCTCCGGCAGGGGCTGGCCGCCTTTTTCGGGGTGGAACTCCAGGTGCTTCAGGTGGCGGTTGCCTAGGATGGGCTCTCCCTTGAGGGCCGCCTCGTCGTGGTTTCCCAGGAGGATGACCAGGTTGCCCCCCGCCTCTTCTTGGAGGGCCTTGAGCCGAAAGAGCTCTCGGATCTCCGCCTTGGCCGCCAGGCGCAGGTGGAGAGGGTTTTCCGGATCGAAGGGAACGAGGCCCGTGAGCCGCTCGTAGTCCTTGGGCGTTTTGGGGTGGACCAGGTCGCCCAGGAGGACCACCTTGGAGGTCCCAAAGCGGAGGGCGGGCGTGGGTTTGAAGGAGCCGTCCACCAGGCCTTCCGCCTTTAGGATGCGCCAGAAGGCGGGGAAGTTGGCGTGGAGGTCCCCGATGGCGACGACCCTCATCCTTTGAGCAAGGCCCGAAGTTCCCCGTAGAGGCGCTTGGTCTCCTCGGGGGTCTTGCCGTACCCCCCGTATTTGGTGACGATCCTGGCCGCCTCCTTGCCCAGGCCCTTTTCCTTGAGGCGCTCCAGGAGCTGGTCTATGAGGCGGTGGGCTTCGGGTTTTTCCTCTTCCTCGAGCCCGCCTTCCGGTTCAGGGAGCTTGGGTGGGGTGAAGCGCCCCCTTTCCGGGTCGTAGTCCACCCACTGCTTTTCTAGGCGGTAGAGGTAGCGCCCCACCCCGAATTTCACCGCCGCCCGCTTCAGGGCGTCGGAGAAGGCGGCCTTGAGGGAGTCGCCCTCGCCCACGTCCTCCTTGGTCACCCCGAGCACCGTGAGGCGGCACTTCACCTCGCAAAGCCGCTCGCGGCGCTCGCCCCGCTCGTCCTGGAGGGCCCTTTCCTGATCCGCCAGGACCTCGTAGCTGTCGTGCCACCCTTCCGGCCCCACCACCCGGTCCAGGCGGTCCAAGACGGTGCGGGCGTCCACGTAGGGCACCACCAGGGCCCGCTTTCGGTCCTTGGAGAGGGCTTCGATGCGCCACTGGACCTCGGCAGGGGGAAAGGGCTCGGCCAGTTTCCGCCAGACTTCGTCCACCTTTCAAGTGTACTTTAGCGGGCTCTCATGGGCCAGGGGAGGGAGGGGGGTATCCTAGGGGCATGCGGAGATGGTTTGCCCTTTCCCTGTTTTTGGCCACGGCTTTGGCCCTCGAGGTCCGGATCACCGCCAACCTCACCTTGGACCTCTTTCCCCAGGCGGTGGTGGTGGAGCGGGTGGCGGAGCCCCAGGGGATTGTGGTGGTCTACAACTTTTCCCGGGCGGAGGCGGTGTTCCGCTACCACGACGAGGACCTGCGCCGCCGGGGCTGGGTGCGCACCAAGTACGAGGTGAAGAAGGGCGAGTGGAAGGCGGAGTACCGCAAGGGCAAAGCCAAGGCGAAGCTTTCCGTGAAGGACAAGAAGGGGCGGGTGGAGGTGCGCCTCAAGGAAGGGGACTAGACAAGCCTTCTTGCCCCCGCTACCATATAGGGCGCGTGGGGCCGTGGCGCAGCTGGGAGCGCGCCTGAATCGCACTCAGGAGGTCAGGGGTTCGAATCCCCTCGGCTCCACCAAGCCCAGGACGCAAAACTCGCCCCCCGGGGAAACCCGGGGGGCGAGCGCTTGCGCGCCTTCACGGGGCCCTTTCTTGATCAAGGAGCCAGTTCACAAAGGCGTTTACCACGTCGTTTTCCGCAAGGAGTTGGGGATTTTCCAAGACCGCTTCGAAGAAAGCCCGCACCCCCTCGAGGCCCGGCTCCTTCAGCACCTCCTGCACGCTCTTCCCCGCGTAGGGACCCTGCGAAAGCGGAGCGGTAAGGCGGCTTGAGGTGGCGAGGGGGGCAGCCTCCTTCAGCGCCTGGAGCGTCCTTTCCAACAGGAGCC
Source organism: Thermus sp. LT1-2-5 (assembly GCF_040363165.1). NCBI lineage: Bacteria > Thermotogati > Deinococcota > Deinococci > Thermales > Thermaceae > Thermus > Thermus javaensis. Next base: position 306,020 of record NZ_BSRG01000002.1, on the reverse strand, counting down.
TTTCCCCCTCCTCCCCTAGGGCTTCCTTGGGGGTGAGGAGGCCTTGGCCGGAAAGGTCCCGCACCTCCAGGCCCAGGGCGTAGAGCCGGCGGGCGAGGCTGGGAGGCCCCGCTTCTAGGGGCAGGAGGAGGGTGGCCTCCCCGTAGCGGACCTCGAGGGTGTACCGCCCGGGGGCGGGGAGGGTAATGGCGGGGGCGTGTTCCACCAAGGCGGTGGTGAGGGGTGGAAAGCCCAAGGGCTTTTTCTCCTCCTGGAGGAGGGCGCCATCCCGGTAGAGGCGGGTTTCCAGGGCGTCCCGCGTGAGGTAGGGGTTTCCCGTAAGGCGCACATCGGGGAAGACCGCCTCCCCCGCCCGGAAGGGGCGGGCGTCCACGTCCCCGGGAATGAGGGCAAGCCGCAAGACCTCCAGCCGCACCCCCCCTTCCCCAAGCCGGGCCAGGGCCCGCCGGGCGGCGGGGCCTAGCGGGTGCTTGGGGTGTTGGGCGAGGAAGGCCTGGTAGAGGGTTTTGGCCTCGAGCCCCGCCCGCTCCGCCAGGTAGGCGCGGAAGTAGAGGGCAAGGGGCTCGAGGCGGGCCTCGAGGTCCTTTAGGGCCTCGGGGAAGTCCTCCCCTTTGTCCAGCCTTAGGGCCCGGTCGTAGGCGGCCTTGGCCCCCAAATAGTCCCCGTAGATGGCCCTAAAAAGCCCCAGGTTGTAGAGGGCGGTGGCGTTGGGGTTGAGCCGAAGGGCCTTTTCCGAGGCCAGGATGGCCCGGGGGAGGTTCCCGGCGAGGTAGTAGGCCCAGCCCAGGTTGGTCCAGTAGAGCCAGGAGTCGGGCTGGAGCCTCAGGGCCTGGAGGAGGGCCTCCTTGGCCTCCTCCCCCTTCCCCTCGGCAAAGGCGGCGAAGCTTACCTCCTCCCAGGCCAGGGGAAGCTCGGGGAAGGCCTGGGCCAGGCCTCGAGCCGTTTCCTTCCAGCGCGGGTCCTCCAGGGCCCGGAAGAGGAGGTGGGCCGCGGTCCTTTCCAGGATGTCCCCCTGGGCTAAGGCCTCCGCCCGCTTAAGGGCTTCCTCCCGCTTCCCCTCCGCCAGGAGGCGGAAGGCCTGGTAGGCGGGAGGGAGGGTGCCCTGCCAGAGGAGGAGGAGCTGCTTGGGAAGGAGGCCTTCCAAAAGGCCGCTTCCCCGTCCCTCCTTAAGGTCCAGGGCGGACTGGTGCAGGGGGTCGGGGTCCTGGCCTTCCGCCAGGGCCCGCAGGCGTTCCTCGGAAAGGGAAGGCTTGGGCAAGGGGCGGAACCGGGGGGCGAGGCCCTGGCCCTGGAGCCAGAGCCAGGCCAGCTCGGGGGTGCGGAAAAGCCCCTCCTGGGCCCCCTGGGGGGTGGCGAGGAGGAGCCTTAAGCCCTGCGCCTCCTCCCGCCCCAGGAGCACCCAGTCTGCCCCCGTGGCGGCGAGGGCGAATCGGGCCCCAGCCCGGGTGTAAAGCCCCCCGGCAAGCTCGTAACTTCCCCGCCAGGGGAGGTCGGGGAGGAGGAGGGCGAGGAGGGTGGGGGGAGGGGCGTTCAGGCCCTGGGCGAAGGCCTGGGCCAGGGTGTAGCCCCTGGGCCCCTCAAAGGGGAGGACGAGCCCTTGGGCCAGGGCGAGCCCTAAGAGAAGGAAGGAGGCCAAAATCCGCCGCATGGGTCCATTCTAACGCCCCTCCTTGAGGACCATGTAAGCGAAGCGGAGAAGCCGGGGGGCCCGCCGCCAGCGCTTGGGGTCCAGCCCCACGCGCAGAAGCCACTCCAGGCCCAGGCGTTGCGCCCAGAGGGGGGGGCGCCTCGCCTCCCCCGCCAGGACGTCCAGGGTGCCCCCCACCCCCATGGCCACCTTGGCCCCCAGGTGGGGCTTGTGGCGGTGGATGAAGGTTTCCTGCCTTTCCCCCATGCCCACCAGGAGGAGGTCGGGGGCAGCCTTTTGAATGGCTTCGACAATAGGGGCCTCTTCCCGGAAATAACCGTGGTGGAAGCCCACCATCTTTGCCCCCAGCCGCTCCGCTTCCTGCGCCGCCCGCTCCGCCACCCCGGGCCTTCCGCCCAGGAGGTAGACCCTGAGGCCCGGGTAGCGGCGGAAGAGGGCCAAGGTGAGGTCTACCCCCGTGACCCGCTCGGGGAGGCGCACCCCTAGAAGCCGCCGCGCCGCCCAGAGGATGCCCACCCCGTCTGGGGTGACCAGTTCGGCCTGAAGGACCGCCTCCCTAAGGGCCCGGTCCTCCTGGGCCCGCACGGCCATCTCGGGGTTCAGGGTCACCACCTGGCAGGTTCGGCTCCCTTCCAGGAAGCCCCCGATGCGCCTCAGGGCCTCTTCCATGTCCACCGGGTCCAGGGGAAGGCCCAATAGGGTTAGCCGTTCCATGCCGCGTACCTCTGGGCGTAGCGGTCCTGGGTGAGGCCGTAGGCCTCCTTGGGGAAGAAGCGGACCTCGGTAAGGCGGGGCACCACCGGGTCCACCCCGATGAGGCTCGCCCAGGCCAGCTCCTCCGTGCGCCCCTCCTTGTGAAGGGCCTGCCCCTCCTGGCTTTGGAAGAGGGCCTCTTGGGGGTCAGGGAAGGCCTTGAGGAGGAGGGTGGCGAGGCTTTTCGCCTCGGGATAGAGGCGCTTTTGCAAAAAGCCCAGGGCCACCACCGCGGAGAGGAGGGGCTCAGGGGCCCCGGAGGGGCGCAAGGTGGGGTTCTGGAGGGTGCTAGCCAGCTCCAGGATGGCCTTGGCGTTGCGGAAGCCCGCCAGGTACACCTCCTCCTCCCCCGGCAGGAGGCTTCCGTTGAGGGAGGGGGCCACCAAGACGGCCTCCTTCCCCTTCACCTCCGTCTTCTCCAGGTCTAAGAGGGAAAGCCGCCCGTGGAACCCCTCGGGGGGAAAGCCCTCCACCTCGCCCAGGAGAAGGGCGTCTTTCCCCAGGTTTTCCGCCAGGAGGCGGGCCACCTTGGGCCCCGGGGCCACCCAAACCCCCCTGGCCCCCAGGGCCAGGAGGCGGGTGAGGACGCTACCCGCGGGCAGGACCTCCACCAGGATCAAGGGGCCAGGGGCCGGCCTCAGGCACAGGTCAACCCGGCACACCCCGCCATGATACCCTAGCCTGGGTTTATGCGGCTTAAAGACCTGGGCGAAAGAGCCCTTCTCCGAAAGCTCGCCCCCTTGGGCTATCCCCTGGACGCCCCCCTTCCCCCGGGGGACGACGCCGGAGGGGTGTGGCTCGAGGGGAAGGCCCTCCTTCTCAAGGTGGACGGCTTCCGCTACCGGGACGTGGCCTTAAGGGGCATGGGGCCCTTTGAGGTGGGCTTCCGGGGGGTGGCGGCCACCGCCTCCGACCTCCTTTGCAAGATGGGGCGGCCCTTGGGCTTCGCCCTGGGGCTTTTCCTGCCCCCTGAGGCGGAGGAGGAGCTTGCCCTGGGCCTGGTGCGGGGGGCGGCGGAGGCGGCGGGCCGGCTTGGGGCCTTCCTCTTGGGCGGGGACACCAACGCTGGGGAGGAGGCGGCCTTGGTGGTGGCGGGTTTTGCTGAGGCGAAGCGCCCCCTTCCCCGCCGGGCCCTGCCGGGGGACCTCCTCTACCTGGCCGGGGACCGCTGGGGGCGGCTTGGGGCGGCCATTTTCGCCCATTACCAGGGGGTGGACCTCGAGGCCTTCCCCGCCATCCAGGAAGCGGCCCACTACCCCTTGCCCCGCCTGGGCCTTCTGGCCCTGGAGGGGCTTCTAAGGGGGGGACTGGACTCCTCCGACGGCCTTGCCGAGACCCTTTGGCAGCTTTCCGAGCTCGAGGTGCGGGTGGAGCTGGAGGCGTTACCCCTTTATCCCGACGTCTTGGCCTTGGCGGGGAGCGAGGAAAGGGCTTTGGCGTTCGTCCTCTATGGGGGGGAGGAGTTTGAGGCGGTCTTGGTGGTGCCCCCTGAGAACGGGGAAGCGGTGGAGGCGCGGGCCAGGGAGGTGGGGCTTCCCCTTTTCCGGGCCGGGCGCCTGGTGGAGGGGGTGGGGGTTTACCTCCGGGGGGCCCCCGTGCCCCGGAAGGGGTACGATCACTTCCGCCCCTGATTGCGCTTTACTTCACAAAGGGCCCAGAGGGTTTTGGGTACCATCCCCGGGGTATGGAGGCCACGCTCCCCGTTCTGGACGCCAAGACCGCGGCGCTAAGGCGCCGCTCCATCCGCCGCTACCGGCCGGACCCCGTGCCCGAGGGGGTGTTGCGGGAGGTCCTGGAGGCGGCCCTCAGGGCCCCTTCCGCCTGGAACCTCCAACCCTGGCGCCTGGTGGTGGTGCGGGACCCCGCCCTCAAGAAGGCCCTCAGGGAGGCGGCCTTTGGCCAGGCCCAGGTGGAGGAGGCCCCGGTGGTCCTGGTGGTCTATGCGGACCTCGAGGAGGCCCTGGCCCGCCTGGACGAGGTCATCCACCCCAATGTCCAGGGGGAGCGGCGGGAGGCGCAGAAGCGGGCCATCCAAAACGCCTTTGCCGGAATGGGGGAGAGGGAGCGGGCGGCCTGGGCCGCGGGGCAGAGCTACATCTTTTTGGGCTACCTGCTCCTTCTTTTGGAGGCTTATGGGCTTGGGAGCGTGCCCATGCTGGGCTTTGACCCGGAGAGGGTCAAGGCCCTTTTGGGCCTTCCCGCCCACGTGGCCATCCCCGCCCTCCTTCCCTTGGGCTACCCGGCGGAGGAGGGCTACTCTTCCCACCGCTTGCCCCTGGAGCGGGTGGCCGTCTGGCGCTAGGGCGGGGCCCTGGGCGTGGGGTGGCGGGCGAGCCCCTTGGGCCTTCCCGCCTCCTGCGCCATCCTGGGGCTTTAGGCCAAGCCTGGCTTGGCCCGGTGCGTGCCCCTGGTCTGCCGCTATACTCGGGGCATGCGGGCCTTCAAGGCGCACCTCCGGGACCTTGCCCCTTACCCCTACAAGAAGGAGGAGGCCCCGGTGAAGCTGGACCAGAACGAAAGCCCCTTTGACCTGCCCGAGGCCCTCAAGGAGGAGGCCCTAAGGCGCCTCAAGGGGCTTTCCTGGAACCGATACCCAGAAATCCACGCCGAAGCCCTTAGGAAGCGCCTTGCCACCTTGTTGGACTGGCCGGAGGAGGGGATCGTCCTCGCCCCCGGCTCCAACCTCCTCATCCTGGCCCTGAGCCTGGCGGCGGAGGCGGTCTTGGACCTCGCCCCCTCCTTTCCCCACTACGCCCACGCCGCCCGGGTGGCGGGCACCCCCTACCGGGCGGTGCCCCTGGGGGAAGGCTTCGCCCTGCCCCTGGAGGAGGTCCTGGCCGCCTTCCAGGGCGGGGTGTTCTTCCTCCCCAACCCCCATGCCCCCACGGGGGCCCTCTTCCCCGAGGAGGCGGTGGCGGCCCTGGCGGAAAGGGCCAAGGCGGTGGGGGGGCTTCTTGTGGTGGACGAGGCTTATCGGGAGTTCGCCGGCACCGACTTTAGCCCCTTGGGCCGCGAAAATCCCCACGTGGCCTTTCTGCGCACCTTTTCCAAGGCCTTCTCCTTGGGGGGGATAAGGGCGGGCTACCTCCTGGCCCACCCTCAGGTGGCGGGGGTGGTGCGGGAAGTCCTGCCCCCCTTCGTCCTCCCTGCCCACACCGGGGCGGTTTTGGAGGTGGTCTTGGAGAACCCGGGCTACGTGCGGGCGGTGGTGGCGGAGGTGGTGCGGGAGCGGGAACGGGTCTATGCAGCGCTCCAAGCCCACCCCACCTGGCGCCCCTTCACTAGCCACACCAACTTCCTCCTGGTGAAGACCCCGGACGCTGAGGCGGCCTTCCGCCACCTCCTCGCTCAAGGGGTCCTGGTGCGGCGGCAGGACCGCTATCCGGGGCTTGCGGGGTGCCTTCGGGTGACCGTGGGGCTTAAGGCGGAGATGGACGCCTTCCTGAGGGCGGCTTTTGGGGTGGCCTATGCGTGAGGCCTTGGTGGAGCGGGCCACGGCGGAGACCTGGGTGCGCCTGCGCCTGGGGCTGGACGGTCCTCCGGGGGGCCAGGTGGCCACGGGGCTTCCCTTTTTGGACCACATGCTCCTCCAGCTCCAGCGGCACGGGCGCTTCCTCCTGGAGGTGGAGGCCAAGGGGGACCTCGAGGTGGACGTTCACCACCTGGTGGAGGACGTGGGCATCGCCCTAGGCATGGCCCTCAAGGAGGCCTTGGGGGAGGGGAGGGGCCTGGAGCGTTACGGGGAGGCCTTCGCCCCCCTGGACGAGACCCTGGTCCTTTGCGTGGTGGACCTATCCGGCCGCCCCCACCTGGAGTACCGCCCCGAGGCCTGGCCCGTGGTGGGGGCGGCGGGCGGGGTGAACCACTACCACCTGCGGGAGTTTCTGCGGGGCCTGGTGAACCACGGGCGCCTCACCCTCCACCTGAGGCTTTTGGCGGGGCGGGAGGCCCACCACGTGGTGGAGGCGAGCTTCAAGGCCCTGGCCCGGGCCCTCCACCGGGCCACCCGCCTCATGGGGGAGGGGCTTCCTAGCACCAAGGGGGTGCTTTAGTGCGGGCCCTCCTCATCGACTACGGCTCGGGGAACCTAAAGAGCGCCGCCAAGGCCCTGGAGGCGGCGGGCTTCGCCGTGGCGGTCTCCGCCGACCCCAAGGCCTATCCGGAGGCGGGCCTTCTCGTCCTCCCGGGCCAGGGGCACTTCGGCCAGGTGATGGGGGCCTTCGCCCGAAGCGGCTTCTTGGAGCGGGTTCTGGTCCATTTGGAAAGGGGGCTTCCCTTCCTCGGCATCTGCGTGGGCATGCAGGTCCTCTACGAGGGGAGCGAGGAGGCGCCGGGGGTGAGGGGGCTTGGGGTGGTGCCGGGGTGGGTGCGCCGCTTCCCCCAGGGGCGGGTGCCGCAGATGGGTTGGAACGCCCTGACCTTCGAGGGGCCTTTCGCCGGCCTTTCGGGCCGCCACTTCTACTTCGCCAACTCCTACTATGGCCCCCTCAACCCTTACGCCCTGGGGGTGGGGGAGTACGAGGGGACCCCCTTCACCGCCCTCCTGGCGAAGGCAAACCTCCTTGCCCCCCAGTTCCACCCCGAGAAGAGCGGGCGGGCGGGCTTGGCCTTTTTGGCCCTAGCCCGCCGCTACTTTGAGGTCCTCTAGGGTGATGAGGCGGCCCTGGGCCCCAAGCCCCGTGGCGGCCAGGGCCCCCGCCAGGTTGGCGAGCCTCCCCGCCTCTACAGGGCTTCGGCCCTCGAGGAGGGCGTGGGCGAAGGTGGCGGTGTAGGCGTCCCCGGCCCCGGTGGAGTCCACGATGTCCTCTATGGGGAAGGGCTCTAAAAGCTCCTCCCCTTCCGGGGTCACCACGATGGAGCCCATGGCCCCCACCTTGATGACCAGGTGTGGGAAGCCTTCTTGCCGGAGCCGGGCCACCCCCTGGGAGAGGGAGGCGGCGCCGGTGAGGGCCAAAAGCTCCGTCTGGTTCATGAGGAGCCAGGTGACGCCCCGCAGGTACTTTAGGAGCTCCGCCCCCGCCGCCCGCACCGCCCCCGTGCCCAGGTCGGCGAAGACGGGAAGCTCCCGCTTCCTCGCCGCCTCCAGGACCTCCACGGCGTAGCTCCGGGAAGGCCCCCCCACCAGGGCGTAGGCGGAGAGGACCACGGCGTCGGCGCTGTCCAGGTAACGGGGCTTGAAGAGGGCGGGGTCCAGGTAGCGGCTTGCCCCTTCCGCGCTCACCATGGCCCTTTCCCCGCCGGGCACCACCAGGATGAGGACGGAGCTGGTGGTGTGGTCGGGGTCTTCCTGGAGGTGCCTGAGGTCCACCCCCACTTCCCGCACCCGGCTCAGGGCCAGCTCGGCGAAGGGGTCCTGGCCCACCCGTCCCGCCAGGTACACCCGGTGGCCCAGGCTCGCCAGCTGGGCCGCCAGGGTGCCCCCGGCCCCCCCTGGCTTCATCAGGGCCCGCCTCGAGGGCACCTCCTCCCCGGGTTCCGGTATTCGCTCCACAAAGAAAAGCAGGTCAACGGAAACATCCCCCAGCACGAAAAACCGCATCTTGCCTCCTTCCGCAAGGCACAGGGTTTGCCCTCACTATACCGCAAGGGCCCCGTTGCTTTGGGGGAAGTATACCCCGGGGTTATGAGAAGAGATTAACGAGCTAGAAGCGGCGGTCCAGCACCAGACCCCCCTCCAGCTCGCCCACCAGCTCCACCTCGTCTAGCCTAAGCCCCGTGGCCTTTTGGATGGCCTCGTAAAGCCCGGGAGGCACCTTTTCCGCCTTCAGGCGGAGCACCAACTTGTCCGTGCCCTCCAGCTTCCGTTCCACCACCACCTGGAAGCCCTTGGGGTCCAGGCCGAAGCCGGCCAGGATGGGGGCGAGTTCCGTGGGGTAAAGCTTCACCCCCTTCACCTTCACCATCTGGTCCGTGCGGCCGAAGACCCCGCGGGGGAGCACGGTAAGCCCTTCCCGGCGCTCGGCCAGGGCCAGGTCCCCGGTGCGGAAGCGCACCATGGGCATGAGGGTGCGGCTTAGGGCGGTGACCACGAGCTCCCCCTTCTCCCCGTCCGCCACGGGCCTTAGGGTTTCCGGGTCCAGGACCTCGAGGACAGCCATCTCGGGGATCTCCCATAGCCCGTCCTTGGCCAGGCTTTCCCCAGCCACGATGCCTAGCTCGCTGGTGCCGTAGGCGTCCAGGGCCGTGCCGCCCAGGAGGGCCTCCACCCTCTCCCGGAAGCCGGGCACCGAGGTGAACGGCTCCCCCCCAGCCAGGAGCAGGCCGAACCGCCCGCCCGCTTGGCCCACCTTGAGGGCGAAGGAGGGGTTGGTGACCAGGACGTCAAACTGGGGGCTCAGCTCGGCGATGCGGGCCGCCTCCCCGGGGCCGTGGGGGAAGACCAGGTTCCCCGCCAGGAGCAACGCCTCGTGGAAGAGCCACCCCCCGGCGAAGACGTGGTAGCTGAAGGCCACCAAAACCCGCTTGCCCACAAGGCCAAGCCGCCGGTAGTGGGCGGCCAGGGCTTCCGCCTGGTAGCGGAGGTCCTCCTCCGAGAGGTACTCCGGCATCCAGCCCATGAGGGGGCTTGGGGTGAGGTGCATCAGCCTCGCCCCTTCCGGGGGGGTGGGGTTTTCCTTGAGGTAGGCCACCCACTCCTCCCTCGTGGTGAGGGGCAAGGAGGAAAGGTTCTCGAGGGAAACCTCCTCGGGGTCCACGTCCTTGAGCTTTTCCCGATAAACGGGGTGGGCCTTGGCCGCGCGGATGACCTCCCTCAGGCGCTTTGTCCGCTCCATTTCGCCTCCTTTGCCTCCGGATTATACCGGAGGGCTTTGCGCCAGGCGCAAAAGCTGGGGCAGGAGGGGGTTTAGGGCTTCCCAGGAGTCTTTCCGCAGGGTGATGTGCCCCACCTTGCGCCCCGGACGCACCCCTTTGCCGTACCAGTGGAGGTGGGCGCCCTCCACCTTCAGGACCTGGGCGAAGTCGGGCTCGTGGCCGATGAGGTTCACCATGGCGCTCACCCCCCGGGGGGCGGTGCTCCCCAGGGGGAGGCCCAGGATGGCCCGAAGGTGGTTTTGGAACTGGCTGGTTTCCGCCCCTTCCAGGGTCCAGTGGCCGGAGTTGTGGACCCGGGGGGCCATTTCGTTGAAAAGGAGCTCCTCTCCCACCTGGAAAAGCTCCAGGGCCAAGACGCCCACGTAGTCCAGGGCCAAAAGGGCTTCCTTGGCGTAGGCTTCCGCCTTCTTCTGCAGGGCCTCCGTGAGGCCGGGGGCGGGGGCTAAGGAGAGGCGGAGGATGCCCCCGTGGTGGCGGTTTTCCACCAGGGGATAGAAGGCCATGGACCCGTCCCGCCCCCGCACGGCGAGGAGGGAAACCTCCCGGTCAAAGGGGACGAAACCCTCCAGGAGGAGCCCCTGGCCCCCCAGGGTGCGCAGGGCTTCCAGGGCCTCCTCCTCCGTGCGCACCAGGGCCTGCCCCTTGCCGTCGTAGCCCCCGCGGCGGGTCTTGAGGAGGGCGGGGAGGCCCACCTGGCTGAGGCCCACCTCTAGGTCCTCCACCCCGTCCACGGGGTAAAAGGGAGGGGTGGGGACGCCAAGGCCAGCCATGAAGGCCTTTTCCCGGAGGCGGTCTTGGGCCACCTCCAGGGCCTTGGGGGGAGGGAAGACGGGAAGCCTTTCGGCCAGGTGCAAAGCCGCCTCCACCGGGACGTTTTCGAACTCGTAGGTGACGAGGCTTAGGCCCTGGGCGAAGCGGGAAAGGGCCTCGAGGTCGGCAAAGTCCCCCACGCAAAGCTCCCCCACCTGCCCGGCGCAGGCCTCGAGGGAAGGGTCCAGGAAACGGAAGGAAAGCCCCAAGGGGTAGCCCGCCAGGGCCAGCATCCGCCCCAGCTGCCCCCCGCCCAAAACGCCCACCCTCATCCTGCCTCCCGGGGGTCGGGGTGGGCCAGGACGGCCTCGGTTTGGGCCTTCCGGTAGGCCTTGAGCCGCGCCATCACCTCGGGGTACTTGAGGCCGAGGATGCTAGCGGCCAGCAAAGCGGCGTTCACCGCCCCCGCCCGGCCAATGGCCAGGGTGCCCACGGGAACGCCTGCGGGCATCTGGACGATGGAGAGAAGGGAGTCTAGGCCCCGTAGGGCTTGGCTTTCCACCGGCACCCCCAGAACGGGCAGGGCGGTGTGGGCCGCGGTCATCCCAGGCAGGTGGGCCGCTCCCCCCGCCCCGGCGATGATCACCTGGATGCCCCTCGCCTCGGCGGCCTTGGCGTACTCCGCCATGAGGTCCGGGGTGCGGTGGGCGGAGACCACCTGCACCTCGTAGGGGATGCCCAGGGCGTCTAAGGTCTCCGCGGCGTGGCGCAGGGTTTCCCAGTCGGAGCGGGAGCCCATGATGAGACCTACCAAAGGCGCCATCGTACCGGATTGTAAAAGCCCTTTTTCCCGTAGTAAAGCTTGGGGGTATGGACGCTTTGGAACTCCTAAAGCTCAACCTTCTTTCTCCCATGGTTTTGGCTTACTTTTTGGGGATGGCGGCCCGGCTTCTTAAGAGCGACCTCGCCTTTCCCGAGGCCCTCTACACCGCCATTTCCATCTATCTCCTCTTTGCGATCGGCTTTAAGGGGGGGGTAGAGCTCGCCCACACGCCTTTGGCCTTGGTGTTCCTCCCGGCCCTTTTCACCCTCGTTCTGGGTCTTTTTAGGCCTTTTCCCGCCTATTTCCTCGCCCGGCGTTTCCTAAAGGTGGGCCGATCCGACGCTGCCGCTTTGGCCGCCCACTACGGCTCGGTTTCCGCCGTGACCTTCCTCGCCGCCCTCACCTTCGTCCAAACTGTGGGGCACGCTGCGGAAGGTTTTATGCCCACCCTGGTGGCCCTGTTGGAGGTGCCGGGGATCGTAGTGGCCCTCCTCCTAGGCAAACGGCAGAGCGGCCGGCTTTCCGAAGCGCTGCACGAGGTCTTGACCGGAAAAAGCGTGGTCTTGATGCTGGGAGGGCTCTTGATTGGCCTTCTTTCGGGGGAGGCGGGGATGGAACGGGTTAAACCCTTCTTTGTGGATCCATTTCAGGGAGTTCTCACTCTCTTTCTCCTGGACTTGGGGATGGTGGCGGCCTCGAGGCTTTCCGTACTTCGTCAGTTGGGGTTTAGGTTGCTCCTCTTCGGTGTGGGCCTAGCCCTTTTCCACGGGATTTTAGGAGTCTACCTGGGCCTGAAAGCTGGGCTTAGCGTAGGGGGCGCTGCGGTGCTTGGGGCCATGAGCGCCAGCGCCAGCTACATCGCCGCCCCTGCTGCCGTGCGCATCGCCTTACCTGAGGCGAACCCCAGTTTGTACCTCACGGCGAGCCTCGCCGTCACCTTCCCCTTTAACCTGATCCTGGGGATACCTATCTACCACGCCGTGGCCAAGGCGATTGGGGGGTGAGGCCGGTGAACCTGGTGCCCTTGAAGCTGGTGACCATCGTGGCGGAAAGCCTCTTGGAGAGAAAGCTGGTAGAGGAGATCAAGCGGCTTGGCGCTAAGGGCTACACCATCGTTCCCGCCCGTGGGGAAGGTTCTCGCGGGATGCGGAGCGTGGACTGGGAGGGGCAGAACATCCGCCTGGAGACCATCGTGAGCGAGGAGGTGGCCCTGAAGATATTGGAGCGACTTCAGGAAGTGTACTTCCCCCACTACGCCGTCATCGCCTACGTGGAAAACGTTTTTGTGGTGCGAGGGGAGAAGTACGTTTAGCGCCCTCGGCGCAAGAGGGGTAGGAGGGCCAGGAGGATTAGGGCTGGCCAGAGGAGCCAAGGGGAGACCTTTTGCCCCAGGAAGTAAGCGAAAAGCACCAGGCCGTGGGTCCAAAGGAGGCTTCCCAAGGCGGAAAGGAAAAGGTAGCGGGGTAGGGGAAAGCCCAAGGTGCCCATAAGGAAGGGTAAGGCGGTGCGCACTCCGGGCACGAAGGGGGCGAGGAGGAGGGCCGTGGGGCCGAAGCGGTGTAGGATGCGCCGGGTGCGGGCCAGGAGCTCCTGGGGAAGCCGCTCCTGTACCCTTTTACCTAGGACCCGCCCCAGGGCGTAGCCCACCCCGTGGCCCAAAAGGCTTCCCAGGAAGAGAAGGGGGAGGAGGGGAAAGAGCCTGAGCTGCCCTTCCCCCGCCAGCGCCCCTAGGGCCAGGAGGAGGGTATCGCCCCCGGGAACGAAGAGGCCAAAGGGAAAGCCCACTTCCAGGAAGAGGACCAGGGTGGGGGCGAGGTAAGCCCACATCTTAGGCGGCGCGCTCCGCGGGTTTCCGCAGGGCCCAGAGGCTTCCCAGAAGGAGGACGCCCAGGATGAGGAGGCTAAAGGCTTCTTTGTCCAGGCCCAAGGCCAGCTCGGGGCGGTGGAGGGTTTCCTTGGCCAGCTTGTCCCAGCCGCCTAGGAGGAGCTTCACCCCGGCGAGGCCCACCACCACGTAGGCTAGGTGCTTGAACCGGGGGTAGCGGTCCAGGAGGGTCACCACCAGGCTGGCCAACATCCTAAGGGCCAAGATGCCTAAGAAGACCCCAGTGTAGATGACCCAGAGCTTGTCGGAAAGGGCCACGGCCACCAGCACCGAGTCCACGGCGAAGGCCAAGTCCATGAGCTCCACCTGGGCCACCACCTTCCAGAAGTGGGCGGCGCTCACCTCTAGGGGGGGCGGGGCCTGGGCTTCCTCGGGCTTGAGAAAGTGCTTGAGGGCGATGTAGAGGAGGTAAAGGGCTCCAAGAACCTGCACCCACCAGAGCTTGATGACCAGGGCAGCGAAGAGGAGGGCGAGACCCCTTAGGACGTAGGCGCCCAGGATGCCGTAGAAGAGGGCCTTCCGCCTGAGGTGGACGGGCAGTTTCTGGACCATAACCCCGAGGATCAAGGCGTTGTCCGCGGAGAGGATCACCTCCAGGGCCACCAGGATGAGGATCACCGAAAGGACGCTGGCCTCCATGCTTCACCTCCACAAAGAAAGACCACCGCACGAAGCGGTGGTCTTGCCCGGGCTTCTTGCCCCCGGCCCCCGGGGCCATGGGCCCGTCTTGACGGGGTGCCGGCTTGGGGCTACTCCCCAACCGGGGGCATTATAGCAAAAGGCGCTGGGGTTTTCCGAGTATACTGAAGGGCATGGAAACCGAGGCCACGTTGCCCACCAAGGAGCAGGTCCTCGAGGCCCTCAAGGTGGTCTACGATCCCGAGATCCCGGTGAACATCGTGGACCTGGGCCTCGTCTACGACGTGGAGATCCACGAAAACGGCGTGGTGGACATCACCATGACCCTCACCGCTATCGGCTGCCCCGCCCAGGACGTGGTGAAGGCGGATGCGGAGATGGCGGTCATGCGCCTACCTGGGGTGCAGGGGGTGAACGTGGAGTTCGTCTGGACCCCGCCCTGGACCCCGGCCCGCATGACGGAGGAGGGAAAGCGCATGATGCGCATGTTCGGCTTCAACGTCTAGGGGAGCCCCCGCCTCGCCCGCTTGGGGCCTTTTTCCTCGGGCGAGGTGAAAAAATAGGGGCATGCCAGTTAGCCGCTATTACGACGTCAAGCGGGACGAGAAGGGCGAGCGCTACTTAGAGCCTTACGTCACGGGCTTTTTGCTCTTAAGGCTTCCCCTCCTCAATAAGGGCACCGCCTTCACCGAGGAGGAAAGGCGCGCCCTAGGTTTAGAGGGCCTCCTGCCCCCCCACGTGAACACCCTAGAGGAGCAGAAGGAACGGGTCTATCGCCGCTACCGCCTCATCGCCTCCCCCCTGGAGAAGCACATCTACCTGCGCCACCTGCAGGACCGCAACGAGGTCCTCTTCTACGCCCTGGTGGTGGACCACCTGGAGGAGATGCTCCCCATCCTCTACACCCCCACCGTGGGGGAGGCGGTGCGGGAGTTTTCCCACATCTACCGCTACCCCCGGGGCTTCACCGCCAGCACCAAGAACATCGAGCGGGTGGAGGAGGCCTTGGGGAACGTGCCCCTGGAGGAGGTGCGCCTCATCGTGGCCACGGACTCGTCCGCCATCTTGGGCATCGGGGACCAAGGCTTTGGCGGGATGGCCATCGCCATCGGCAAGCTCACCCTTTACACCGCCGTGGGCGGGGTGGGGCCCGACAAGACCCTGCCCGTGGAGCTGGACGTGGGCACGGACCGGGAGGACCTCCTGAACGACCCCCTTTACCTGGGGGTGCGGCACAAGCGCCTAAGGGGCGAGGCCTACTATCGGTTCCTGGACCGCTTCGTGGAGGCGGTGAAACAGCGCTACCCCAAGGCCCTCATCCAGTGGGAGGACTTCGCCAAGGAGGCAGCTTTTAGCGTTCTGGAGCGCTACCGGAAGGTGGTGCCTTCCTTCAACGACGACATCCAGGGCACGGGGGCCGTGGCCCTGGCCGGGGTCCTCTCCGCCTGCCGCCTTAAGGGGGAAAGGCTGGCGGACCAGGTGGTGGTGGTCTACGGGGCGGGGGCTGGGGGGATCGGCGTGGCCTGGGCCCTTGTGGAAGGGATGAAGCGGGAGGGGTTAAGCGAGGAGGAGGCCAAGGCCCGGGTCCTGGTCCTGGATTCCCGGGGGCTTTTGGTGGAAGGGCGAAACATGGAGGCCTACAAGCGCCCCTTCGCCCAAAGGCGGGAGCGCCTTATGGGCTGGCGCTTCTCGGGCGAGTACCCAAACCTCTTGGAAACCATCCAAAACGCTCGGGCCACGGTGCTCTTGGGCCTTTCCGGGCAGGGGGGGAGCTTCACCGAGCCGGTGGCGCGGGCCATGCTGGAACACACCCCCCGCCCGGTGATCTTCCCCCTTTCCAACCCCACCTCCGCCAGCGAGGCCCTGCCCGATGACCTCATCTACTGGACGGAGGGGCGGGCCTTGGTGGCCGCGGGGAGCCCCTTCCCCCCCGTGGGGTACATGGGCCGGACCATTCCCGTGGGCCAGGGGAACAACGCCTTCGTCTTCCCTGGGCTTGGCCTGGGGGCCGTCCTCGCCCGGGCCCGGGAGGTGACGGACGGGATGGTCCTCGAGGCCGCTTACGCCCTCTACGACTTCACCCGGGAGCGTTTCCCTGAACTCCTTTATCCCCCGGTGCGCCACCTAAGGGAGGTCTCCCCCTACGTGGCCGCCCGGGTCATGCGCAAGGCCCTGGAGGAGGGGGTGGCGGAGGAGGAGCGGATCCAGGGGCTTTCCTTGGAGGAGCTTCTAGCCTTCGTGCAAAGCCGTTTCTGGGAGCCCAGGTACCTCCCGTACCGCCCTGCCCCGGTAATCTAGGGGCATGGCCTGGCGGCTTTACGCCCTGGAGCTTCCCCAGGCCCAGGAGCTCATGCCCGAGGGGCCGGAACCCGAGGGGTTTTGGCCCCTGGAGGAGCCTTGGGAACCAAGGACGGGTGAGGCGCTTCCCTGGCCCGAGCCCCTTTACTTCCTGGACGGGAAGGAGCGGGCGGAGGGGCTTGTGGCCGAGGGGAGGCGGTTGGCCCTTTTAGGGTGCGTGGCCGCGGGGGCGGTGGTCTACGAGGAGGGGAGGATGCGGCTTCTTTCCCCCGTGGTGCGCCGGGTGGGGGTGGGGCTCTCCGAGCCCCTGCCGGCGGGCGAGCTCCTGTATGCGCCCTTCCCCGTGGAGGGGGAGGGGATTTACGCCCTCCAGGAGGGCTTGCGGCGGGCCAGGGCCACCTTGGAAGCGGAGGTGGCTAAGGAGCTTTCCGGAGGGCTTTTGGTGGTGGATGGCCCCGTGCGCCTTAAGCGGGAAGGGCCCCTGGTGGGCTACGTCAAAACCCACTGGGCCCGCTACCTGCCCCCGGAAAAGGAGGCCCTCCTGGCCAGGCTTGCCCCCGGGGAGCGAAGCCCCCTTTTCCGCATCCGGCGCAAGGGGCAGGAGCTCGCCAGCTGGTATTTGCGCCTGCCCTTGCCCCCGGAAGGGGTGAGGCCCCCGGAGGCGGGGCTTTTGCGCCTGGAAACCCCTATGGAGGGCCCTTACGAGGCCCTCGCCGCCCTTTCCTTAAGCCTCTTTCCCGCCTTGGCCTCTCACCCCGTCAAGGACTCCCGGGCGCCCCAGAACCTCACCCCCGTGGGGGGCTTGGAAAGGGAGCTGGGCCGGAGGATGGGAAGCCGCGAGGTGGTGGCCAGGTTGTTGGCCCGGCATCTGGGAGGTGGTTGATGGAGCGGATCGGCGTGGTGTTGGGAAGCCGGGAGGCCACCCCCTTGGCCTTCTGGGTGGGGGTGGAGGGGGAAGGCCTTTTGCGGCTGGACGACCTGGTGGTGGTGGAAGGCTTCCACCCCAAGGTGGGGAAGGTGCGCTACTTCGGCATGGTGGACCACGTGGCCAAGGTCCACGAGGGGGAGACCTACGATACGGACACCTTCCTCGCCGTTCAGGGCCAAATCCCCGTGAGCCTGGCCTACGTGGCCCACGTGAGCGTGACCCGGATCCTCCCCGAGGAGTTCTTCCCCCCCGACCCCGGCTCTCCCGTTTACCTGGCGGAGGGGGAGGACCTGGAGCTCGCCCTTTACTACGAGGCCATGAAGAACCAAAGGGGAAGCACCAAGCTCCCCGCCGGCCTCCTCAAGAACGGGGAGGTGGCCTATTTGAACCTGGAGTTTTTGAACGGGGTGAAGGGCGGGCACGTGAACATCTCCGGCATCAGCGGGGTGGCGGCCAAGACCAGCTACGCCACCTTTCTCCTCAAAAGCCTCTTGGAAAGCGGGGTCCTGAAGGATGCCCACCAGGCCAAGGTGCTCCTTTTCAACGTCAAGGGGGAGGACCTCTTCTTCCTGGACAAGCCCAACGCCCGCCTCACGGAGGAGGCGAGGCAGGCCTACCAGGCCCTGGGCCTGCCCGCCACTCCCTTCCAGAGCGTGGCCTTTTTGGCCCCGCCCAAGAAGGACGGGTACGTGCCCGATGTGGAGACCCGGCTGGAGGGGGTGCGGGCCTACCACTACGACCTGGTCCAGTTCTGCCAAAGGGGGCTTCTGCCCTTCCTCTTCGCCGACCGGGGCTTTATGACCAACCTGGGCTTTTTGGTGCAGCACCTCACGGAAAAGCTCCGGCGGCTTGCCGAGGGGCAGAAGGGTCCCCACCTCCTGGTGGAGGACTGGGCCAAGGAAGAGCTGCCCGAGGGGATCACCTTCGACGCCTTGGGCAAGGTGCGCCTGAAGAGCTTTGCCGAGCTGGTGCGCTACTTGGAGTACAAGCTTCTGGGGCCGGAAACGGGGGAGGGGGAAGGGGACCGGAGCTGGACCGCACGGCAGGCCCGAGGGACCCTCGAGGCCTTCATCAGGCGGCTTCGGGCCAGCGTGGAGAACGTGGCCCACCTCATCCGGGGCGACCGCCCCGGCAACCCCCCGGACCCCCTTCAGGGGGAGCAGGTGCACGTGGTGGACCTGGCCAAGCTCTCCCCCCAGGCGCAGATGTTCGTGGTGGGAAGCCTCCTCAAGGACGTCTTCGAGCGCAAGGAGCGGGGGCAGTACCGGGGCCGGGTCTTCATCGTCTTGGACGAGCTCAACAAGTACGCCCCCCGGGACGAAGAAGGCCCCATCAAGGACGTGCTTTTAGACATCGCCGAGCGGGGCCGCTCCTTAGGGGTCATCCTCATCGGGGCGGAGCAGACGGCGAGCGAGGTGGAGCGCCGGGTGGTGGCCAACGCCGCTATCCGGGTGGTGGGCCGGCTGGACGCCGCGGAGGCGGAGCGCCCCGAGTACCGCTTCCTCCCCACCTCCTTCCGGCAAAGGGCCCTCATCCTGCCCCAGGGGGCGGTGATCCTGCAGCAGCCGGAGATCCCCGTGCCCCTTTTGGTGCGCTTCCCCTTCCCCGCCTGGGCCACCAAGCGGGAGGAGGTCCTGGAGGACAACTCCGCCGAGGCCCTAAGGCGGGAGCTTTTTTAGTAGCATGGCCTTGCCATGAAGCGGACCCCCCTTTACGAGGCCCACCTGCGCCTGGGCGGGCGCATGGTGGAGTTTGCCGGCTATGCCCTTCCCCTGCAGTACACCTCCATCGTGGAGGAGCACCTGGCGGTGCGGCAGGGGGCGGGGCTTTTCGACGTGAGCCACATGGGGGAGTTCTGGATCCGGGGGGAGGAGGCGTTAGCCTTCCTCCAGTGGGCCACGGCCAACGACGCCGCCCGGCTCAAGGTGGGAAGGGCCCAGTACTCCATGCTCCCCAACGAAAGGGGCGGGGTGGTGGACGACATCTACCTCTACCGCTTAGGAGAGGCGGAGTACCTCATGGTGGTGAACGCCGCCAACATCGCCAAGGACTTCGCCCACCTCGAGGCCCTGGCGGCGGGCTTCCGGGTGGAGCTGGAGGATGCCTCCGAAAGGACGGCCCTCCTCGCCCTCCAGGGCCCACAGGCGGAAAGTCTCCTCCAGGAGCTTACCGAGGCGGACCTTTCCCAGAAAAAGAAAAACGATGTGTTCCGGGCGCAGGTGGCGGGGCGTCCCGCCCTTCTCGCCCGCACGGGGTACACGGGGGAGGACGGCTTCGAAATCTTCCTCGCCCCGGAGGACGCCGAGGCGGTGTTCGTGGCCCTGGTGGAAAGGGGGGCGAAGCCGGCGGGCCTTGGGGCCCGGGATACCCTTAGGCTCGAGGCCGGCTTCCCCCTTTACGGCCACGAGCTCACCGAGGCCACCAACCCCCTCTGCACCCCCTGGGCCTGGGTGGTGAAGAAGGAGAAGGCCTTCTTTGGCAAGGAGGCCATGCTGGCCTCCCCCTGCCGGGAAAAGGTGGTGGGTCTGGTGCTGGAAACGGGCATCCCCCGGGAAGGCTACCCGGTCCTCTCTGGGGAAGCCCCGGTGGGCCGGGTGACCAGCGGGGGCTACTCCCCCCTTCTCGAGAAGGGCATCGCCTTGGCCTACGTGGAGGAGGGGGCGGAAGGTCCCTTCTTCGTGGAGGTGCGGGGCAGACGGGTACAGGCTTCCCTTAGCCCCTTGCCCTTTGTGCCGCTAAAATAGCGGGGGTTAGGAGGCGCTATGGACATACCCAAGGACCGCTTTTACACCAAGACCCACGAGTGGGCCCTGCCCGAGGGGGACACGGTGCTGGTGGGCATCACCGACTACGCCCAAGACGCCTTGGGAGACGTGGTTTACGTGGAGCTCCCCGAGGTGGGGCGCAAGGTGGAAAAGGGCGAGGCGGTGGCGGTGGTGGAGAGCGTGAAGACCGCCTCCGATATCTACGCTCCCGTGGCCGGGGAGGTGGTGGAGGTGAACCTGGCCCTGGAGAAGACCCCGGAGCTCATCAACCAGGACCCGTACGGGGAGGGCTGGATCTTCCGCCTCCGTCCCCTAGACCTGGGAGATCTGGATGACCTCCTGGACGCCGAGGGTTACCAGGAGGCCTTGGAGAGCGAAGCGTAGGGCCATGGCTTTCGGCGGGGCGAGCCTTCCCCAGGTGGGTTTAGGCGGAGGGCTTTTGCCCTTTGTTGCCCCGGGTCAAATGGCCCGGGGGTTTTGGTTAAGGATGGACCTATGGACTACACGCCCCATACCGAGGCGGAGATCCAGGAGATGCTCAGACGGGTGGGAGCGGAAAGCCTGGAGGACCTCTTCCGCCACCTGCCCGCAGAGATCCTAAACCCCCCCATAGACCTGCCTGAGCCGCTCCCGGAGTGGGCGGTTTTAGAGGCCCTTCGGCGCCTTGCCGCCCAAAACCTCCCCGCCCCCAAGGCGTTTTTGGGCGGGGGGGTTAGGAGCCACCACGTGCCCCCCGTGGTCCAGGCCCTGGCGAGCCGGGGGGAGTTCCTCACCGCCTATACCCCTTACCAACCCGAGGTGAGCCAAGGGGTCTTGCAGGCCACCTTTGAGTACCAGACCATGATCGCCGAACTCACGGGCCTCGAGGTGGCCAACGCCTCCATGTACGACGGCGCCACCGCCCTGGCGGAGGGGGTCTTGCTGGCCCTTCGGGAAACGGGGCGGATGGTTGTTTGGGTCTCCCAGGGGGTCCACCCCGAGTACCGGGCGGTCCTGAAGGCCTATCTGGAGGCGGTGGGGGCGGAGCTTAGGGTGCTTCCCCTGGAAGGGGGGCGGACCCCCTCCCTTCCCGTGCCCGAGGCGGTGGGGGCGGTGGTGGGCCAGAACCCCAACTACCTGGGGGCCCTGGAGGACCTCGCCCCCTTGGCGGAGGCGGCCCACCGGGCGGGGGCGCTTTTCGTGGCGGTGGCGGACCCCCTTTCCTTGGGGGTGCTCAAGCCCCCCGGGGCCTACGGGGCGGACATCGCCGTGGGGGACGGGCAGAGCCTGGGCCTGCCCATGGGTTATGGCGGCCCCCACTTCGGCTACTTGGCCACCAAGAAGGCTTTCGTGCGCCAGCTTCCGGGGCGCCTGGTTTCCGAGACCGTGGACGCCGAGGGCAAGCGGGGCTTCATCCTCACCCTGCAGGCCCGGGAGCAGTACATAAGGCGGGCCAAGGCCAAGAGCAACATCACCACCAACGCCCAGCTCACCGCCCTCATGGGGGCCATGTACCTGGCGGCCTTGGGGCCCGAGGGGCTTAGGGAGGTGGCCCTTCGGGGCGTGGCCCTGGCCCACCGCCTCCACGACCTCCTCCTGGAGG
The DNA here is from genome assembly GCF_040363165.1 of Thermus sp. LT1-2-5. Taxonomy (NCBI): domain Bacteria; kingdom Thermotogati; phylum Deinococcota; class Deinococci; order Thermales; family Thermaceae; genus Thermus; species Thermus javaensis. The sequence goes on along the minus strand of NZ_BSRG01000002.1, from coordinate 285,136 downwards.
TGCCGGGGGTGGAGCCCTTCACCCCAAAGCCCTTCTTCCACGAGTTCGCCCTGAGGCTTCCCAAGGCCCCGGAGGCGGTGCGGGCGGCTTTGGCCGCTCGGGGCCTTCACGCCGCCACCCCCGTGCCCCGGGAGTACGGGGAGAACCTAGCCCTTTTCGCCGCCACGGAGCTTCACCAGGAGGAAGACCTTTTGGCCTTACGGAAAGCGCTAGAGGAGGTGTTGGCGTGAGCTACCCCCTGATCTTTGAACGGAGCCGCCCAGGGAGGCGGGGCCTGAAGCTGGTGAAGGAGGTGCCTCGGGCGGAGGACCTCATCCCCAAGGCCTTCTTGCGGGAAGCGCCCCCTAGGCTTCCCGAGGTGGACGAGCTCACCCTGGTGCGGCATTACACCGGGCTTTCCCGCCGTCAGGTGGGGGTGGACACCACCTTCTACCCCTTGGGCTCTTGCACCATGAAGTACAACCCCAAGCTCCACGAGGAGGCGGCCCGCCTCTTCGCCGACCTCCACCCCTACCAGGACCCCAAGACGGCGCAAGGGGCCTTGGCGCTCATGTGGGAGCTGGGGGAGTACCTCAAGGCCCTCACGGGCATGGACGCCATCACCTTGCAGCCCGCCGCCGGGGCCCACGGGGAGCTCACGGGGATATTGGTCATCCGCGCCTACCACGAGGACCGGGGGGAGGGGAAGACGCGCCGGCTCGTTTTGGTGCCGGACTCCGCCCACGGCTCCAACCCCGCCACCGCCAGCATGGCGGGCTACCAGGTGAAGGAGGTCCCCTCGGGGCCCGACGGGGAGGTGGACCTCGAGGCCCTCAAGCGGGAGCTTGGCCCCCATGTGGCCGCCATCATGCTCACCAACCCCAACACCTTGGGCCTTTTTGAGCGGCGCATCCTGGAGATCTCCCGTCTGGCCAAGGAGGCGGGGGTGCAGCTTTACTACGACGGGGCCAACCTCAACGCCATCCTGGGCTGGGCCCGGCCCGGGGACATGGGCTTTGATGTGGTCCACCTCAACCTGCACAAAACCTTCACCGTGCCCCACGGGGGAGGTGGGCCCGGTTCGGGGCCCGTGGGGGTGAAGGCGCACCTGGCCCCCTACCTGCCCGTGCCCTTGGTGGCGCGGGGGGAGGAGGGCTTTTACCTGGACGTTGACCGGCCCAAGAGCATCGGGCGGGTGAAGAGCTTCTACGGCAACTTCCTGGCCTTGGTGCGGGCCTGGGCCTACATCCGCACCCTGGGGCTTCCCGGGCTCAAAAAGGCCGCAGCCCTTTCCGTCCTGAACGCCCGCTACCTGAAGGAGCTCTTGAAGGAGAAGGGCTACCGGGTGCCCTACGATGGGCCATGCATGCACGAGTTCGTGGCCCAGCCCCCGGCGGGCTTTAGGGCCTTGGACCTCGCCAAGGGCCTTTTGGAGCTGGGCTTCCACCCCCCCACGGTGTACTTTCCCCTCATCGTCAAGGAGGCCCTCATGGTGGAGCCCACGGAAACGGAGAGCAAGGAGACCCTCGAGGCCTTCGCCGAGGCCATGGGAGAGCTCCTGCAAAAGCCCAAGGAGTGGCTGGAAAACGCTCCCTACACCACCCCGGTGCGCCGTTTGGACGAGCTCCGGGCCAACAAGTACCCCAAGCTCACCTTCTTTGACCGATAAAGATGGGGCGGGGCTTTGCCCCGCCCCGAGCTCTACTCCCTCATTTCTCCACGGGAAGCTTAGCCTCGCTCCAGGCCTTGAACCCTCCGAGGATGCTCTTCACGTTGTAGCCCTGCCCTTTCAGGAAGACCAAGGCCATGGCACCCCGGTGGCCGATGCCGCAGTAGACGAGGATGGGCTTGCCCTTAGGCAGCTCGCCTAGGCGCTTGGGAAGGTCGCGGATGGGGATGTTCACCGCTCCGGGGATCTTGCCCGCCTGCAGCTCACTGGGTTCCCGCACGTCCAGGATGAAGACGTCCAGGGTGTCCATCATCTGCTTGGCGGCGGCGGGCTGGATGCCGTAGAAGTCCTGGGGCAAGGTGGTCAGGAAGTTGCCGACTTCCCGCACCGTGAGGGCGGAAAAGGTGGTGGTGGTAGCCTGCGCTAAAACCGGGAGGGCCAAAAGGAGACCAAACCAAGCCAGCTTCTTCATGCCTTTCATCCCTTACCTCCTTTCCTTAGGGGTTTCCTCCCCTAAAGACCTAGACCTTGCCACTGACCCACAACCACCAGGAGGGCCCGCAGGCCGGCGGCCGCCAGAAGCCCCGCCCAGGGGGCGAACCCCTCACGCCCGAAGGTGCCGAGCCCCAGGAGGAGGAGAAGGTTGTAAAGAACCCCTCCCTCCTCCAGGAAATGCTCCCGGGCCTCCGCGGCGAGGGTGAAAGGGTAGAGGAGGGCCAGGAGCAGGGAGGCCCCGGCCAGGAGGCGCAAGGGGTAAAGGGCCCAGGAACTTCTCAGAAGGGACGCCAGGCCCAGGGCCAGCACCAGGGCGGTGAGGGGGAAGAGGCCAGCCATGAGCCCGTTCCACAAGGGACGGTTCAGGTTGACCGCCAGGGCCAGGCCCGGGTAGGAAAGGACCACCAAGCTGAAGGGGAGGAGCGCCCAACTAAGGATCCTCTTAGGCCCTTTCCCCAGGTAGAGAAGCCCCCCACAGAGGAAGGCCAAGGCCAGCCCCCAGGCCCCCCACCAGATGGGGCTTTGGGGATGGAAGGAAAGGAAAAGCCAGATGTGGGTGAAGCGGAAGCGGGCAGGAGACTCGGCCCAAAGGACGAAGAGGTCCAAGGCGATGAGCCCTAAGGCCCACAGGGTGTAGCGGCGGGCCTCCGGGTGCTCCTTGAGGTGCAAGAGGGAGGCGATGAGGGCCACGCCTCCCGCCAGCCCCACCAGGACAAAGTGCAGGGCATTGGTCCAGTGCCAAAACTCCTGGGCGTTGGGAAGGCCGTAAAACTCAGTCATGACGCACCTCGCTTTCCCGGGAAAGCCCCTTCTTGGAGGGGGCGTTGAGGTAAAAGAGCTTGGGCCTTGTCCCTTGCTCGGGCCGGAGCACGTCCACCCGTTCCGCCGCCCGCAGGGCCTGGGAAACCGGGCTTTCCGGATCGTCCAGGTCGCCGAAGGTGCGGCAGTGGGTGGGGCAGGTTTCCACACAGGCGGGCACCCTGCCTTGGGCTAGGCGGTGAGCGCAGAAGGTGCATTTGCCGACGTAGCCTCCTGGGTGGAGGTAGCGGGCGTCGTAGGGGCAGGCGGCTATGCAGGCTCCGCAGGCGATGCACTTCTTGGCGTCCACCAGCACCAGGCCCTCTTTCGTCGTGTGGCTAGCCCCTGTGGGGCACACCGGCACGCACGGCGGGTTTGCGCAGTGCATGCACTGTTCGGGGCGGAACTCCACGCTGAGCTCGGGAAAGGTGCCCAGTTCCCGTTCCCGGATCCAGAGGTTGAAGACCCCCGGGGGCACCTCGTTTTCCATCTTGCAGGCCACCGCGCAGGCGGCGCAGCCCACGCAGAGGCTTAGGTCTATGGCCATGGCGTAGCGGGGCATCACAGCCTCCTTTCGTCAAAGGGCCGCTTGGCCAAGGCGGTGAGGGCCGGTAGCCTGGGGCGCTCGGTCTTTTCCAGGCGCACGAAGTTCACCCGCAGGCCCGCTCCCCCGGAGATGGGGTCCAGGCGGTAGCGGGTCTGGAGGTAGGTGTCGGAGGCGCCCCGGCCGTGGGCCACCTTCATCAGGGGGGCCTTGTGGCCGAAGCCGTGGACCAGATAGACGCAATCCCGGCGGATCCTCTCCGTGGCCTTCACCCGCACCGGGCCTTCCTCCACCCCGTCTTGGTTCACCAGCTTGACGTAGTCCCCGTCTTTTAGGCCCAGCTTTCGCGCTTCCTCTTTGTGGATCCACACCTCGTTTTCCGGATCCATTTCCATGAGGACCCAGTTGTTCTGGGTGCGGGCGAAGGTGTGGACGGGGCTACGGCCGTAAAGGAGGCGGTAGAAGCCTTGGGGGGGTTCCTCGGGGGGCGTGAAGACGGGAAGGGGCGGGTGCCCCGCTTGCTTGAAGGCTTGGCAGTAAAGCTCTATTTTCCCCGAGGCTGTGCCGAAGGGCAGGCGGCCCTCCTTTTCCCAGTCCTCCAGCCAGGGCTTCCCCTTCTGCACCAGGGTGCCCATCCCTTTGAGGGTTTCCAGGTCAAACCCGATGCTTTGCAGGCGGGTGTTCAGGTACTCCTCGATGTCCTTCCAAGGGAAGTACGCCTCGAGGCCCAGGCGCAAGCCCAGTTCTCGGGCGATCCACCAACCGGGCTTGGTGTCGAAGAGGGGTTCGTGGGCGGGGACCCGCAGCTGGATGAAGGGGGTTTTGTGGGCGATGGCCACCAGGTCGTCGTAGCGCTCCAGGTAGGTGGCCTCGGGTAGGATCACGTCCGCCCACATCACGTGCTCTTGGGGCAGGACGTCAATGGCCACGTAAAGGTCCAGACGCTTCAGGGCCTCCTTGGTCCTGGGCACGTTGGGAATGGAGTGGAAGAGGTTGATGCCGTAGGCGATGAGCCCCTTTATGGGGTAGGGTTCCCCCGTGATCATGGGCTCAATGAGCTCTTGGATAGCCGTGGATTTGGCGAAGAACTTACCCTTGTCGGCCCGGGGCTTGAAGCCTTCTGGCTCGTGGTCACCTCCCCCAGGTCCTGAGCACCCCCCTGCCGCGGGTTCCAAGGGCAAGGGGGGGGTGGGGTACTTTTCCAGGTAGGGACTTTGGGCGATGTAGAAGCCCCCCGGGCGCCCGTAGTTGCCCAGGAGCACGTTCAGGTAAAGGAGGGCCATGACCCGGTAGGTGTCGTCCCCGTACCAGACGTTGTGCCGGGTGGGGGGGAGGACCGCCTTGGGCTTATGGGCCGCCATCTCCCGGGCCACTTCCCGGATAACCTCGGCGGGGATCTCCGTGTGGGTTGCCGCCCACTCGGGGGTGAGGTCCTTGACGTGGGCCTTGAGCTCGTCAAAGCCCGTGGTGTACTTGGCCACGTAGGCCTTGTCGTAAAGCTCCTCGTAGATGAGAACGTGGATCCAGGCCAGGAGCAAGGCGGTGTCGGTGCCGGGTTTGATGGGAAGCCAGCGGTGGGCCTTGGCGGCGGCGGTGGAGAAGCGGGGGTCCACCACCACCAGCTTGGCCCCCCGCTTTAGGGCCAGGGCAAAGTCTTGGAGCTGGGTGTTGTGGGTGTCCTCGCCGATGTGGTGGCCGATGAGGACGATGTAGCGGGCGTTTTCCCAGTCCACGGGTTCGTGGCCCCCGATAGGTCGGCCGAAAATCCACTGGGAGGCCACCTCGCGGGGGGCGGTGCAGAGGGAAACGGAGGGTTTGGCGGCGTTGGGGCTACCCCAGGCGGCAGGGAGGTAATCCACGAACCAGGTATCCCCGGTGCCGTGGCCGAAGAAGGCGATGGCCTCGGGTCCATATTGTTCCTTGATGGCCAGCATCTTCTGGGCCACGTGATCCAAGGCTTCGTCCCAGCTGGCTACCCGGTACTTTCCCTCCCCCCGGGCTGAGCCTTCCACCCGGATGAGGGGGCGTTTCAGGCGGTCGGGGTCGTAGGTGGTCTGGGGCATGCCTTGGCCCCGGGGGCAGAGGCGGCCACGGCTTTTGGGGTTTGCCTCGTACCCTTCTACCTTGTAAACGCGGCTTCCCACGGCGTGGGCCACGATGCCGCAACGCCAGAAGCAGCCTTCGCAGATCTGGTAGACGCTCCTCGCCTCTTGGGTATACCAGGGGGCTTTCCCCGCTTTGACGGGGCCGCTTCCCCTCAGGGCCAAGGCCCCGGCCCCTAGGGCGCTAAGCTTCAGAAACTCCCGTCTTTGCATGCACTACCTCCTCAAGCAGCCCCACCAAGGCGGCGTAAAACCCGGTGGGGTCCTTGGCCTTTACCGCTTGGGCGAAGCGCTGAAGCCAAGGGCTCAGGAATCCTTGGACCAAGACCCGGGCCAGGTCGGGGCGTTTGGGGTGGAGCAGGGCGATGGCCTCCCCAAGCGCCGCCAGGTGGTCGGGGAGCTCGCGCCAGGTTTCCTGGACCTCGAGCCCCCCTTCTCGGTAAAGCTCTAAGAGGCGGTGGTAGGAGGGCCCGAAGAGCTCCCCATCCAGGGCGTAACCGGCGTAAGGCGGCGCCGGGAGGCCCTCGGGATGGGAAACAAAGAGAAGGGTGTAGGCCGCCTGTAGCTCCTCGAGGGGTACCTGGGGCAAGGCCACGGGATGCCCGACCAGTTCCTCCAAAGCGTCTTGGAGGGTGCCGGCGTAAAGTTCCCGATGAAGGGCCTCCCCCGGGGGGCGGAATAGGCTTGCCGTGACCCAGCCCAGGAGTTCCATGCCTCACCTCCAGGTCTGAGGGTACGGTTTGCTACCTCATTCACGAGACGGAAGGTTTCCGCCCCACCTGTCAGAGGTTGTCCTAAGGCAAACGTCCCAGCTAAGCCAGTCCCCGCTCCCGGGCCCAGCGGACCAGGTCTGGGGTGTCCATGAGGCCCAGCTTGTTTAGGGCCCGTTGCTTGTAGGTGGAAGCGGTTTTCACCGAAACCCCTAGGCGTTCGGCGGCCTGGGAAAGGGTGTACCCGTGGGCCAAAAGGGTGACCACCTCCCGTTCCCGCTCCGAGAGGACCTCGGGCCCGGGCTCGGTATAGCCCTCCAAGAGCGCCTCGGTGAGGCTAGGATGGAGGTAGCGCAGGCCCCGCTCTAACCGCTCTAAAGCCTCCAAGAGCTCTTGGTCCAGGGCGCTTTTGGGTAGGTAGCCCTTAGCCCCTAGGGCGAAGGCCCGGGCTACGTAGGCGGGCTCGTCGTGCATGGAAACCACCAGGACCTTGGCCCTTTGGGCTAGAGGAGAAAGGGCTTCCAGGCCGCTTAGGCCTGGCAGGTTCAGGTCCAGCAAGACCACATCCCCTTCCCACCAAGCGGCCAGGGCCTCCTCGGCGGTGGCGAACTCCGCCGTCACCTCATGCCCTCCCTCCTCCAACAGGAGGCGCAGCCCCTTGCGCACCAGGTGGTGGTCCTCCACCAAAACCACCCTCATAGAGGTACCCCGAACTCCACCCGGGTTCCCTCCCCGGGGGCGGACTGGACGAGGAGGGTGCCCCCCAGGGCCTGGATCCGCTCCTGCATGCCTAATAGGCCTACGGAAGGGGAGATCTGGCTAGGGTCAAACCCCCGCCCGTCGTCCTCCACCACGCCAAAAAGCCGGTCCCCGTCCCGCCAAAGCGCCACCCGAACCCGCTGGGCTTGGGCGTGGCGCATCACGTTGGTCAGGGCTTCTTGGACCACGCGGAAAAGGGCCAGCTCCTTTTCCTTGGAAAGGGGAGGGATTTCCAGGCGGGCTTCCACCTGAAGCCCTCCTTTCCCATAGTCCTCCAGGTAGCGTTGCAGCGCCTCCTTAAGCCCGAGGTCGTCCAAGAGGGGCAGGCGGAGTTCGCGCGATAGCCTCCGGACCTCTTCTAAGGCCTCCGCTACCCGGGCTCGAGCCTCGGGAAGCTTTTCCGGCCGCCTCTCCGCCACCTTGAGGGTGAGGAGGGCGGCGGTGAGGAGGCTCCCCACCCCATCGTGGAGTTCCCGGCCCACCCTCCGCCGCTCCTCTTCCTGTGCGGCTAAAAGGCGGCCTGCCAGCTCTAGCCCAGGGCGGCGCAGGGCGAGGAGGAGTAGGGATGGGAGCGCCTCCGGGACCCTTTTCCCGGGGGCTAGGCTCAAGACCAAGACCGCTAAGACCTTCTCCCCTTGGCGCACGGGTAGGGCTAAAAATGCGCCTTCTTTCACCTTTTCCCTCCGCTGCAGCGCTTCCTCCGCCAAGCGGCGGGAATGGGCCACCAAGGAACAGCTGGTGCGGCAGGCTTGCATCTGGAAGAGGGTAAGCCCTTCTCCCACCCAGTAGGCTTCGCCGCAGCGGATAAGCCCCGCTTCTTCCAAGACGGCGAGGGTCCGGCGGAACACCTCTTGCCGCCCCCTGGCCCCGGTTAGGGCCTCCGCCAAACGGGCGCAGTCCACGCCTTTAGCCTAGAGGGTTTTGGCGGGAGGGTTGTCCCTAAAGCCCGAAGTAGGCCCGGGCCAGGGCCACGTCTTGGGCGATCTGGGCCTTGAGGGCCTCGAGGCTAGGAAAGCGCCTTTCCTCCCTAAGGCGCTTTAGGAAGCGCACCCGGGCCTCTTCCCCATAAAGGTCCCCGGTGAAGCCCAGGAGGTGGACCTCAAGCCGCCTTTCCTCCCCCCCCAGGGTGGGCCGGGTACCCACGTTCGCCACCCCTTTGTAGCGGCCGAACCCCCCCTCCACCTCCACGGCGTACACCCCGGGGGGTAGGACCTTCTTGGGGTGTACCGCTAGGTTGGCGGTGGGAAAGCCGAGCTTCCGCCCCAGCTTCTCCCCCTCCACCACCACCCCGTAGGCCCCGTAGGGGCGGCCCAGGAGGTGGCGGGCCTCCTCCACCTTCCCCTCTTGCAGGAGGGCGCGGATGCGGCTGGACTTCACCGCTTCCCCCCCCAGGGTGAGGAGGGGGACCACCCGGGTGGGGGCCACCCGGGCGAGCTCCTCCACCCCCCCAGCCCTTCCTTGGCCGAAGCGGAAGTCTTCCCCCACGTGGATGCGGAGGGCCTCCAGGGCCCTTAAGTCTTCCAGAAAGGCCTCCGCCGGCCTCTTGGCGAACTCCTCGTTGAAGGGCACCGCCAGGATGAGTTCCACCCCCACCTCCCTCAAGGCCTCCACCTTCTCCGTGAGGTCCATGAGGAAGCCTTCCCCCCGGGTGAAGACCTTGGTGGGAGGGTCAAAGGTGTAGACGAGAAGGGGCGCCTTTAGGGCCTTGGCCTCGGCCAGGGCCTGGCGCAGGAGGAACTGGTGGCCCAAATGCACCCCGTCAAAGGAGCCCACGGCCACCACCTTGGCGCCCTTGGGAACGTCAGCGACCTCGGAGAAAAGCATGGTAGTAGAGGACCCCCACAAGCCCTGTGGCGGAAAACTCCGCCTCGCCCCGACGGTGCAGGGCCAGGGCTTCCTCCGGGTCTAGCCAGACCACCTCTATGTCCTCCTCCTCGTCGGGGGTGGCCCGGGCTTCCCTCAGGTTTTCCGCCAGGAAGACGAAGGCCTTTTCGTCGGTGAAGCCTGGGGAGACGTAAAAGCTAAAGAGATAGGTGAGGTCCCCGGTGAGCCCCGTTTCCTCGGCGAGCTCCCTTTGGGCTGCCGCCAGGGGGTCTTCCCCGGGCTCGATAAGCCCCGCCGGGATCTCCAAGGGGGCGAGGCCCACGGCGGGGCGCGGCTGCCGCACGAAGAGCATCTTGCCCTCCTGAAGGGCGATCACGGCCACCGCCGGTTTGTGCTCCACGATCTCGTAGCGCCCTTCCAGGGCTAGGTTCAGGATGCGCCCGCGGTAGAGGTAGGTGCGGCTCACGCCTCCATGGTACAGGAGGCTTGAGAGGCCGTTTTGGGGAGGCAGGGTATACTGGCGGCGTGTACGGGGTGCTGGTGTGGCCACCCCCTGACCTGCAGGCCTTTTTGGAAGGCTTGCAGGCCCGCCACGGGGTGCGGGGGTTTGGCCCACCTCACCTGAACCTGCGCCAGCCCTTCGAGTGGCCCTATGAAGAGGAGGCCCTGAAGATCGCCTTGGAGGGTATTCTGAGGGGGCACGCTCCCTTTCGCCTGCGGCTTGGCGCTTGGGGTTATTTTCCCCAAGGGGTGGTCTACCTACGGGCCTACGGCGGCACGCCTTTCCGACGACTCTTCCATGCCCTGGAGCCCCTGGCCCCGCCCTTGAAGGAGATCGAGGGCCCAAGCTACCTGCCCCACATCACCCTGGCCTTGGGGCTTGGCGAGGCGGAGGCCAAGGCCTTGGCGGAACAACTTCCCCCTCCACCCCGGCGTTCCTTTTGGGTCAAGGAGGTGGCCTTGGTCAAGGACCAGGAGGGGGAAGACTTGGTGGAGGTGGCGCGGTTTCCCCTCCTTAGCCCAAGGCGATGAGGCCCAAGGCCAGGAGGCTTAGGAGCACCCCAAGGGTGCGCACAGGGCCGAGGCGCTCCCCTAAGAGGAGCCAGGCCAAGGCCACGGTGGTGGCGGGGTAGAAGGAGGAAACCAAAGCGGCCACGTCCAGCCGCCCCGCTTGGGCGGCGAGGAGGAAGAAGAGGTTGCCCCCGGCGTCCCCCAAGGCGGCGAGGAGGACCCAAGGGAGGGCGGCCTTGGGCAGGTGGGCCTTGGGCGGGGAGGAGACGAGGAGGACCAGGGTGAAGGCGGTGAGCTTGCCCAAGGCAGCGGGCCAGAGGAGGCCCTCCACCCGGTCCATGAGGACGTAGAAGCCGCCAAAGCCTAGCCCGGCGAGGAGGGCCCAGGGAAGGCCTAGGAGGTTGGCGTTGCCTTCGGGCCTCGAGGCCAGCCAGACCCCCCAAAGCCCCACCCCCAGGCCCAAGGCGGGCCCGGTTCCGGGCCACCCCTCCTGGAAGAGGCCCCAAGCCACGGGGAGGGCGGCCCCCACCACCCCGGCCACAGGGGCGGCCAGGCTCATGGTCCCTTGGGCCAGGGCCCGGTAAAGGCTGTAGAGGCCCACGGTGCCCAAAGCCCCGCCCAAAAGGGCGAAGGGCAGGTCAGGGGGGCGAAAGGGTTCCTGGCGGGCTTGGGCCAAAACCAGGAAGAGGAGCCCTCCCAGGAGGGAGGCCCAGAGGACCACGGCCTGGGTGCGGGCGGTTTTGGCGGCCATCCCGCCCCCGAAGTCCCCCGCCCCCCAGGCGAGAGCCGAGAGGAGGCCGAAGCCCAAGGCGAGCCCGGTGGCGTCCATGAAAAGGGCCCCAGGCGGGGCCAGCGGCTTAGTCCAGGAAGTCCCGGAGCTTCCGCGTACGGGACTCGTGGTACTTGAGCTTCCTTAGGGCCTTGTTCTCAATCTGGCGGATCCGTTCCCGGGTCACGCCGAAGAAGGCCCCTACCTCCTCTAGGGTGTGCTCCCGGCCGTCGATGAGCCCTTTGCGGAGCTTGAGCACCATGGCCTCCCGCTCGGAGAGCTTGGAGAGGGCCTTTTCCAGCTCCTCGGAGAGGAGGCTTTGCGCCGCCGCCTCCACGGGGGAGGGGAGGTGCTCATCGGGGATGAAGTCGCCGTAGAAGCTATCCTTCTCGTCCCCAATGGGGGTTTCCAGGGACACGGGTTCCTGGGCGATTTTCAGGGTTTCCTCCACCCGCTTGGCGTCCCAGCCCGGACCCATGGCCTCGGCGATCTCCTCGTAGGTGGGCTCCCGGCCCAGCTCCTGCTGTAGCTGCCTTGCGGTGCGGGAGAGCTTGTTGATGGTTTCCACCATGTGGACCGGGATGCGGATGGTCCGGGCCTGGTCGGCGATGGCCCGGTTGATGGCCTGGCGGATCCACCAGGTGGCGTAGGTGGAGAACTTGAAGCGGCGCTTGTACTCAAACTTCTCCACCGCCCGGATGAGGCCCTGGTTACCTTCCTGGATCAAGTCCAGGAAGGATAGCCCCCGCCCGGTGTACTTCTTGGCGATGGAGACCACCAGGCGCAGGTTGGCCTCGATGAGGTGCTGCCGCGCCGCCTCCCCTTCCCGGGCGATGTGCAGGTAGCGCTTGAGCTCCTTGGGGAGGCTTTTGAGCTTCTGGTCCACCTCCTCCACCGTCTTAGGGTCCAGCCTGCCCTTGAGGCCCGGGATTTCCTGGATACGGGCGGTGCCCAGGATCTTGGCCCGCACCACCTCCCGGATGAGGTCCTGGTCCAGCCCCGTGGCCTCGGAGAGCTTCTTAATGGCCTCCATCCCCTCCTCCACCTTCCTGGCCAGCTCGATCTCCTCCTCGAGGGTGAGGAGGGGCACCTGCCCAATCTCGTGCAGGTACTGGCGCACGGGGTCGGAGGTGGAAACCTTGGGAAGGGCGAGCTCCTCCTCCGCCTCCTCAAAGACCTCCTCGCCCTCCGCCTCGGGGAGGAGGAGGTCAGCGTCCAGGTCCAGCCCCTCGTCCAAAAGGGCCAGGTCCCCCTCGGCTTCCAGGAGCTCAGGGTCGGGGTCGGGGAGGTCGGCGAGGTCCTCCGCCGGGGCCTCCGCCTCGGGAAGGGCTTCTAAGGCGGTGAGGGTGTCCTTGGCCTCGATTTCCTCTACCTTCGTCTTCTTGGTCTTGGCCTTTTTCAACGCCGTCCTCCCTCCTTTTTTGCGTAAAGCACCTTGTACTCCCTCACCAAGAGGGTTTTGAAGGCGCCGAAACGTTCCTCCAGCAAGGGCTCGTACTTGAGAAAGGGGTTAGCCACCAGGAAAAACCCACCGCCCGGCGCTAGCCGGGCCGCCGCCGCTTCCACGAACGCCTGGGCCACATCCAGGATGACCGCACCCCCCACGTGAAAGGGGGGGTTCGTCACTATGATGTCAAACTCCTCGCCTTCCGTCAAGGCCTCGTCCACATCCGAGTGCAGGACCCGGGCCGAGAGGTGGTTTTCCGCCAGGCTCCGCTCTAAAGAGAGCACGGAAACCAGATCGTCCTCCACCGCGGTCACCTTGCCTCCCCATCGGGCCAGGGGCAGGGTGAGGGCCCCGTAGCCTGCCCCCAGGTCCAACACCCGCTTGCCCCGCACCTCCTCTGGGCCCAGGGCTTCCAGGAGCAACAGGGAAGCGGGGTCCACCTTGCCCGCGGAGAAGACCCCGGGAAGGTGGAAAAAGGTGAAGGTTTCCCCCAGGATTTGCGCTGGGAAGCTTCGCCAAAGGGGAGGCAGGGGTGGGGCCTCCTTCTCCTTCTCCAAGAGGGCTACCCGCACAGGGCCTTCCCGCCCCACCACCTCCCCGTACCCCAGGAGCTGCTTGGCCTCCTTGAAGTAGCGCTCAAAGCCCTTGTTCTTGTCCCCCGCCAGGTACATCCTTCCTCCAAGGCGCAAGGCCCTGGCGGCCGCCACCAAGCTGGCCTCCACGTAGGCCGTGCCCCGGCCTGCGGGTAGGGCCAGGACCACCAGGTCGTAAGCCCCTTCCTCCGCTTCCCACGGGGGGGCGAGGCGCGCTTTTAGGCCGCTTTCCGCTAGGCAGCGGAAAGCGGCCCGGGAGGTTTCCAGCCGTTCCACCTCCATCTTCCCCTCCAGGGGGAGGCTGGCCCAGCCCACGCCGGGGTTCAGGTCCAAGGCGCGCTTCCCAAAGGGGGCCACCGCCTTTTGCAAGGCGTCGTAGACCGGGTCCCGGTAGCCCCGCGCGCCCGGTTTCACGTAAAGAAGGCCGCCCTCCCGGGGCAGGGGGGTAAGGCGGTGGTAGGCCTTTAGGGTCAGGCTCACGTCTTTTCAGGATACGGGGCTTGGGGAGGAAGGGCAAATGTGATAGTATTCCTCTTCAAACCGCCCCTGGGGCGGGAAGGAGGCGAGCGTGGCCCTGGTGGTACAAAAGTACGGCGGCACCTCCGTGGGCGACCTGGAGCGCATCCACAAAGTAGCCCAGCGCATCGCCCATTATCGGGAGAAGGGGCATAAACTTGCGGTGGTGGTTTCGGCCATGGGGCACACCACGGACGAGCTCATCGCCCTGGCCAAGCGGGTGAACCCGAGACCTCCTTTTCGCGAGTTGGACCTCCTCACCACCACAGGGGAGCAGGTGTCCGTGGCCCTTCTCTCCATGCAGCTTTGGGCCATGGGCATCCCCGCTAAGGGGTTTGTCCAGCACCAGATCGGCATCACCACAGACGGCCGCTATGGCGACGCCCGCATCCTCGAGGTGGACCCCAGGCGCATCCAAGAGGCCATGGACCAAGGCTACGTGGCGGTGATTGCCGGCTTCATGGGCACCACCCCGCAAGGGGAGATCACCACCCTGGGCCGGGGCGGTTCGGACACCACCGCCGTGGCCATCGCCGCCGCCTTGGGGGCCAAGGAGTGCGAGATCTACACGGACACGGAAGGGGTCTACACCACCGATCCCCACCTGATCCCCGAGGCGAGGAAACTGGAGGTCATCGGCTACGACCAGATGCTGGAGATGGCGGCCCTGGGGGCCAGGGTGCTCCATCCCCGGGCGGTCTACTACGCCAAGCGCTATGGGGTGGTGCTTCACGTGCGCAGCAGCTTCTCCTATAACCCCGGTACCCTGGTGAAGGAGGTCAACATGGAGATGGGCAAGGTGGTGACGGGCGCGGCCTTGGACCTGGACCACGCCCAGATTGGGCTTATCGGCATTCCCGACCAGCCGGGCATCGCCGCCAAGGTCTTCCAGGCCTTAGCGGAGCGGGGCATCGCCGTGGACATGATCATCCAGGGGGTGCCCGGCCACGACCCCTCGAGGCAGCAGATGGCCTTCACGGTCAAGAAGGATTTCGCTCAGGAGGCCCTGGAGGCCCTGGAGCCGGTCTTGGCCGAGATTGGGGGCGAGGCCATCCTGAGGCCCGACATCGCCAAGGTGTCCATCGTGGGGGTGGGGCTCGCCTCCGCCCCGGAGATCCCCGCCAAGATGTTCCAGGCGGTGGCCTCCACCGGGGCCAACATCGAGATGATCGCCACCAGCGAGGTGCGGATTTCCGTCATCATCCCCGCCGAGCATGCCGAGGCCGCCTTGCGCGCCGTGCACCAGGCCTTTGAGCTGGACAGGCCCTGATGAGGGAAACCCTCTCCTGGGAAGAGCTTTTGCGCCTGGTGCGTTCCCTGGCGGAGCGTCTTCGGGAGGAGCCCTTTGACCTCCTCCTGGGCATCGCCCGGGGGGGCCTCATCCCCGCCGCCCTCCTGGCCCAGGCCCTTTCTGCCCGTAACATCCTCACCGCGGCGGTGATGTTCTACAAAGAGGGGGAGGAAACCCTGCCCGAGCCCGTTTTCCTCCAGTTCCCCGAGGATTCCCTCCTCATGGGTAAGCGGGTCTTGGTGGACGATGTCTGGGACTCGGGGCGCACCGCCTACGCCGTGAAGGCCCGCATCCAAAAGGCGGGTGGGGTGCCGGTGGTGGCCACCTTGCACTTCAAGCTCGAGCGCAACCGGGTGCCGGACCGCTCCGATTTCTACGCCAAGGAAACGGGGGCCTGGGTGGTCTACCCCTGGGCCCCCGAGGTCTGGCGCTAGAAGGCCCTAGATGAGGCCAAGGGCCTTCACCTGCGCCATCTCGTCTAGGAGTTCTTGCGCCGTGATCTCCATGCGCTTGCGGGCGAAGGCGTTCACCTCCAGACCCTCCACGATGCGGTACTCCCCGTCCTTGGCGGTCACGGGGAAGGAGTAGACGATGCCCTCGGGGATGCCGTACTCCCCTTGGGAGGGCACGGCCATGGACACCCAGTCCCCTTCCGGGGTGCCCAAGGCCCAGTCGCGGATGTGCTCAATGGCGGCGTTGGCGGCGCTGGCGGCGCTGGAAGCTCCCCGGGCCTGGATGATGGCGGCACCCCGCCCGGCCACGGTGGGGATGAACTCCTTCTCGTACCACTCCATGTCCACAAGCTCCAGGGCGGGCCTGCCCTCCACCTCGGCGTGGAAGAGGTCGGGGAACATGGTGGAGGAGTGGTTGCCCCAAACCGTAATCCGGCGGATCCGGTCCACAGGCACCCCGGTCTTCTTGGCCAGCTGGGCCTTAGCCCGGTTGTGGTCCAGGCGGGTCATGGCGGTGAAGTTCCGGGGGTTTAGGCCCGGGGCGTTCTTGTAGGCGATGAGGGCGTTGGTGTTGGCCGGGTTCCCCACCACCAGCACCTTCACCTCCTTCTTGGCCACCTCCGCCAGGGCCCGGCCCTGCTCGGTGAAGATCTTGCCGTTCATCTCCAGGAGGTCGCGCCGCTCCATGCCCGCCTTGCGGGGGGCCGCCCCCACCAGAAGGGCGTAGTCTGCGTCCTTGAAGGCCACCTTGGGGTCGTCGGTGGCCACCACCCCGGCCAAAAGCGGGAAGGCGCAGTCCTCCAGCTCCATGATGACCCCCTCCAGGGCTCTCAGGGCTTGGGGGATTTCCAGAAGCTGCAGGATGATGGGCTGGTCCTTGCCCAGCATCTCCCCCGCGGCGATGCGGAAGAGGAGGCTATAGCCGATCTGACCTGCGGCGCCAGTGACCGCCACGCGAACGGGGCTTTTCATGCGTACCTCCTTTGGGCCCACGCCCAGGGGCATTTTACCCCCTATAGCCCCCGGTAGATGCGCCGCTCGGCCTCTATGGCCTGGTCCAGCTCCTGGATTTCCTTAAGGAGCTCCAGCCGAGGTTCCTGGGCCAAAAGGGCCTTGAGCTTGGCCCGCCTTTCCAGGTAGTAGGCTTCCCGCAAGCGGGCGAGGGTCTTCTCCATTACCTCGGGGAAGCGGGGTTCTTCTAGGGGCGGGGCCATCATGAGCTTTTCCAAAAAGAGCCCCCCCGCCTCCTTGCGGCTTAGCACCTGCCTCAGGTAGTCCCGCCGGGGTTCCCGCCGGGCCAGGTCCAAGAACTCGGCGAGGAGGGAGCCTGCTGGGGGCCAGACGTGGTCGGAAACGTAGAGGACCCAGTCCAAAAAGCGCTCCTCGGGAAGGGAAAGAAGGAGGGCCATGACGTCTAGCTCCAGGAGGAGGGCCCGGTCCTTGGGCTCGGCCTTGGGGGGCGGGGGCGGGGCGGGCCGGCCCCGTTTGCGGCTTGCCAGGTACTCTTCCAACTGCCTGGGGGAGAGGCCGAGGCGCTCCACCACCAGGGCTTTTAGCCGTTCGGCTACGGGGTCGAAGGGCTCGGGGGCGAGCATCCTGGGGGTGAGGGCCTCGAGGACCTTCCGCTTGTGCTCGGGCCGGGTGAGGTCCAGGCCCTTGGCGGCTTCCTGGAAGCGGAACTCCACCTCGGGAAGCGCCACCTCCAAGGCCTTTTGGAAGCGGGCCGGGCCATCTTCCCAAAGGAGGAGCTCCCCGGGGTCCTTTGCGGGCAGGCGCACGGCGTAAAAGAGAAACTGCCGCGCCATCTCCAGGTCCAGGCTCTGCAAGGCCGCCTTCTGCCCCGCCTCGTCGGCGTCAAAGGCCAGGTAGACCTCCCGCACCTCCTGGGCCTTTAGGAGCCTGGCCTGTTCCTCGGAAAGGCCAGAACCCAGTGCGGCCACGGTTTCCCCAAAGCCCATCTGGTGCAGGGCGATGGCGTCAAAAAGCCCCTCCACCACGATGGCCCGCCCTTCCCGGAGCCTGGCCTTGGCCTCGGGGTAGGCGAAGAGGACTTCCCGCTTGCGGAAAAGGGGGGTTTCCGGGGAGTTGAGGTACTTGGGGGTTTCGTCCCCCAGGGCCCTGCCCGTGAAGGCCACGATGCGGCCCAGATGGTCCTTGATGGGGAAGGTGATGCGGTGGCGGAAGCGGTCAAAAAAGCGCCCCTCCTTTTCCGCCAGCACCCCTGCCTTCAGGCCCTCCTCCGGGCTAACCCCGTGGCGCACCAGATAGGTGAGGAGGCCGTCCGCCTTGGCCGGGGCGTAGCCCAGACCGAAGCGGGCCACGCTGTCCTCGCGGAGGCCCCGGCGTTGCAGGTAGCTTTTGGCCTCCTCTGAGGCGACGAGGCCTTCCTGGAAGTAGGCCTGGGCCAGGCGCAGGACCTCCAGGAGTTCCTTGCGGTTTTGTGGGCCGCCCGGCTTTTGCGGAAGCTCTACCCCGGCCTCCTCCGCCAAGCGCTCCAGGGCCGTGGGGAAATCCAACCCCTCTATGCGCTCCACGAAGGCGAAAAGATCCCCACCCGCCTTGCAGCCAAAGCAGTGGAAAAGGCCTTTTTCCTCATCTACGTAAAAGGAAGGGGTTTTTTCCTGGTGGAAGGGGCAAAGGCCTTTCCACCGCCCCCGGCCCGCGGGCTTTAGGGCCACGTAGCGGGAAACCACCTCCTTCAAGGAGAGGCGGCGCTTGATGGCCTCTACCGCTTGCGCCGTGTCCATCCCATCCCCCGCTCAAGCCAAAGGCGCTGAACCCACCTCCCCAGGATACCGTATCCCCTTAGCTCCCGCCCCGGGGGTTCCCCGGCCAACAGGCCGTGCCAGGCTCGGGTCAAGGGGACCGAGGGGGAAAACCCTAGGAGGTGTTCCACGGGTTCCCCCCTTTCCAGAAGGAGCTGGGCCCTGAGGAGCCTGGCTATCTCGTGGTGCACGGCGAAGCCCGTGCGATGGGTCTGGTAGAGGAGGTGCTGGGAAAGGGCCTGGGCCTTCCGGGGGGCCAGAGGCCAGAGGTATAGGGCCAAGGAGGTGAGGGCCAGGTGGTGGACGTAGGGGTTGGAAAGGCGGCGGGCCTCCCGCAGGGCCTCTTTGAGGAGGGGCACGGGGTCAAGGCCTTTTTGCCAGCGGTGGTGGGCCAGGGCCAAGGCGGCGAGGCCCCGGCCATCCGGGTGTTTCAGGGCCTCCTGGAAGAGGTCTTCCCGGAAGCGGCCCCTTAGGGTCCAGGCGGTGAGGAGGGCGGCGGCGAGCCACGGGTGGGGGGCTTCCTGGTACCATGCCTCCCCCTCCGTCAAGGCTTGGGGCAGGCGGCCTGTTTCCAAAAGGAGGCGGATCCGGGTAACGCGGAAGCGGGTGAGGGCTTCCGGGTCCCCTTCCCCCTCCTGGCTGAGGAGGGCTTCCGCCTCGGCGTAGCGGCCCAGGTCCATGAGGAGGCCCGCATAGAGGCTTTGGCGGTGGAGGTGGAGGGAAGGGGGTAGGTGGGGGTGGAAGGGGCTTAGGACCTCCAGGGCCCGCTGGGGCTGGAAGCGGCGCCAAAGCGCCCCGGCCAGGAGGAGGCGGGCCTGGGCCTCCTCCAAGGGGTAGGGCTTGAGCCCGGGGAGGAGGGGGAGGAGGTCTGAGGGGTCTTTTGCCTTCCGAAAGGCCTCGAGGAGGGGGTCTTGGGACCTCGGGCCCTCCTGGGCCTCCTCCCCTTGGCCTAAGGAGGCGAGGGCATCCTGAAGCTCCTGGGCTAAGGCCCCTTTCCAAGAGGGGGGGGCTACCCGGAGGGCTTCCTGGTAGTGGGGGATGGCCTGTTCCGGGTGGCCTTGGCGCCAGGCGGCCTGGGCCAGGGAGCGGAGGATTTGGGCGGCCTCCTGGGCCTTCCCGGCTTGGGCCAGGTGGAAGGCAGCCGGGGCTAGATGGCCTCGTTCCCGGTAGAAGCGGGCGGCTTCCCCGTGCCAGGCCTTGGCCGTGGCCTCGGGCACCAGGGCGAGGGCGGCCTCCCGCACCTCGGGGAGGGGGGTTTCCCCGTGCAGAAGCCCTTCCTTAAGGAGCCTCGCCTTGGCGAAAGGGCCCACCAGCTCCCGCACCAAGGCTTCCGGCACCTCCCCCAAGACCCCGTAGGCCAAAAGGGCCCGCCGCTCCGCCGGGGGCAGGGCGTCTAGGGCGGGTTGGAGGGCCAGGAGGGGAGGGGCTTTTCTCCCCTTTAGGGCCAGGGTGGGGGCGAAGAGGGGAAGGCGGCTTTCCACCAAAAGGGCGACGTTTGGGGGAAGCTCGGTGTGAAGGAAGCGCTCCAGGGTACGGTCGGGGGCGTGGAGGTCCTTGAGGACGATGAGGAGAGGTTTCTCCAAGGTGGCCAAAAGCCGCTTCCACGCCTCGAGGATGGCCCCCTCCAAGGCCTCCCGGCTCCAGGAAGGGCGGGCCTCGAGGCCCAGGCTATAGCGGAAGGCCAGGGCCAGCTTGGGGGGGAGGCCCGCCTTGGCCACAAGGGCCTCGGGATCGCCCAAGGCACCTTCCACCGCCTGGCGGAGGCTTGCCCGCAGGGGGGTTTCTGGGCCCATGCGCTCTAGGAAGGCCACGGGAAATGGGGGGTTTTCCAAGAACTTTGCCAAAAGGAGGCTCTTGCCGCTTCCCGGGGGGCCCACCAGGTTGAGCCGGGCGGGGGGGTGGGCCAGGGCTTGGCGCAGTTCCCGAAGGAGGGCGTCTTCCTTGGGGTCCAGGGCCATCTCCACCGCCCTTACCCGGTGCACCGCCACCCATCCCAGGCCCCGGGCTTCCCGCTGGCCTAAGAACTCGGCCTTAGCCCCCTTGGCGAGGGTCAAGGTGGCGCTGTCCGCCAGGACCTCCCCTGGGGCCGCCAGTTTGGAGAGCCGCTCCGCCAGGACCACGGGGCTACCCACCGCCGTGGGCTCCCCCGCTTGGCCGCTACCCAAGGGGGCCCAGAGCACCTCCCCGCTGGCCACCCCGGCCCGGGCGGGGAAGGGGGAGGCCCGCACCATGTCCAAGGCGGCTTCCAGGGCCCGCCAGGGTTCCAGACCCCTGGCCCTGGGCGCCCCGAAGAGCACCAGGATCCCGTCCCCCAGGAAGCGGTGGACGAACCCGCCCTTGGCCCGGGCGGCGCGGGCCGCCCCTTCTAGGGCCTCCTGCAGCCGGGCGTAGGCGGCGTCCAAGCCTTCCTGGAAACCCCGGGTGGACTCCACCAGGTCGAAGAAGACCACGCTCACAAAGCGCCGCTCCTCAGGCAGGATGACCCCTAGGGCCCGGCCACAGGCCATGCAGAACCGGGCCTCGGGGGGGTTTTTGTGCCCGCACTCGCAGCGCACGGCTACTCCCGGAAGAGCATCAAGGGAGGGTGGAGGAGGACCTCAGCCTTGGGGGGCAGGGGGGCCTCGGCGTAGACCACCACGGGAAGGGGGGCCCGGAGGAGGTAAAACCCCTCCCCCAAGGGCACCGCCTCCCCGCCCAGGCGGTAGCGGTCCCTTTTGCGTTCCAGGAAGGGGGTGCCCTCTAAAGGCTTTGCCTCCGCCACCACCCCGTGGAGGAGGATGCGGGTGGGCCCCGTGGGGGCTGGGGGGGCGCCCCGGTCAAAGGCGTACACCAGTACGCCCTCCGCCAGGACCTCGAGGAGGGGGCTCCCCCAGGGCTCGGGGAAGAGGTGGGCCCAAATGGCGTGTTCCTGGAAGCGGGCGAAGAAGGTTTCGGGGCTTTCCTCCAGGGCCTGGGGCATGAGAGGAGTCTAATGCACCGCCCCTCGGGGCAGGAAGAGGGTCAGGTTGGCTGCCAGGAGCAGGGCCGCCTTCTTGTCCAGGTACTGGTTGCCGTTGCCGCACTTGGGGGAGAGGACGCACCGGGGGCAGCCCTCCTCGCAGGGGCAGCGCTTGAGGAGCTCCAAGGTGGCCCGCACCCACTCTGGAAAGCGCTGGGCCGCAGCCCGGGCGTAGCCCACGCCCCCGGGGTAGCCGTCGTAGATGAAGATGGTGGGGCCCTGCCCGGAGGGAAGGGGCCTAGGGTAGAAGGGGTAGGAGATGCCCCCGATATCCTGCCGTTCCGCCAGGACAAAGAGGGGCAGGAGGCCGATCATGGCGTGTTCCAGGGCGTGGATGCCCCCGGGGATCTGGTGGGGGGGCACCGCCTCGAGGGGGTGGAACCAAAGGGCCTCCGTGGGGAAGGAGATCTCGGGGAGTTCCAGGGGCACCTCCTCTAGGATGCTTCCCGTGAAAAAGCGCTTCTTCACGTAGCCCACCACCCGCTCCCGGATGACTACCTTCCCCACATAGACCCCCTGGCCCACGGGCTCCCCGGAAAGGACCTCCAGGTCCGTTTCCGCCCGGGGCTCGGTGTAGTAGTCCTCCAGGGCGGGGAGGAGCCACACCTCCCGCCGCAGGGGGTCCACGTTCCGCACCAGGTAGCTTTCCCCCCCGTGGAGGTAGATGGCCCCGGGATGGGCCTCCCAGTAGGCCTGGCGCTCGTCCAGGTAGCCCAGGACCTCCCCTTCTGGCCCCCTTAGGGTGAAGGGGGTCCCCAGGCCCCTCAAGGAGATTTCCCGGTGAGGACGCCTCCTTGGGGTATAGAAGCGGCCATCCTTCTCCTTGAGCTCGGCGAGGGCCTCGGGGCAGAGCACCTCTTCCCGCAGGAGGGGCCTCTCCCAGGCGGCGGCGTGGAGGTGCAAGGGGCAGAGCACCGGGTTCTTGGGGTCCGCCACCGCCACCTCGGGGGGGCTTTGGAGGAGGAGCTCGGGGCGGTGGAGGAAGTACTCGTCCAAGGGGTCTTCCCTGGGGATGTAGACCACCAGGGCCCGCCGCTCCCCGCGCCCCGCCCTTCCCGCCCGCTGCCAGAAGGCGGAAACCGAGCCGGGGTAGCCCACCAGGACCACGGCGTCTAGCTCCCCGATGTCCACCCCAAGCTCTAAGGCGCTGGTGCTCACCAGAACCCGCACCACCCCTTCCTTGAGGGCCTCCTCCAGCCTGCGCCTTTCCCGGGCGGTGTAGCCCGCCCGGTAGGGGCGAACCGCAGGGTGGGCGGCGTAGCGGGCGATGAGCTCGGCACTCTTGCGGGCGTTGGCGAAGACCAGGGCCCGCAGCCCCCCTTCCGCCAGGGCCCGGGCCAGGTAGGCGGCCTCCAGAAGGGGGCTTCGCCGCCTTTCCCCCTTCCGGTCCAGGGGCTTGGGGAGGAGGACCAAAAGCTCCCGTTCCGAGCGGGCCACCGCCTCCTGGAGCGCCACGAAGGGGAGGCCGGTGAGGGTTTCCGCGTGTTCCCGGGCGTTGCCGATGGTGGCGCTGGCGGCGATCACCTGGGGGTTCGCCCCGTAGTGGCGGGCCAGGCGCAGGAGGCGGAAGAGGACCAAGGCCACGTGGGTGCCGAAGACTCCCCGGTAGGCGTGAAGCTCGTCCAGGACGAGGTAGCGGAGGCGGGAGAGGAAGGGGGCCCACTCCCCGTGCCGGGGCAGGAGGCCGAAGTGGAGCATGTCGGGGTTGGAGAGGAGGATCCTCCCTTCCTCCCGGGCCTTCCTGCGGGTGGCGGCGGGGGTGTCCCCGTCGTAGGGGTAGACCCCCTGGACCCCCAGGGCCTCCGCCATGGCCCGGAGGCGCTTTAGCTGGTCGTGGGCCAGGGCCTTGGTGGGAAAGAGGAGGAGGCTCGTTTCCCCCTCCAAGGCGGCCTGGAGCACGGGCACTTGGAAGACGAGGCTTTTTCCGGCGGCGGTGGAGTAGGCCATGACCAGGTTCCGGCCTTCGGCCACCCGGTCCAAGGCCTCCTGCTGGTGGCGAAAGGGGACGAGGCCCAAGGCCTTCAGGACCCCGGCGAAGGGCCCTTGGGGCGGGGTCTTTTGCGGGGGCCTTTTCGGGAGGAGCTGGGCGAAGACGATGCGCCCTTGGAACTCAGGGTCGGCCTCGAGCCACTCCCGGTAGCTTTCCCACCCCCTTAGGGCCTCGGGCAGCACCCCTTTATTATGGGCCCACGATCCTCCCCGCCACCCCAAACGTGGAAGGGCGGCGGATTGGGGCCTGCCTGGGCTACGGCGAGGCCCTCGTGGGGGGGCGAAGCGGCGCTTAGGGGGCGGGGTTTCGGCGGGCGCGGGAGGCGGCCCAGCGACTGGGGCCCATGCCCTGCGCACGCTTACCCTAAGCGGCTCCGCCCCCTAAAGCTCCTTCACCCAGACCTCGTGGATCACGGGGCGGCCGTGGTAGGGGGCCCAGAAGGGGCTGGCTCGCTTGGCGTAGAGGCGGAAGCCGAGGCTTTGGTAAAGCCTACGGGCCGCCTGGTTGGCCCGGGTGGTGGAAAGCTGCACCCCCGGCACGCCCTTAGCCCGGAGGCAGTCCAAGAAGGCCGTGAGAAGGGCCCGCCCCACCCCCTGGCCCTGGGCCTTAGCGCTCACGGCGATGTGGAGGTGGGCGGGGTAGCGGCCCTTGGGGGCCCTGGGACCCCGGAAGAGAAGGAGGCGGAGGAGGTAGGCCAGGTGGGGAAGAGGGGGGCCAAAGCGGCCCAGGGCGAGCCGAAGGAGGAGGAGGGGTAGCCGGGGGAGGAGGTAGCCCAGGAGGGCTCCATCGGAACAGGCCCCCAGGATGTAGCCCACCACCTCCTTCCCTTCCTCGGCCACCAGGTTGCAACACCCCCGCTTCAGGTAAGGGGCTACGAAAAGCTCCCCCCAAAGGGCCTCGCTGGGAAAGACCCGCGACCCCTCCCGGCCCAAAAGGAGGGTTTGGTGGGAGATGTGGGCGATGGCGGGGAGGTCCTCGAGCCTGGCCTGGCGCACCTTAGGCACGGTTCCAGTCTACCCCCGGGTAGAATGCCCCTCGTGCGCCGCTTGGCCCCCTGGCAGTGGCTTCTCCTTCTGCTCCTCGCCTACCTCGCCTTGGCGGAGGCGCTAAGGCTTTGGCTGGGTCTCTTGTGGGCCGAGCGGGTGGCGGTCCTCTTGGCGGCCCTGGGGGTTTGGGCCTTCGTCAACGGGCGCTTCCTCTTCGCCTACTACCACGCCTTCTTCGCCTCCTTGCGGACCCGGGGGCTTCCCGTGGCGGAGGCGCCGGGGCCCAGGGAGCACCTCCTCGTCCTCGCCCCCCACCCCGACGACGAGGTGTTGGCGGCGGCGGGGCGCATGCGCCGGGTGGCGGCCCAAGGGGGGCGGGTTACCGTGGTCTACCTCACCTCGGGGGACGCCTTTGACCTGGCGGCGGGAAGCCCCTTGCCCTCCCAGGAGGCCATGCGCCGCCTGGCCCTGCGGCGCATGGTGGAGGCCTGGCGGGGCTTAGAGGCCCTGGGGCTTGGGCGGGAAAGCGCCATTTTTTTGGGCTTTCCCGACCAGGGGCTTTTCGCCCTCTTCACCACCCACTACTACCTGCCCTGGGAAAGCCCCTATACCGGGCTTAAGGCCGTGGCCTACCCCGGGGCTTACCGCCTGGGCCTGCCCTATACGGGCAAGGCCCTGGAAGGGGTTTTGCTGGAGCTTTTCCGGGAGCTTAGGCCAAGCCGCATCCTCCTGCCAAGCCCCCTGGACGCCCACCGGGACCACCAGGCCACCGCCTACTTCGGCATGCAGGCGGCGGCGGCCTTGGGTCTAGAGGGAATTCTGGAGTACTACATCGTCCACGGGGGGTACCAGTACCCCTTGCCCAAGGGCCTCCACCCCCGGCTTCCCCTCTACCCGCCCCCGCGGGGGCGGGGGCTTCCCTGGCGGCGGTTTCCCTTGAGCGAGGAGGAGGTGCGCCTAAAGGAAAAGGCCATCCGGGCCCACCGGAGCCAGATGCGCCTTTTGGGGCGGTTCCTCCTCGCCTTCGTGCGCCAGAACGAGCTCTTTAGCCCCCTGCCCATCCCCGCCAAGGAGGCCCTAGCCGCGGAGGAGGAGGGGTGGGCCGTCCTCGAGGGGCGGGAGGTCTTCTAGGCTCTCCAGGCCGAAGACCTCCAGGAAGCGCTCCGTGGTGCCGTAGAGCTTGGGGCGGCCCGGGGCCTCCTTTTCCCCCACCACCCGGATGAGCCCCCGTTCCAGGAGACTTTCCAGGACGCCTTCCACGCTCTTCCCCCGCATGGCCTCCAGCTCCGCCCGGGCCACGGGCTGGTGGTAGGCGATGAGGGCCAGGACCTCGAGGGCCGCCTTGGAAAGCCTTGGCGGCGAGGGCTTGAGCACCTTCTCCACCGCAGGGAGGGCGCTTTCGTGCACCACGAGCCGCCACCCCCCCGCCACCCGCTCCAGGGCCACCCCCAGGTGGCCCTCTTCCAGGTCCTTCTCCAGGGCTTTTAGCGCCCGCAAGATCCCCTCTTCCGGGTGACCCAAGGCGCGAAGCTCCTTGAGGCTTACCGGCCTTCCTGCGGCGAAGAGGACAGCCAGGATCTCCGCTTTCAGGCTAGGCATCCTGGAGGTAGGCCAGGAGGGCCTCCTTGGGGATGGCCCCTTCCCGCAAGACCTCCCCTGTGCGCAGGTCCACCACGCTGGAGGCAAGCCCCCCCGCCTCCCCAGGAAAGACGAAGTCCACGGCGAAGGCTCGGGCTTCCTCCGCGGTGCGCACCGGGGGTTCCCCGCTCCGGTTCAAGCTGGTGGCGGCGGCGTAGCCCCCTACCCGGGAAAGGAGCTCCCGCAGCCCCTCGTGGGCGGGCATCCTAAGGCCTACGGAGCCGTCCTTGCTGATCCAAGGGGGGATGTTTCGCCCCGGCACCACCACGGTGAGCCCCCCGGGCCAGAAGGTTTCCACCAGGCGCACGAACTTGCTTTCCAGGGGGCCTAACTCGGTAAGCCTTAGGGCGCTTTCCAGGTCCGCCACCAGGACCTGGAGGGGTTTTTCCTCGGGCCGTCCCTTGACCTGGTAGATGCGGCGGCAGGCGGCCTCGTCCTCCATGGGGGCCAGGACGCCGAAGACCGTGTCCGTGGGGAAGGCTACAAGCCCCCCTTCCCGCAGGGTGCGGGCGGCCTCTTCCAGTTCCTTCTGGTATACTTCTACCATGCCAGTCTACCAGTATAAGGCCCGCGACCGGCAGGGCCGCCTGGTGGAGGCCACCATCGAGGCCGAAGACCTCCGCACCGCCGCAAGGCTCCTTCGCGACCGGGGTCTTTTCGTGGCGGAGATCAAGGAGCCGGGAAAAGGCCTAAGGGCTGAGGTGCGGCTTCCCGTCTTGGAGCGGGGTCCTGGCCTTAAGGACCTGGCCGTTTTCTCCCGGCAGCTCGCCACCATGCTGGGGGCGGGCCTCACCCTCCTCCAGTCCCTGGCCATTTTGGAGCGGCAGACGGAGAACAAGAAGTTCCGGGAAATCCTCAAGCAGGTGCGCGCCGACATAGAAGGCGGCATGGCCTTCTCCGAGGCTCTGGCCAAGCACAAGCTCTTCTCCCGGCTTTACGTGAACTTGGTGCGGGCGGGGGAGACCTCGGGGGGGTTGGACGTGATCCTGGACCGCCTGGCGAGCTTCTTGGAGAAGGAGCTGGAGCTCAGGGGCAAGATCAAGAGCGCCATGACCTACCCGGTCATCGTCTTCGTCTTTGCCGTGGGCGTGGCCTATTTCCTCCTCACGGGCATCGTGCCCCAGTTCGCCCAGATCCTCACGGACCTGGGTTCGGAGCTCCCCCTCCTTACCCGTTTCCTCATCGCCGTTTCCAACTTGCTCCGGGCCGCTACCCTACCCCTCCTTCTTTTGGCGGTGGTCCTCTTCTTCGTCTACCGCTGGTACTACAGCACTCCCCAGGGGCGCAGGGTCATTGACCGCATCAAGCTCCGCATCCCCGTCTTCGGCAACCTGAACCGCAAGACCGCAGTGGCCCGCTTCTCCCGCACCTTGGCCCTCCTCTTGGGGAGCGGGGTGAACATCGTGGAGTCCTTGGACATCACCAAGGGGACCGCCGGGAACGTGGTGGTGGAGGAGATCGTGGAGGCGGCGAAGCAGCGGATCCAGCAGGGCGACCCCTTGAACCTCACCTTGGCCCAGCACCCCTTTGTCTTTCCCCCCATGGTGAGCTCCATGGTGGCCATCGGCGAGGAAACGGGGGCCTTGGACACCATGCTGAACAAGCTGGCGGACTTCTACGAGCGGGAGGTGGACGAGGCGGTGGCGAGCCTCACCGCGGCCATCGAGCCCTTGATGATCATCTTCCTGGGCGTCATCGTGGGCATGATCGTGGCCGGGATGTTCCTGCCCCTCTTCAAGATCATCGGCACCCTTTCCGCCCAATAAGCCTTTCCGCCACCTCCGGGGGAACCGGCATCACGGAAAGCCGGTTCCCCCTTTTCCCCAGGGGGTGCTCGGGGGGGAAGCAGGTCCGGAGTTCGTCCAGGGGAATGAGGGGCCAGGCCTCGAGGAAGGCCACCTCCACCGTGTACCACCGGGGCCTTTCCGGGGTGGCCTTGGGGTCGAAGTAGGGGCTACTTGGGTCGAACTGGGTGGGGTCGGGGATGCCGGTGCGCACCACCTGGCACAGCCCGGCGATGCCCGGGGGCTGGACGCTGGAGTGGTAGAAGAAGCAGAGGTCCCCTTCCCGCATCCGCAGGAGGTAGTTGCGGGCTTGGTAGTTGCGCACCCCATCCCATAGGGCCCGCCCCTCCCGCCTGAGGTCCTCGATGCTGTACACCTGGGGCTCGGACTTGAGGAGCCAGTACGCCATGGGGCCCAGTCTAAAGTTCCCTTTAGCTTGGGCAAAGCCTAGGGGGCGGGGAGGAGGCGAAGATGAAGCTATGCGAGGGCTTCTTCTCCTTCTTCCCCTCTTGGCCGCCTGCTCCTTGACCCTGGAGGTGGTCTACCCCGGGCACCGCATCTCGGGCCTCGCCACCCAGACCACCTACTGCGCCTCCGGCACCACCCGGGTGGACTACCGCTTCTTCCTGGAGGGCAGGCTGGACCGGCTGGTGTTCTACTGGCTCCCCGAGGGGGTTTCGCCTGAAAGGGCCCTTCCCGAGGAGCGGGCGCTCCTCCAGGGCCCCCTCTATGGGGGGGTGGTCCAGGGCTGGGTGGAGGTGACCCCGGAAGGGGCCATCCAGGCGGTTTCCGCCCTCTCGCCCCAAGGCGGGGTGGGGGTCCAGGGGATCGGCGTGGAGCCTAGCCTCCCGCCCCGCCGCCTTTGGCTCCAGGGCTTCACCGGGGGGCTTGCGGGGCCCTATGTGGCGGGTAACGCCGTCGACCCGGACGCCACGCCCTCCTGCGACCCCGCCTGGTAGCCTTAGGGCATGGGGGCTTGGGAGGCGGCCAAGGAGGAGCTGAGGCGGCTTTTGGGGCCGAGGGTCTTCCTCTCCCCGGCGGAGAAGGAAGTCTACCGCTATGACGCCATCCTGGTGGGGGAAAGGCCCTTAGCGGTGGCCCTTCCGGAAACCCGGGAGGAGGTGCAGGCCCTGGTGCGCCTGGCCCGGAGGTATGGGCTTTCCCTGGTGCCCCGGGGGGCGGGAAGCGGGCTTTCCGGGGGCGCGGTGCCCCTGGGAGAGGCCATCGTGGTGGCCTTCACCCGCATGGACCGCCTGGCCCTGGACCCCGTGGCGCAGGCCGCCTGGGCCGAGCCTGGGGTGACCACGGTCCGCATCTCCGAGGCAGCCAGGCCCTACGGGCTCTTCTACCCCCCGGACCCCGCCTCCTACCGCACCAGCACCCTCGGGGGGAACCTGGGGGAAAACGCCGGGGGGCCCCTTTGCTTCAAGTACGGGGTCACGGGGGACTACCTTTTGGCCCTGGAGTTCGTGGACGCCTTCGGGGAGGCCCACCTTTTGGAAAGGAAGGCCTTTGACCTGCCAGGGCTTTTGGTGGGTTCCGAGGGCACCCTGGGCCTCATCACCGGGGCCCGGGTGCGCCTTGTGCCCCTGCCCCGGCACCGGGCCACCCTCATGGCCGCCTTCCCCGAGGTGGGGGCCTTGGCGGAGGCGGTGTCCCGGGCCATCGCTTCGGGGGCGGTGCCGGCGAGGTTGGAGTTTCTGGACCCGGCCTGCGTGGACGCCGTGGAGGACTACCTCCACATGGGTCTCCCTCGAGGGCACGCCCTCTTCCTGGCGGAAACCGATGGGGATGAGGCCGAGCTCGTGGAGGAGGAGCTTTCCCTCTTGGAGGAAACGGCCCAGGCCCATGGCGCCCAGGTGCGGCGGGCCCGGGACGAGAAGGAGGCGGAGGCCTTCTGGCGGGCCCGCCGGGCGGTGAGCCCCGCCTTGGGGCGGATCCGGCCCAAGCGGGTGAACGAGGACATCGCCGTGCCCCGCTCCGCCCTGCCCCAGGTGGTGCGGGAGATCCGCGCCTTGGGCGAAGCCTTCGGCCTGGTGGTGGTGCAGTTCGGCCACATCGGCGATGGGAACCTCCACCCCAACATCCTCTTTGACCCCAGGCGGGAGAGCGAGCAAAGGGTTTGGGAGCTCGCCCACGAGATTGCCCGGGTGGCCCTCCGGCACGGCGGGGTGCTTTCCGGCGAGCACGGCATCGGGCTCATGAAGCGGAAGTTCATGGCGGAGGCGGTGGATGGGGAGACCCTCGAGGCCTTCCGCCAGGTTAAGGCGGCCTTGGACCCAGCGGGGCTTTTAAACCCGGGGAAGCTCCTCCCTTAAGTTCCTCCCTTAAGTTTTTGTACATTTTTTTCGCATACCTTCGGATAAAAATGGATCCATGTACCGCTTGGCCCGCCTTCTTTACTGGTCCGCTTGGCTCGGCCTTCCCTTGGGCATCGGCCTCCAGCTTGCGTGGTACCCGCCGAAGACCCTAGGTCTCTGGCTGGCCTACGGCGCCTTCGCCCTCTACTTCCTCCTTGCGCTCACCCGTGGTCCCAAGCGGGCCCCCAGGTTCTTGGTCCATGGGCTTGGAGCCTACCTCCTTTTCGAGCTTTGGCGAGCCCAGGAGGACGGGTGGGTGGTGGGGTACTGGTCCCCTGCTCTTTACCTGGTAGCCGCCTTCGCCTACCCCGTGCCCTGGGCCCTGGCGGCATCCCTCTTTTGGGGGGTGCTTCTTTCCCTGGCTCCACCTATTTGGGGCCGGGAGCTCGGCCCTTATTACGCCCACTTTGCCCTGAGCCAGCTTGTGCTTCTCGCCCTAACCTTGCTCCTCGCTCGCTTCCGGGAGCTTTACGGCCAGGCCCGCTTCTGGCGCGAGCAGGCCCTCACCTGTCCCCTCACGGGCCTGCCCAACCGCCGGGCCTTGGAGATGGCCCTGGAGCGGGAGGCGGCCCGGGTGGAACGGGGCGAGAAGCCCTTCAGCCTGGTGCTTTTGGACCTAGACGACTTCAAGCGGGTGAACGACGAGAAGGGCCACCCGGAAGGGGACCGGCTCCTGAAAGAGGTGGCCCGCTACCTGGTGGCCCACGTGCGCCGGGGGGACCTGGTGGGCCGCTGGGGGGGAGAAGAGTTCGCCATCCTCCTGCCGGAAACCGACCCCCTCCAGGCCACCCGCTTGGCGGAGCGGCTGCGGGAGGGCCTTAAGGCGTTGGGCACCACCGCCAGTTTCGGCGTAGCCTCCTACCGGGGGGATCTGGGAGAGCTCTACCGGCGGGCAGACGAGGCCCTCTACCGGGCCAAGCGTGGGGGAAAGGACCGCGTGGCCCGGTACACTCAGGATCAGGGAAGCCGATAACCTGCTCGCTTTAGCACCTCCTGGGCCCTTTCCCGCTCCTCCCGGGTGGCGAAGGAGAGGCGCAAGGCCCCCGCCGCTTCCCGGATGGTGAGGACCTCGATGTCCTTGATGTTAACCCCGGCTTCCCCCAAGGCGGTGGCGATGCGGGCGATCTCCCCGGGGCGGTCCGGCACCTGGACCACCAGGTCGTACATCTCGGGGAGGAGGCTACGGCGCACGATGGGAAGGCTATCCCGGGTGCGCTTGGCCTCCTCCGCCGCTTGCAAGAGGGCCTCGGGCTCGTCTAGAAGCCCTTCCAGTTCCAAAAGCACCGCCCTTAGCTCCTCTATGGCCTCTTTGAGGGCTTCCCGGTTCTCCACCACCATGTCCCGGCTCATCCTGGGGCTTCCCGAGGCGATGCGGGTGAGGTCGCGGAAGCCCCCGGCGGCCAGGAAGATGAGGAGGTCCTTGTGGGGGTTTTGCGCCACCATGCGGTTGAGGGCCACGGCCAGGAGGTAGGGGAGGTGGGAGATCCGGGCCACCAGCTGGTCGTGGAGGAGGGGGGGCATCTCCAGGGGGTAGGCCCCCAGGGCCTCCACTAAGCGCCGTATGCCCTCCCGGGCTTTGGGGCTCGTGCGGGCCGTGGGGGTTAGGACCCAGACGGCGTTTTGCAGAAGCCCGGCGTGGGCGTTTTCCACCCCAGCCCGCTCGCTGCCCGCCATGGGGTGGCTCCCCAGGTAGTGGGGAAGAAGCCCCTCCAGGGCCGCCACCACCTTGCCCTTGACGCTTCCCACATCGGTCCAGAGGCTTTCGGGGTGGGCCAGGGGACCTAGGGTCTGGGCCAGGGCGGGCAAAGCCCCCACGGGGGCGGCCAGGATCCCCAGGGAAAGCTCCCCCACCCAGGGCCCGAGCTCGGCGTGGACCCGGTCCGCAACCCCGAGGAAGAGGGCCTTTTCCAAGGCCGAGGGGTCCTGATCGTAGGCGTGGACCTCCTCCGCCAGGAACCGCTCCTTAAGCCCCAGGGCCACGCTGCCCCCCAGGAGGCCCACGCCAAAGATGCCCACCTTGCCGAAGAGGGGCTTCATGCCAGGGCGGGGGCGGAAAGGGCCTTGTCCAGGGCGGCCACCAGGCGGCGCACCCTTTCCATGAGCTCGGCGAACTCGTGCTCGTGGAGCTGCTGCGCTGCGTCAGAGAGGGCCTTTTCGGGCTCGGGGTGGGTTTCCACGATGAGCCCATCCGCCCCGGCGGCAAGCCCCGCCAGGGCTAGGGGGATGACCCAGTCCCGTTTGCCCGCGGGGTGGGAGGGGTCCACCCAGACGGGAAGGTGGGTCCAGCTCTTGAGCACGGGCACGGCGGAGACGTCCAGGGTGAAGCGGGTGGCCTTTTCGAAGGTGCGGATGCCCCGCTCCACCAGGATGACCTGCATGTTCCCCCGGGAGAGGATGTACTCCGCGCTCATCAAAAACTCCTCCAGGGTCATGCTCATGCCCCGCTTGAGGAGGACGGGTTTTTTCGCCTCGCCCACCGCCTGGAGCAGGGGGAAGTTCTGGGCGTTGCGGGCGCCGATCTGGAAGGCGTCGGCGTACTCGGCCACCAGCTCCACCTGCTCCGGGGAGAGGACCTCCGTGACCACGGGGAGGCCCGTTTCCTTCCGGGCCTCGGCCAGGATCTTCAGGCCCTCCACCCCCAGGCCCTGGAAGGCGTAAGGGCTCGTGCGGGGCTTGAAGGCCCCGCCCCGGAGCATTGCCCCCCCGTGGGCCTTCACGTACCGGGCCGCCTTCAGGGTTTGTTCCCGGGATTCCACCCCGCAGGGGCCCGCCGCCACCATCACGTGCCCGCCCCCGGTTTTCCCCGTGGGGAAGTCCAAGATGGTGGGGAAGGGTTGAACCTCGAGGCTCGCCAGCTTCCAAGGCTTGGAGATGGGGATGACCTCCGCCACCCCGGGAAGGGCCCGGAAGTGCTCCATGAGCTCGGGGGTGGGGCCGCGGCCGATGGCCCCCACCAGGGTGGTTTCCACCCCCCGGGAGACGTGGGGCCGGTACCCCACCTTTTCGATCTCCCGCACCACCTCTTCCAGCTCCGCCTCCGTGTGTCCCCGCTTCATCACGATAAGCATCTTCCCCTCCTAAAAACCTTGGGCGCCCCCTTTTGGGGGGCGCCCGGTTGCGGTAAACGCCTATGCGGACCGCAGGGCGCCCCCGGCGGGATAATAAAAGCCGAAGTAGCGCTTTACGGTCCGCATATTGCCCCCAAGTTTAGGGGGTGACCCCTGGGCCTGTCAACCGCACCCCTGCCCCCACGGGGTCCAGAAGGGTCGCCGCGCGCCCCTGGGGGTCCAAGAGGGTGTAGCCCAAAAGCCCCGTGGCCCCGTAGGGCGCCCTCCTTTTGCCCGCCCAGGTGTTGGCCCCCACATGGTGGTGGTAGCCGTCCCAGGCGAAGAAGAGGGCCCCGGGGTAGGTGCGCAGGGTGACCTCCATCCCCAGGCTTCCGGTGAAGAAGGCCTCGGCCTCGGCCAGGTCCTCCACATGCAGGTGGAGGTGGCCAAGAAGGGTTTCCGGGGGCAGGGGGGCGGCCTTGGGGCTTTCCGCCAGGAGCCCTTCCAGGTCTAGGGGGGCGGTGAACATCAAAGGCCCTTTAGGCCACTCCCCTTGGGGGCGGTCCCAGTAGAGCTCGAGGCCGTTCCCCTCGGGGTCCCGGAAGTACAGGGCCTCGGAAACCCCGTGGTCCGCCGCCCCTTCAAAGAAGGCCCCGGCTTCCAGGAGCCTCCGGAAGACCCCGGCCAAGGCCTTCCGGTCCGGGAGGAGGAGGGCGAAATGGTAGAGCCCCAGCGAGGGGTAGGGCCTTAGGGGGGCCTGGGGATCGTGGTGGAGCTCCAGGTAAAACCCCCTTCCCGCAGGGAAGAGGCGGTAACGGGGAGGGTCCTCCTCCACCCCTAGCCCCAAAAGATGGCGGTAAAACCCCAAGGCGGCCTCCAGGTCCCGCACCCTGAGGGCCAAGGAAAGGAGCCGCCTGGGAAAGGGCATTACCGGGCCACCACCTCCTGAACCTTCACCGCCTCCGTGTCCACGCTAAAGCGCACCTCTTCCCCCACCAGCACCCCGCCCATCTCCAGGGGCACGTTCCAGGTGAGGCCGAAGTCCTTGCGGTTGAGCTTCCCTTCAAAGTGGGCCGCCATGCGCTCGTTGCCCCAGGGGTCCTTGGCGGGGCCATGGGTTTCCACCTCGAAGGCAAGGGGCCGGGTCACGCCCCGGAGGGTCACCTCCCCTTCCACGCGGTAGCGCCCCTCCCCTAGAGGGGTGATCTTCTCGCTCCGGAAGACGATCTCGGGGTAGTGTTCCACGTCCAGGAAGTCGGGGGAGCGCAGGTGGTTGTCCCGGTCCGCCACCCCGGTGTGGATGCTCTTGGCGTCCAGGCAGGCTTCCACCCGGAGGGGCTTGCCGCTTTCGTCCGTTTCCACGTAGCCCTCCTTGAGGTTGAGGGTGCCCTTCACGGTGGCGATCATCATATGCCGCACGGCGAACTCCACGCTGGTGTGGGTGGGGTCTAGGTTCCAACGCATACACGCCTCCTTTGGTCCCTTGGCCCATTAGCATACTATCTAAAGCGCTATATAAAGTCAAGTGCTAGCCAGGGTAGTACGTGGGCCGGAAGGGAAGGCCTAGGGCCTCGGCGAAGGCTTGGAGGCCTAGCCGGTCGGGCTCTTCCAGGTGGTAGCGGAAGTTCCAAAGGTAGTGTTGGAGGAGGAGGGGGTTTACGCCAAGCCGCTTCCCCTCCCCCTCCGCCACCTCCTTCAGCCGGCCCAAGCCCTCCCGCCTTGCCCGCCGGAGGGCCTGTACCAGGGCCGTAGGGGGCGGGTTTTCCTTGCGATAAGCCCAGACGGCGAAGACGAAGGGGAGACGGGTCCTTTGGAACCAAAGGGCCGAAAGGTCCACCACCTCCACCCCACCAAAGCGGGTGGGAAGGGCGTGGGGGGTTTCGGGAAGCTCGGTCAGGAGGGCGGCGTAGGCCTTTATGGCCCGGTCGCCGATGAGGAGAACGCCGTCGTGGCTTTCCAAGAGTTCCAAGCCCCCCTCCGCCTGGGCGTAGGCGGGGGTCAGCCCCCCTTCCCGCAGAAGGAGCTTGAGCAGTTCCACGCTGGTGGCGCTTTCCGTGGTGAGGGCCACCCGCTTTAGGGCCTTTAGGGGTACCTTGTGGAAAAGGTTCACCGAGTACACCCGGCCCAACACCGCCACGGAGAAGTCCGGAAGGAGGCTCAAGGCCTCTTGGTGCTTCAGGTAGAAGTAGCTGGAAACCAGGGAAAGCCCCACCTCCCCCGAGAGCACCATGCGGTTCAGCTCCGCCGGCACCCCGTAGCGGAGGGCAAACCCATCCGCCTCCAAAAAGCGGTAAAGGGGGGCGGTGTTGGCGTAGAGGGGTACCCCCAGGACGTAGGCCATCAGGCCTCCACCTGGTTCCAGACCCGCACCTCCCGGTAGAGGGCGTCCCGCTCCACGGGGATCCGCCCCGCCGCCAGGATGATGCGGGCGAGTTCCCGTTTGGAGAGCCCTTCGGGGGTGGGGCTTCCCGCCATGTGGACGATGCGCTCCTCGATGAGGGTGCCGTCTATGTCGGTGACGCCCCAGTCCAAGGAAACCTGGGCGAGCTCGGGGGTCAAGGTGGCCCAGTACCCCTTGATGTGGGGGATGTTGTCCAGATAGAGCCGGGCCACCGCCAGGTTGCGCAGGTCGTCCAGGCCCGTGGTGAACTCCCTTTTGCCCAGTTCCCGGGCCAGTTGGTTCCCGTCGGGTTGGAAGGCCAGGGGGATGAAGCTCATGAAGCCCCCGGTTTCGTCCTGGAGGCGCCGCAGGCGGTCCATGTGATCCAGGCGCTCTTCCAGGGTTTCTATGTGCCCGTAGAGCATGGTGGCGTTGGTGGGGATGCCGAGCTCGTGGGCGGTGCGGTGGATTTCCAACCAACCCTCGGCGCTCACCTTGGCCCGGGCGATCCTTTTCCGCACCCGCTCGGCGAAGATTTCCGCCCCACCCCCGGGCATGGCGTCCAGGCCCGCCTCCTTTAGGGCTTGGAGCACTTCCCGGTAGGGCAGGCGGGCGATTTTGGAAAAGTGGTGGATCTCCGCCGCCGTCCAGGCCTTCACCTGCACCCCGGGGAAGGTTTCCTTTAGCGCCCGCACCAGGTCCAGGTAGTACTGGAAGGGCCGCTTGGGGTGGTGGCCGGCGGTCATGTGGATCTCGGTGAGGCCGGGCTGGTAGCGGGCCTTCACCCAAGCCACCACCTCCTCCACGTCCCAGTCCCAGGCCCCTTCTTCGCCAAAGCGCCTTTGGAAGGCGCAGAAGGTGCAGCCCACGTAGCAGATGTTGGTCTGGGACACACGGATGGAGTGGACGAAGTAGGTCTTGTGGCCGTGCTTCCTTTCCCGCACCCGGTTGGCCAGGCGCATGAGGGCGGGCAGGTCTTGGGTTTCGTAGAGCACGAGCCCCTCGGCAAAGGTGAGCCGCTCCCCGGCTTCCACCTTTTCGGCGATGGGCAGGAGGCGGGGGTCCCTAATCCCCTTCACGGGGGGCAGTCTACTCCCCCTCAAGGCGCCTGACCAGGGCCTCCACTTCTTTTTGCCTTCCCCCCACGCTCCTTTCGGGGAGGAGGTTTCGGAGGTAGCGGTCGGTGAGGAGGAGGTCCACGTAGGGGTAGACCGTGGCCGCCATCACCGCATCCAGGAGGTCGGAGGGGCGGGGTTTGCGGTGGGGGTCCGTGGCCATGCGGGCGAGAAGTTCCGCCAGGAGGCGGACGAAGGGGACCTCCTTCAGGCCGGTGCGGGCCAGGATCTCCCGGCGGGCGGTCTCTTGGGCCTCGAGGAAAGGAAGCCCCCTAAGGCGCTCCGGAAGGCCCAGGAAGGGGGAGAGGTCCGCCGGCTCCTCCCAGCTCCCTTCCCGCCCGAGGAGGTCCTCCCGGTAAAGGCCCCGTCCCTGCCGCCAGGCCACCTCCGGCCACGGGCGCACCCAGTACCCTTGGGAAAGCTCGGCGAAGACGGCCTTGAGGGCGGGGAGGAGGTAGCCTGCCTTCTCCGGGGGTCCGTTTTGCGGGTGGAGGGTTTCCAGGACGTGAAAGGGACTGGGCGGGGCCAGCGCCTTCCCCTTTAGGGCCTGGAAGAGCCTGCCGAAGGCCTCGTGGCCCCGTTGGCCCAGGAGGTGCTTGGCCATGCGGCTGGCGTGGTTTTGGTCCAGGTAGACGAGCACTACTCCTTGGCCTTGGCCAGCCAAAGCGCCCCCGCCAAGAGGGCCACGCCCCCGGCGAAGAGGAGGAGGTCCAGGGCGCTTTGCGGTTTGAAGCCCAGCGCCCTCTCAAAGAACTTCACCACCAGGATCATGACGATCACCTGGCCCAGCTTGGCCTTGAGGTCGGAGAGGTTTTCCACCGCCAAGATGTTCCCCATGGGAAGCGCCAAGGGGCGGATGAAAAGCTCGAAGAGGCCCAGGGAGAAGAGGAGGAAGACCGCGGCCAAAAGGGCCAGGTCCACCGCCCCCACCAAGGCGGGGAGGGCTTCTTCCAGGGGGTGGAAAAGGGCCTTTAGCGCCTCAAAAAAAGCGTTCCAGGCGAAGTAGAAGGCCCCGAGGAGAAGCCCCGCCACCGGCAGGAGCATGACCCAGCGGACGAGGTTGGCGAAGGGTTCCAGGCGCATGGCTTAGGGCACGTAGGGCACGGCGGGCGGGGTACCGGTGGAAGCCCGCTCCACCAGAAGGGGCTCAAAGCGCACTTCCCGCGGGGGGCCGGCGTAGCCCTGCATCCTTTCCAGAAGAAGCTGGGCCGCCTTGGCCCCCATGGCCTCCACGGGCTGGGCGATGGTGGAAAGCCCCACCTCCTCGGCAAAGGGGTGGCCGTCAAACCCTAGGACCCGCACCTCCTTCCCCACGGTGAGGCCTAGCCTTTCTGCCTCCTCCATGACCCCTAGGGCCACCTGATCGGCCCCGGCGAAGACGTTGAGGGGCGGGGAGCTTTTTTCCAGGAAGTGGCGCAAGGCGAGCCGCCCCCCTTCCGGGGAGAGGCGGGTGGTGTAGAGGTGGTCCCCCGGGAAAGGCCGCCCCCGCTCCTTGAGCGCCTCCAAGAACCCCGCCATGCGCTCGGCGAAGACCGTGTGGCGGAAGGCCCGGTCGGGCTCCTCCTCCACCTTCACGGCGAAGATGGCCCCGGGGAAGCGGGCCAGGTAGGCCCCCGCCAGGTGGCCGCCTAGGAAGTTGTCCAGGTAGACGGAGTCGTACCGAGGGTTTTTGGCGTCCACCAGGACCACGGGCCGGTCCGTGGGGAGCTTGCCCCCTTCGAAGTGCTCCGTGAGGTCGTAGGAGGCCAGGATAAGGCCGTCCGTAAGGTAGGCCAGGGTGTGGCTTTCCAGGTAGCGCCGAAGCCGGGCCTCGGAGAGGATGGGAAAGAGGGCCAGGTCGTAGCGCTTTTCCAGCAGGACGCTTTCTATCCCCTCGACGAGCCTGCGGTAGAACTCCGTGGCCACGAAGGGGAGGAGGACGCTCACCGTGTAGCTCCTTCCCCCGGCGATCCGGCGGGCGTGGGGGTTGGGGGTGTAGCCCAGCTCCTCCATGGCCCTAAGGACCCGGGCCCGGGTTTCCGGGCGCACCGCCGGATGGTTGTTGAGCACGCGGCTCACTGTGCCCAGGCCCACGCCGGCCCGGGCGGCCACCTCGTGGATGGTGGGCTTCTTCTTTCTCATGGCCTGGTCCCGTGGTGGAAGCGCTTCATGGAAACTTCCACCTTCAGGATAGAGCAAAAGGCGGCCCTCTGCAAGAATGGGGGCATGGGGTACGTGCTCCTGGCCTACCTCCTGGGCTCCCTGGTGGGGGGGCTTCTCTTCTTTCCTGAGGTCCGGGGGAAGGACCTTCCCGGAGGCTCCGGAGTCTTCCGGAAGAAGGGGCCTTGGGCGGCGCTGGGGGTGGTGCTCTTCGACGTGGGCAAAGGGGTTGTGGTGGGCCTTTTGACCCCGGTAGCCTGGCGCCCTTGGGCGGGGGCGGCGCTGGTGGCGGGGCACACCTGGCCCCTTTTCTTCCGCTTCCGGGGGGGCGGAGGGATTGCGCCTTCCCTGGGGTTTTTCCTGGCCTGGTTCCCACGGGAAGCCCTCGTTTCCGCTCTTTTCGCCCTCCTGGTGGCTGGGGTGTACCACCTCCTTTGGTGGCGCAGGCGGCGAGGGGTCTACCCTATCCCCTTCGGGGCTGCCTTCGGCTACCTGCTCCTGTTCTTGCTGGTGCCCGGGGAAGGGCGGTTTGCCGCCTTCTTGGTGGCCCTGGTGGTGGCCTTGAGGGGCCTACAAATCCTTAAGGGAAGGTGGTAGCTTTGGGGCATGAAGATCCTCCGGTTTAACGGCGGAAGCTGGGGCATCCTGGAAGGGGAAGTGGTCTTGGAAACCGACGGCCCCGGGGGGAACCCCACGGGCCGGCGCTATGACCTGGCTTCGGTCCGGCTCCTGGTACCGGCGACCCCGAGCAAGATCGTCTGCGTGGGGCGAAACTACCGGGAGCACATCCGGGAGATGGGGCACGATTTTGGCCACGATCTGCCCAAGGAGCCGGGGCTTTTCCTCAAGGCCCCCAACACCCTGGCCCACCCGGGCAACCCCATGGACCCCTGGAACACGGGGGACGCCGTGCCCTATCCCTTCTTCACCGAGGAGCTCCACTACGAGGGGGAGCTTGCCGTGGTGGTGGGTGACCGCATGCGCAACGTCCCCCCCGAGAAGGCCTTAGACCACGTGCTCGGCTACACCGTGGCCCTGGACATCACCGCCCGGGACGTCCAGAAAAAGGACCTGCAGTGGGTGCGGGCCAAGAGCGCCGACAAGTTCCTGCCCCTGGGGCCTTGGCTGGAGACGGATCTGGACCCGCAAAACGTCTGGATCCGCACCTACGTGAACGGGGAGCTTAGGCAGGAGGGGCACACCTCCCAGATGATCTTCAGCGTGGCGGAGATCCTGGCCCACATCTCCACCTTCATGACCCTCGAGCCCCTGGACGTGGTCCTCACCGGCACCCCGGAAGGGGTGGGAGCCCTAAGGCCCGGGGACCGGCTGGAGGTGGCGGTGGAGGGGGTGGGGACCCTCCACACCCGCATCGGTCCCAAGGAGGTGCGGCCGTGGTGAAGGTCTTGGACCTGGGGTTCCAGGGGGCGCAGAGGGTTATCGCCAGTTTCCTCCTGGACACCCCGGTGGGGCCAGTTCTCATCGAAACGGGCCCCGAGAGCACCTACCCCCGCCTGGTGGAAGGGCTTAGAGCCCACGGGGTGGAGCCCGAGGCGGTGCGCCACGTCTTCGTCACCCACATCCACCTGGACCACGCCGGGGCCGCCTGGCGGCTGGCCCAGGGCGGGGCCACGGTCTACGTCCACCCCAAGGGAGCGCCACACCTGGTGGACCCTTCCCGGCTCCTGGCCTCGGCAGAGCGCATCTACGGGGCGCTTTTAAAGCCCCTTTGGGGGGAGCTTAAGGGCATCGCCCCGGAGCGGGTGCGGGTCCTGGAGGACGGGGAGGTGGTGGACCTGGGCGGGGTGAAGGTGCAGGCCCTGGAGACCCTGGGCCACGCCTCCCACCACCACGCCTACTGGGTGGAGGGGATGGTCTTCGCCGGGGACATCGCCGGGGTGCGCATCGCTCCGGGGCCGGTGCTCCCCCCTACCCCCCCTCCCGACATCCACCTGGAAAGCTGGTACGCTTCCTTGGACCGGCTTCTGACCTTACGCCCCGAGGCGCTTTACCTCACCCACTTCGGCGTCTACCGGGATGTGGAGGCGCACCTCTTGGCCCTGCGCCAGGTCCTGGAGGAGTGGGCGGGCTGGACGCTGAGCCGGCTCAAGGAGGGGCTTGCCCCGGAGGAGCTCGTCCGGCGCTTTGAGGCCTACTGGCGGGAGGGCCTGAAGCGGGCGGGGGTGGACGAGGAGGGGATGCGCCTTTACGAGCTCGCCGATCCCCCCTACATGAACCTGCAGGGCCTGGTGCGCTACTGGCAGAAGCACCACCCCGAGGCCTTGGAGGGCTGAGATGGCCTGGCCCTTTCCCCTGGGCCGCCCGGCCCGGATGGCGGTCTTGGCCTCGGGGCGGGGGACGAACCTCGTGGCCCTCCTCCGCGCCTTCCCCCCCGGTAACCCCTTGGGGGAGGTGAGGTTGCTCCTCTCCGACAACCCCGAGGCCTTGGCCCTGGAGCGGGCAAGGAAGGAGGGCGTGGAGGCGGTGGCCCTGCCCTGGCGGGGGCGGCGGGCCTTTGAGGGGGAGGCCCTGGCCCGCCTCGAGGCCAGGGGGGTGGACGTGGTCCTCCTGGCCGGGTTCCTGCGCCTCCTCTCCCCGGGTTTTGTGGAGAGGTGGTATGGCCGCCTCCTCAACATCCACCCTTCCCTCCTCCCCGCCTACCCCGGCCTCCACGTCCACCGCCGGGTCCTGGAGGCGGGGGAGCGGGAAACGGGCGCCACGGTGCACTTCGTGGACCAGGGGATGGACACGGGGCCCATCGTCCTCCAGGGGCGGGTGCCCATCCTCCCCGGGGACCGGGAGGAGGAGGTGGAGGCCCGGGTCCTGCGCCTGGAGCACAGGCTTTACCCGAAGGCGGTGCGCCTCCTCCTCCTGGGCTTGGCCCGCCCCCCCGAGGCCTTCGGTGGGCTGAGGGAGGCCCTTTACCCCCTTCGCCCGCAGGAGCGGGCCCTTTATGCCCGGGCCCTTTCCGCCCTCGCCCTGTGGGGCCGGGAGGACCTCTGGCCCGAGGCCTTGGGGCCTTCCCGCAACCCTTGGGTGCGGGGGGCCTTTCTCCTCGCCCACCTCCTGGCCGCGCCCCACCTGCCCCTAGAGGAGGAGCTCGCCGCCTTGCCCGAGGTGGGGGAGGCGGCCTTGGCGCTTTGGAAGCGGGTAGAATCCCCCCTATGAGGGTCTTGGTGGTGGGCAGCGGGGGGCGGGAGCACGCCCTCCTGTGGAAGGCGGCGCAAAGCCCCCTGGTGGAGAAGCTCTACGCCGCCCCCGGCAACGCCGGGATGGCGGCCTTGGCCGAGCTCGTCCCCTGGAGCGGGGACGTGGAGGCCCTGGCGGACTGGGCCTTGGCCGAGGGCATAGACCTCACCCTGGTGGGCCCCGAGGCCCCCTTAGTGGAGGGGATTGCTGACGCCTTCTTGGAGCGGGGCCTGAAGATCTTCGGCCCCACGCAGAAGGCGGCGATGATTGAGGGCTCCAAGGCCTTCGCCAAGGGCTTCATGGAGCGCCACGGCATCCCCACCGCCCGTTACCGCGTCTTCACCGAGGCCCTCGAGGCCCTGGAGTACCTGGAGGCGGTGGGGGTCCCCATCGTGATCAAGGACTCGGGCCTCGCCGCCGGCAAGGGGGTCACGGTGGCCTTCGACCTGCACCAGGCCAAGCAGGCGGTCTTGAACCTCCTTTCCGGCCCGGAGGGGGGCGAGGTGGTCATGGAGGAGTACCTGGAGGGAGAGGAGGCCACGGTCCTGGCCCTCACGGACGGGGAAACCATCCTGCCCCTCATCCCCTCCCAGGACCACAAGCGCCTCTTGGACGGGGACCAGGGTCCCATGACCGGGGGGATGGGGGCGGTGGCCCCTTACCCCATGGACGCCGCCACCCTCAAGCGGGTGGAGGAGGAGATCCTGAAGCCCCTCGTCCGGGGCCTCCGGGCGGAGGGGGTGGTTTACCGGGGGGTGGTCTACGCCGGGCTCATGCTCACCCGGGAGGGCCCCAAGGTCTTGGAGTTCAACGCCCGCTTTGGCGATCCCGAGGCCCAGGCGGTGCTTCCCCTGTTGGAAAGCGACCTGGTGGAGCTTGCCCTGAAGGTGGCGGAGGGGCGGCTTGGGGGCACCGCCCTGGCCTGGAGGGAGGGGGCCGCCGCCTGCGTGGTCCTGGCCGCCCCCGGCTACCCCGAGGCCCCCAAGAAGGGCATCCCCCTCCATGTGCCCGAGCCCCCGGAAGGGGTCTTGGTCTTCCATGCGGGTACCCGGTGGGAAGGGGGGCGGCTTCTCGCCGCCGGGGGGAGGGTCTTGAACGTGGTGGGCCTGGGGAAGGATTTGGAGGAGGCCCTGGGCCGGGCTTACGCCTTCATCCCCCAGGTGGGCTTCCCCGGGGCGGTCTTCCGGAAGGACATCGGCCGGAGGGCCCTGAGGAGGGCTAGTACTTGAGCCGGGCCAGGGGGAGCCTCTGGCAGGCGGCGAGCACCGCACCCAAGGTGGCGTAGCCCTTTTCCTTCAGCAGGGGCACCATGCGGACGAAGACCTCCGCGGTCATGAGGGCGTCCCCGAGGGCGGTGTGCCGCCCCAGGACGGGGACCCCAAAGCGCTCCGCCAGGGCCTCGAGGCGGTGGTCCTTGAGGTCCGGAAAGAGGAGATGGGCGAGGAGGAGGGTGTCCACCAAGGGGGGCTCCCCCACCCCCGCCCTCCGCAGGAAGGCCAGGTCAAAGGCCCCGTTGTGGGCGAGGAGCACCGTGTCCTCCAGGAAGGCCTGGAAGGCGGGAAGGACCTCCTCCAGCTTGGGCTTGCCCTTTAGCATCTCCCAGGTGAGGCCGTGCACCTCCGTGGCCGCCTTGGGGATGGGGCGGCCCGGGTCCACCAGGGCCTCGAAGGTCTCCTGGTGGAGGACCCGCCGCCCCAGGACGTGCACCGCCCCCAGGGCGATGATGGCGTCCTTTTCCGGGTCCAGCCCCGTGGTCTCCAGGTCGAAGGCGGTGTAGAGGAGGCCCTCCAGGGGGGCGTCCTCGAGGGCCTCCGGCACCTGGAGGAGGGCGGGGTCCACCACCTCCGCCCGGGGCGGGGGACCTTGGGGGGCAGGGAGGCTTGGGGCCTCCCGGGCCGGAAGGAGCAAGTGGAGGCGGTTCCCTTCCCGCCAAAGGCTCCCCAGGGCGGCCTCCACCGCTGCCTGCAGCAGGGGGTGGGGCCTCGGGGCGGGGTGGGGGAAGAGGAGGGTAAGGCGGAAGAGGTTCCCTTGCCGCTCCCCTTCCCAAAAGACCTCCTCCTCCCCCGCCAGGGTGGCGGCGAGGCCCCGGGCTAGGGCGTAGGTGTCCGCCTGCACCAAAAGCCCCTCGGCCCCTTCCTTCAGGGAAAACCCCGGGGAAAGCCCCGCCTCCCGTTCCAGGGCCTCTGCCAGAAGGGGCATGAGGTCCTCCGCCCGTACCTCCTCCGCCCGCACCGGCGCCTTCAACCCCTCCACCAGGTGGGAAAGGGCCTCCGCCACGGCCCGGGCCTGAGCCAGGAGGGGGTGGGGGGATTCCTGCGCCGCCGCCTCCACCAGGGCCCTAAGCCCCGCCAGCTTGTCCTTGAGGCGGTGCAGGGTAGCCTCCTCCAGGGCCCCTTCCTCCCGGGCCTCTTCCAAGAGGAGCAAAAAGCCCGCCTCTAGGGGAACGGCCTGCAGGCGCAAGGGGCCCTTGGGGCCCTGGGTGAGGAAGCGCTCCTCGGGCAGGGCCAGGGCGTGGGCGAGCAAGCTCCGGTCCAGAAGGCCGAAGAGGCTTTTCCCCGCCCCCAGCCCTTCCCCCAGGAACCTGCGGGCCGGGGGGTTGTAGAGGAGGACCTGGCCCTTGGGGTTGGCCAGGACCACCCCTTGGGGCAGGTGGGCGATCAGGGTGGCCAGGACCTCCCGCTCCCGGGCCAAGAGGGCCTTGGCCTCGGCCACGCGGGCCTCCACCTCCTTTTCCAGGGCTTCCTTCTCCTCCGCCAGGCGGTTGATGAGCCGGGCCAGGCCCTGGAGCTCAAAGGGCCCCCTTAGGCGCAGGCGGTGGCCGGGGTTAGCCAGGAGGACCTCCGCCTCCTGGCCCAGGGCCCGGGTGGCGGCCAGGTACCCCAGGAAAAGGGGGTGGAGGAGGGCGGCCAGGACCAAGGCGAAGAGGAGGGCCAAGAAGAGGAGGAGAAAGGCCTTTTCCTGGGCCAGCCGCAAGAGTTCCCGGGCCAGGGCTTCCTCCCCCTGAAGGAGGAAGAACACCCCCGCCCCCACCGTCGCCCCCACCAGGAGGAGGCCCAACAAGAGGGCGCCCAGGAAGCGCAGGGCCTCCCTCATGCCCCCTCCAGAAGCGCCCGCACCCGGGCGAGAAGGTCGTCTAGGGCAAAGGGCTTGCCCAAGAAGCCCTCCGCCCCCAAGGCCTCCGCCTTGGCCCGGTCCGCCTCCCGGCCCCGGGCGGTGAGGACCAGGACCTTGGGGGGATGGGGGTGGGCCTTGAGGCGCTCCAAAACGGCGAAGCCGTCCAGGCCCGGGAGCATGAGGTCCAGCACCACCAGGTCAAAGGGGCTCGCCTCCGCCGCCCTTAAGGCCTCCTCCCCCGTCTTGGCCAAGGCCACCTCGTACCCTGCCCGGCGCAGGAGGAACTCGAGGGGTACCAGGATGCTCTCCTCGTCATCCACCAAAAGGATCCGCATGGTTCACCTCCAAGGGTACGGTGAAGGCAAAGGCCCCGCCTTCCCCCTCTTCCAGGTAAACCCGCCCGCCCAGGCCCTCGGCGAGGCGCCGCGCCAGGTAAAGCCCTAGCCCTGTGC
Organism: Thermus sp. LT1-2-5; assembly: GCF_040363165.1. Classification (NCBI taxonomy): domain Bacteria; kingdom Thermotogati; phylum Deinococcota; class Deinococci; order Thermales; family Thermaceae; genus Thermus; species Thermus javaensis. The sequence goes on along the minus strand of NZ_BSRG01000002.1, from coordinate 240,220 downwards.
CCCCCGCAAGGCTCTGGAAGGGTTCAAAGATCCGCTCCCGCGCCTCCTTGGGCACCCCGGGGCCGTCGTCCAGGACGCGGAAAAGGGCCTCCTGCCCCCTCGCCCCAAGCTCCAGGCGCACCCGGCTTTGGGCGTGGCGCACGGCGTTCGTGAGGAGGTTCAGGAGTACCTGGAGGACCCGGTCCCGGTCGGTGTCCGCTTGGAGGGGCAGCAAGGCCGCTTCCAGCTTAACGCCCCGCTCCCGGGCCAAGGGCTCGGTGAGGCTCAGGGCCTCCTCCGCCAGGGCCTTGAGGTCCGTGGGCTCCTTCTTGGGGGCGGGGCCCGTCTGAAGGCGGGCGTAGCGCAGGACCTCCTCCACCAGGCGGGAAAGCCTCGCCGCCTCCTTCGCCAAAAGAGCGGTGAAGCGCCTCCGCTCCTCCTCGGAGAGGTCGGGGTGGGTGGCCAGGATCTCCGCCAGGGCCCGCACCGCGGTGAGGGGGGTCTTGAGCTCGTGGGACACGGCCCAAAGGAGCTCGTCCTTGGCCTGGTCCAGGGCTTTTAGCCGCTCGTAGGCCTCGGCCAGTTCGGCCTGGGCCCTTTCCAGGGCCTGGGCGTAGGCCCGCACCGCCTTGGACTCCCGGGCCGCCTCCTCCAGGAGGGGCTTATGCTCCTCCCGGGCTTCTTCCGTGACGGAAAGGAGGAGGAGCCGGGCGGTGGCGGGCCCCAGGGCGGAGGAGAGAAAGGCCTCGGCCCGCAAGGCAGCCTCGGTGCCGGAAAGGCCTTCCGCTTCCTTGAGGAAGGCCTCCGCCACCTCTTTTCCTAAGATCCTTTCCAAAAGGGCCGCGAGCGCCGCCACCTCCCCGGTGCGCCCCCCTAGGGGGGCCTCCTTGCGGGTGAAGAGGGATACGCCCAAGGTGAGGGCCAGGTTGGTCCCCAGGCTTACCAGGAAGCCATGGGTGATGGGGTCCAATCCCTTTAGGCCCAAAAGCCCCTCCGGGTGGAGGAGGGGGTGGGGGCCTTCTAGGAAGAGGGGGGGGAGGAAGCCGGAGCGGGCCAGGGCAGGGAGGAAGAGGGTGTAGGCCCAAAGGGCCACCCCGGCGAGGAACCCCGCCAGGGCCCCCGCCCCCGTGGCCCCTTTCCAGAAGAGGCCCAGGAGGGCCGCCGGGGCCAGCTGCGCCACCGCCACGAAGGAGATGAGCCCCATGCCCACCAGGGCGTAGGCCTCCCCCGCCAGGCGGAAGTAGAGGTAGGCGAGGAGGAGCACCAGGAGGATGGCCAGCCTGCGCCAAAGGAGGAGGCTTCCCAGGGCGCGGCGGCGCAGGAGGAGGGGGGAGAGGAGGTGGTTGGAGAGGAGGATGGAAAGGGAAAGCCCCTCCACCACCACCATGGCCGTGGCCGCGGATACCGCTCCCAGGAAAGCCAAAAAGGCCACGGGGGGGCTTCCGGCCAGGAGGGGCAGGGCCAGGACGTAGAGGTCGGGGTTTTCTCCGGGCAGGAGAAGCCTCCCCCAAAGGGCCAAGGGGAGGATGGGTAGGTTGATGAGGAGAAGGTATAGGGGAAAGGCCCAGGCGGCGTGGGGCAGGTGGCGGGGGTTTTGGCTTTCCACCACCGCCACGTGGAACTGCCGGGGCAGGAAGAGGAAGGCGAGGCTCGAGAGCGCCACCAGGCTCACCCAGGCCAGGTGCCCGGAAAGCCCCTCGGGGGGCAGGAGGAGGGGGTGGAGGTCAGGCTCGGCCTGGGCGCGGGGGAAGGGGTTTCCCAGGCTTAGGAGAACCAAGGCCCCCACCAGGAGGAGGGCGAAGAGCTTCACCAAGGACTCGAAGGCCACCGCCAGGACCAGGCCCGGGTGGCGCTCGGAGGGGTCCAGGCGGCGGGTCCCGAAGAGGATGGCGAAGAGGGCGAGGAGGAGGGCGGTGAGGAGGGCCACGTCCGCCAAGGGGGCTTCTTCCCCGCTCAGGAAGAGGAAGGCCTGGGCGATGGCCTTGAGCTGCAGGGCCAGGTAGGGCAGAAGCCCCACCACCAAGAACCCCGCCGCCAGGGGGGCCAGGGGGCCAGGGCCATAGCGCAGGTGAAGGAAGTCCGCCCAGGAGGTGAGGCGGTGGGTTCGGGCCAGGGCGAGGAGCCTCCCGTGGAGCCAGGGCCAAAGGAGGAGGACCAGGGTGGGGCCTAGGTAGATGGGCAGAAAGGTGGCCCCTTCCGTGGCCGCCCGGCCGGCGCTACCCAGGAAGGTCCAGGCGGTGGCGTAGACCGCCAGGGAAAGGGCATAGACCCAAGGGTTTTGGGCGAGGCGGGGGCGGCTTTCCCCCCAGAGGGCCACCAGGAAGAGGAGGCCTAGGTAGAGGAGAAGCCCGAGGAGGAGCGCCCAAGGACTCATGGCCGGCGGAAGAGGAGAAAGGCCAGGAGGACCACCAAGGCCCAGGCCCCGAAGAGGTAAAGGTAAAGGGGAGGAAGCTCCCAGGGCCCCCCTACCCCTCGGAAGAGGAGGCTTAGGGGCAGGGTGAAGAGGAAGAGGGCGAGGAGGAAAAGGGCGAAGGCTTTCTCCTTCATCGCAGGTTAAAGCGGCTCGCCGTGCTTTCCTGGACCTCTAGGATGGCCCTAAACCCCTCCAGGGCCCGCCGCCTTTCCCCGGGGGAGAGGGCCGCCCAGAGCACCTTGTTGCCGATCTCCTTGCCCTCGCGGAAGGCCTGGAGCTGGTGGGCCAGGCGCAGGCCGAAGAAGAAGCGGAAGGCCTCCTCGAGCCGCTCCGCCCCTTCCCGGCTTAGCGTCCCCCCTTCCGCCGCCGCCCGTAGCCGCTCCACCGTACCCTTGGTGGCGCTTCCGGCCAGGAGGGCGTAAAGCCGGGCCAGGGCCACGATGGGGGCGAGGGCCGAGCGCTTGAGGTCCACAAAGCCTTCCTCCGTGCGCACCCTGCCCAGGAAGCCCAAGGGAGGGCGGAACTCCAGGCTGGCCCGGGCCAGGTGGTAGAGGAAAACCCCCCGCTTGGCCCCTTCCAGGACGGCTTCCTCCAAGGGCTTAAGGGAAAGGTCCCCGGCGGCGCTCCGGAAGTCAAAGAAGATCTGGGTTTCCAAGAGGGCCTGGGGTTCGGGGGTTTCCATGAAGCGGCGGAAGGTGGCGATCCAGTCCGTGAGGGGCATGCGCCAGCGGGTGGCCATGTACCCTCCTTTGCACTCGGGGATCCCCGCCTGCAAAAGCCCCCCCACCACCCGCTCCGCCAGGGCCTGGAAGTAGGCCTCGTGCCCCCCTTCCCCCAGGACCAAGGCGTTGTCCTGGTCGGTGAGGAGGGCCTGTTCCCTGCGGCCCTCCGAGCCGAAGACCATGAAGCTATAGGGGATGGGGGGTGGCCCCAGGGCAGTTTCCGCCTCCTTGACCAGACGGCGGATCAGGGCGTCGTTCAAGGAGGCCACCACCCGGCCGATCTCGAGGGCCTCGAGGCCCTTCTGAAAAAGCCCCTCCACCAGATGGGCCACCTCGGCGCTGTAGCGACCGAGCTCCAGGCGCTCGATCCGCCGCAGGAGGAGGAGGGGGCTTTGCGCCTGGTGGAGGAGAAGATCGGTGTGGGTCACCAGGCCCACGATCCTTTCCCCTTCCGTGAGGGGCAGGTGGTGGATGCCCCGCTCCACCATGGCCGCCACCGCCTCGTAGAGGGGGGTGTCTGCGGGGAGGGCGAAGAGGGGGGCGGTCATGGCCGCCGCCACCGGGGTGGAGGGGGGGAGGCCCTCGGCCAAGACCCGGTTCCTCAGGTCGCGGTCGGTGAGGATGCCGGGGGGGTCAGAGGCCACCAGGAGGCTGCTGATGCCTTCCTCCCGCATCCTCCGCGCCGCTTCCTGTACTGGGGCCTCCGGGGCGATGAAGATCGGTGCCCGCCGCACCAGCCGCCCCACGGGGGCGAAGAGGGAGAGGTCCAAGGCCCTAAGCCGCACCCGCTCCGCCAGCCCCTGCCCGAAGAAGCGGGCCGCCTCGGGGTGGGCGAGGAGCTTGCGGAAGCTCTCCTCGGGAAAGCGGAGGAGGCGCACCGGGGTCTTGGCCACCACGCTAAAGGCCGGGGGCTCCCCGGAAAGGAGGGAGGGAAACCCGAAAAACTCCCCCGCCCCGAGCACCCCCACCTCCTGTTCCCCGTCCAGGAGGGCCACCTCTCCTTCCAGCACCAGGAACAGGGCGTGAGCGGGCTCCCCCCCTTGCAGGAGGAAGCGGGTGCCAGGGGGGTAGGTTTCCTCCTGGGCCTCCTGGAGGCGGGCTTCCCGCTCAGCCTCGGGGAGGGCGTTCAGGGGTGGGACCGCTTTGGGGTCCATAGTCCGGGGCGAGCCAGGCCAAAAGGGGCACCAGGAAGTGGTAGGCCGCCTGCCCTCCCAGGGCCAGGGTGAGGCCTAGGCCCAAGACGAAGGCGGGAGGCAGGAGGACGAAAAGCCGCACCACCCGCCCCAGGCCTGGTGGGGGGAGGGGCCAGAGGCGGTGGTAGAGGACGCCAAGCCCCATGCCCACTAGGGACACTAGGGCGAGGCGCAGGAGGAAGCCGGGGGTGGGAAAGGGAAGGCCTAAGGCGTAGTGCCCCCCCAGATAGAAGGCGAAGAGGGCTACCAAGGTTCCCAGGTAAAAGCGAAGGTAGCGAAAGACCATACTCTACTTTAGGGTTTTAGGGTGGGCCAATGGGGAACCCCCCGGGGCTTCCCCGGGGGGTCTTCCTTAGTGTTCCGCTGCCTGGCCTGCTCCCTTGGGAACACGGATCTCGTCCACCAGTTTCTGGATCTCCACGGGGGGCGGGGGCGTGGCCCGGGAGACCAGGTAGGCCACCAGGAAGTTCAGGAGCATTCCCACGGTGCCGATGCCCTCCGGGGAGATACCGAAGAGGAAGCGAGGCCAGCCCAGGTAGTTGGTGCCCACGATGTAGGTGGCGGTGAAAATAAGCCCCACCAGCATCCCAGCCACCGCCCCTTGCGTGTTCATCCTCCGGTCAAAGATGCCCAAGATGATGGCAGGGAAGAAGGTGCTAGCGGCAAGCCCGAAGGCGAAGGCCACCAGCTGGGCGATAAAGGCGGGGGGGTTGATGCCGAAGGGGGCGGCGAGGATCGTGACCAGGAGGATCACCACCCGGGCGATGGTGAGTTTGGTGGTCTCTGAGGCTTGGGGGTTGATGATGCGGGTGTAGAGGTCGTGGGAGATGGCGCTGGCCATGACGATGAGAAGACCCGCTGCCGTGGAAAGCGCCGCTGCCAAGCCACCTGCCGCCACCAGGCCCACCACGATGGGGGAGAGCTTCGCCACCTCGGGCGTGGAGAGGACGATGATGTCCCGGTCAATCGTGATCTCGTTGGTGTCGCGGCTGGCGGTGATTTGGTAGATACCGTCCCCGTTTTTGTCCTCCAACTTGAGGAGGCCCGTCTTGCTCCACTTCTGCACCCAGTCAATCTGCTGCACCTCCTCCACCGGCTTGTTGGCCAAGGTGTTCAGGAGGTTGTACTTGGAGAAGACGGCCACGGCGGGAGCGGTGGTGTAGAGCAGGGCGATGAAAAGAAGGGCCCAACCGGCGCTCCAACGGGCGTCGGAGGCCTTGGGCACGGTGTAGAAGCGGATGATCACGTGGGGTAGGCCGGCGGTGCCCACCATAAGGGTTAGGGTGATGAGGAAGACGTTGAGCTGGCTTAGGTTTTGGAAGGGCTTCACGTACTCGTTGAGGCCCAGCTCCACTTGCAGTTGGCTAAGGCGCACAGCGAAGTCGGAGAAGGTGAAGGCAAGTTGGGGGATGGGGTTCCCCGTGAGGAGGTTGGAGAGGGCGACACCCGTGATGAGGTAGGCGATGATCAGCACGGTGTACTGGGCCACCTGGGTCCAGGTGATGCCTTTCATCCCGCCGATCACGGCGATGAAGGCGGTGACCAAAACGGCAGCCCACACCCCTGTGGCCACATCCACCCCCAGGTAGCGGGAAAGAACGATGCCCACGCCCCGGAGCTGGGGCACCACGTACACGAAGGAGACGAAGAGGGCGGAGATCACCGCCACCACCCGGGCCACGTTGGAATAGTAGCGGTCCCCTACGAACTCGGGCACGGTGAACTTGCCGTACTTGCGCAGATAGGGGGCGAGGAGGAGGGCGAGTAGCACATACCCCCCTGTCCAGCCCATGAGGTATACTGCCCCGTCAAAGCCCAGGAAGGAGATGAGGCCAGCCATGGAGATAAAGCTGGCGCCCGACATCCAGTCGGCGGCGGTGGCGGCCCCGTTGGCCACCGGAGGAACGCCGCGGCCCGCCACGTAGAACCCTGTGGTTTCCCGGACGCGGGCCCAGTACCCGATGCCCAAGTAGAGGGCAAAGGTGAGAAGCACAATGATCCAAGTCCAGACTTCAGCGCTCATGGCGACCTCCTAGTCCTCAAAGCCGTACTTTCGGTCCAAGGCGGCCATCCGGGAAGCGTAGTAGAAGATAAGGATTACGAACACGTAGATGCTCCCCTGCTGGGCGATCCAGAACCCCAAGGGCGGGCCACCGAAGACCCGGATAGCGTTCAGGGGTTCCGCCAAAAGGATGCCCAGCACGTAGGACACCAAGGCCCATACGATAAGGAGGTTCCGGATCAGGCTTAGGTTTTCTCGCCAGTAGCTCTCTAACGCGCTCATAACTCCCTCCCCCGCTCGGGAAGCGCCCGCCTGCGCCTCCTCTAGTTAGCTTCCCTCGCGGTTAGCGGCAATCTTAGGGAAGGATGAGGGGGGTGTCAAGAAAAGAGGGCTTTGCGACCATGCGCAAAAGCCGGGGTTTTCCCTGGGGTAGGCCTGAGGGTAAACGGAAACCCGCCCCCGAGGGGGTGGGACCAAGGGGGAGGGGGCTACTCTTCCAGGGTGGAAAGGTCCCCTGGATCCTTCCCCAGCTCCCTCGCCTTCAAAAGCCGCCTCAGGATCTTGCCCGAGCGGGTCTTGGGCAGCTTGTCCAGGAAGACCACTTCCCTGGGCGTGGCGATGGGGCCGAGTTCCCGGCGCACGTGCTGGAGGATCCCTTCCTTGAGCTCCTCCGAGGGGCTCTGCCCTGAGCGCAGGACCACGAAGGCCTTGATGGCCTCCCCCTTCAGGGGGTCAGGCACCCCGATCACCGCCGCCTCCGCCACCGCGGGGTGGGAAACCAGGGCGCTTTCCACGTCCGCGGTGCCGATGCGGTGGCCAGCCACGTTGAGGACATCGTCCGCCCGGCCCAGGACGCTAAAGTAGCCCTCCTCGTCCTGGCTCGCCACGTCCCCGGCGGCGTAGACGCCCCCCGGCACCTCCCGCCAGTACTGGAGGTAGCGCTCGTGGTTGCCCCAGACGGTGCGCATCATGTGGGGGAAGGGCCGCTTGAGCACCAAGAGCCCCCCTTGCCCCTGGGGCACGGGCCTCCCCTCCTCGTCCACCACGGAAGCCTCCACCCCGGGGAGGGCCACCCCGGCGAAGCCCGGCTTGGCTGGGAGGGTGAGGGGGGTGCCCAGGGTGGGCCCGCCCAGCTCCGTCTGCCACCAGTTATCCGCCACAAAGCCCCTTTGGCCCCCATCCACCAGGTGCGTGTAGGCCCAGCGCAGGGCCTCGGGGTTTAGGGGTTCCCCGGCCACGGCCAGGAGGCGCAAGGAGGAGAGGTCGTACCGCTTGGGCCACTCCGGGCCGTACTTCATGAAAAGCCGTACCGCCGTGGGGGCGGTGAACATCACGTTCACCCGGTACCGCTCCACCACCTGCCAGAAGGCCCCGGGGTCGGGGTAGTCGGGGGCCCCTTCCCGCAACAGGGAGGTAACGCCCTCCAGGAGAGGGGCGTAGACGATGTAGGAGTGGCCCACGATCCAGCCGATGTCGCTGGTGGCCCAGAAGACGTCCTCGTCCTTCACGTCAAAGAAGGTGCGCAGGTGGTAGGTGGTGCCCACCATGTAGCCGCCGTGGACGTGGACCACCCCCTTGGGCTTGCCCGTGGAGCCCGAGGTGTAGAGGATGAAGAGGGGATGCTCCGCCTCCACCATCTCCGCCCGGGCCTTTGGGGGGGTGTTCCAGAGGAGTTCCTGGAAATCGTAATGCCCCTCGGGAAGCTTCCCCCGGTAAGCCCGTTGGAACCAGATGACCTTTAGGGGCAGGTCCTTGATGGCCTCTTCCACGATGGAGCGGAGGTCCACCCCCTTGCCCCGGCGGTGGCTCACGTCCCCGGCGATGAGGAGCTTGGCTCCGGCGTCCAGGATGCGCTCCCTTAGCGCCGCTACCCCGAGCCCGGCGTAGACCACGCTGTGGATGGCCCCCAGATAGGCGGTGGCCAGCATGGCGATGACGCCCTCCAGGGTGAGGGGCATGTAGACCACCACCCGGTCCCCCTTGCCCACGCCCAGGGCCTCGAGGGCCGTGGCCAGGCGGCGCACCCGGTCCAGGAGCTCCCCGTAGGTGAGCTTTTGCTCCTGGCCGTCCTCGCCCAGGTAGAGGAGGGCCACCTTGTTCCGAAGCCCCCGTTCCACGTTGCGTTCCAGGGCGTTGTAGACGGCGTTGGTGGTGCCGCCCAGGAACCAGCGGTGCTCGGGGAGGTTCCACTCCAACACCTTGGCGAAGGGCGTTTCCCAGTAGAAGCGCCGGGCCCAGGTCCCCCAGAAGCCCTCGGGGTCCTCGAGGCTCCGCCGGTACTCCGCGGCGAAGTTCTTGAGGTTCGCCGCCTGGCGCAAGGCTTCTGGGGCCCAGAGCCGCTCTTCCGCTTTAAGGAGCTTTTCCACCGCCATAGTGTTCCTCCAGTCCCGAGGTGTCCCCCGGGTCTAGGCCCAAAAGTTCCGCCTTGAGAAGCCGCCTGAGGATCTTGCCGCTCCGGGTGCGGGGCAGGCTTTCGGCGAAGAGGACCCGGGGCGGGGCCACGGGGCCCAGGTGGCGCAGGAGGTGGGCCTTGAGCTTTTCCGCCAGAAGGGGTTTTAGCTCCTCGGGCACCGCCTGCTTGGGCACCACGAAAACCACGATCTCCTCCCCTTCCTCCCCCGGCACCCCCACGGCCGCCGCCTCCGCCACCTGGGGATGGGTGAGGGCGGCGGCCTCCACCTCGGCGGTGCCGAGCCTTGCCTCCCCCACCTTGATCACCTCTTCCGAGCGGCCCAGGATGCGGAAATACCCCTCCTCGTCCATCACCGCCAGGTCCCCGGTCCAGTAGAGCCCGCCCCGCCAGGGGCTTTCCCCCCCTAGGAGGTCCACCATCTGGGCCGGGCCCGCCCGGAGGAGGACCAGGTGCCCCTTGGCCCCTGGGGGGAGGACCTGACCCGCCTCGTCCACCACCCGGGCTTCCACCCCGGGGAGGGGCACCCCCACGTAGCCGGGCTTGGCCGGGAGGGGAAGAGGGGTGGCGAGGGCCGGGGCCCCCAGCTCCGTCTGCCACCAGTTGTCCAGGGGCCAGGCCAGGTTTTCCCGGGCCCAGCGCCAGACCTCCGGGGCCAAGGCCTCCCCCACGCTCCCCACCAGCCGAAGGCCCGTGGGCCGCGCCTCCCCGTGGCGCCTCAGGGTGCGGAGGAGGGTGGGGGAGGTGAGGAGGACGTCCACCTTGAGCCGGGCCAGGCGCTCGTAGAAGGCGGCGGGGCTTGGGTGGTCGGGGCGGTCCTCCACCAGGAGGCTGGTGCCCCCTAGGAACAGGGGGGCGTAGAGGCCAAAGGAGTGGCCCACCACCCAGAAGAGGTCGGCGGTGGTGTGGAAGACCTCCCCCGGCTTCAGATCGAAGAGGTAGCGGAGGGCCCAGGCCACCCCTACCATGTACCCCCCATGGCCGTGGACCACGCCCTTGGGCCTACCGGTGGAGCCCGAGGTGTGGAGGATGAAGAGGGGGTGGTGGGCGGGCACGGGCACCGGCTCCACCGGCTCGCCTTCCCAGGCCCTTTCCAGGAACTCCGTGCTTCCCCGCACGTGCCAGAGCACGGGGAGGTCCAGCCCCGCCAGCGCCGCCTCCACCACGGGGCGCAAGGGGATGAGCTGCCCCCGGCGGTAGTAGCCGTCAGCGGCGATGAGGAGGCGGGCTTCGCTTTGGAGAAGCCGCTCCCTAAGCGCCTCAGGCCCCAGCCCCACGGGCAGGGCCACGTGCACCGCCCCAAGCCGGGCTAAGGCCAAAAGGGCCAAGGCGGCCTCCGCCCCCGTGGGGAGGTAGAGGGCCACCCGGTCCCCCACCCTTACCCCCAGGCTTTGGAGGAGGCCCGCCAGGCGGGCGGAGAGGTCTTGGAGTTCCCGGTAGGTCCACTTTTCCAGGTGTCCTTCCCCGTCCAGGGTGAGGAGGGCCACCTGCTGGGCCCTTTCGGGGAGGTGGCGGTCCAGGGCGTTAAGGGCGGCGTTGGTGCGGGCGCCCGCAAACCAAAGGCGGCGTTCTGGGTCGTAAAGGGTTTCCCAGGGGCTTTCCCAGAAGAACTCCCGGGCGAAGGGGCCGAAGAAGCCCTCGGGGTCCTCGAGGGCCTCCCGGTAAGCGGAGGCGGGGTCTTTCAGGTTGGCCCTTTCCTTGAGCTCCGTGGGGGGCTCCACCACCTCCACCCTAAAGCTCGCCTCCGGAGGTGGGGCCAGGCTTGGGGGCTCGGGGGGCTTGAGGTAGGGGGAGACCTGGGCCACCTCGGAGAGGGCCCGGGCCAGGCGGCTAAAGGCGAAGGGGAAGCGCCGGGCGGGCACCACCACCCCTAGGGTGCCGAGGAGTTCCCCCCCTGGGCCAAACAGGGGGGCGGCCAGGGCGGAAAGCCCCAGGGCGTACTCCTCCATCTCCGCCGCCAGGCCCGACTCCCGCACCCGCTTGAGCTCCTCCTCCAGGGCCATGGGGTCGGTGAGGGTGTAGGGGGTGCGGGGGCGCAAGGGGGGAAGGGGCAGGGCGCCAAAGGCCAGGAGGACCTTGCCCAAGGCCAGGGCGTGGGCCCCTTCGGGGAGGCTTTCCCCCAGGGGGTGGGGCTGGCCCTGCCGCCCTCTTGTCTTCAGCCTCACCCCTTCGGGGGTGAGGAGGGCCAGGTAGCACCGCTCCCGGGTGCGGAGGTAAAGCTCTTCCAGGGCCTCTTCCAAGGGGGTGGTTTCCGCGGGGACCGGCTTGGCGCTTCCCAAGCGGTAGCCCCTTTCCCCTTTGACGGCGAAGCCTTCCTCCACCAGGCTATTCAGGAGGGCGTAGGCGGTAGAGAGGCTTTTGCCCAGAAGGCGGGCCACCTCCTTCACCTCCACCCCTTCCGGGTGCTCCGCCAGGTAGGCCAGGATGCGCAGGGCGGCCTGCACGGTGGAGAGGCTTCGCTTCTTGGCCATCTGGCTCCATCTTGCCCTTGGCAAGCCCCCTCCTGTCAAGAAAGGGGGGCTTTGGCAAATGGTGAAAAACCCCCCTTTTCTTGACCCCATCCTTGGCCCCGCCTATCCTCAAGGGCAAAGGAGGGGGTATGGACCGGATTGAAGGCGTGCTCAAGGAAGAGCGGGTGTTTTACCCAAGCGAGGCCTTCCGCCAGCAGGCCCACATCAAGAGCGAGGAGGAGTACGCGCGCCTGTACGAGGAAAGCCTAAAGGACCCCGAGGGGTTCTGGGGACGGGTGGCCTCGGAGCTCCACTGGTTTGAGCCCTGGCAGAAGGTCCTGGAGGGGGACCTCCCCCACCCCAAGTGGTTCGTGGGGGGCAAGACCAACCTCTCCTACAACGCCCTGGACCGCCACGTGAAGACCTGGCGCAAGAACAAGGCGGCCTTGGTCTGGGAAGGGGAGCCGGGGGAGGAGCGGGTCCTCACCTACCACGATCTTTGGCGGGAGGTGCAGAAGTTCGCCAACGTCCTGAAGCGGCTTGGGGTGAAGAAGGGCGATCGGGTCACCATCTACCTGCCCATGGTCCCCGAGGCGGCCATCGCCATGCTGGCCTGCACCCGTATCGGGGCGGTGCACTCCGTGGTCTTCGGGGGCTTTTCCTCCGGGGCCTTGGCCGACCGCATCAAGGACGCCCAGGCCAAGGTCCTCATCACCGCCGACGGCGGCTACCGCCGGGGCAGCATCGTTCCCCTGAAGCAGAACGCCGACGAGGCCCTCAAGGAAACCCCTAGCGTGGAGCACGTGGTGGTGGTGCGCCGCACCGGGGAGGAGGTGCCCTGGACCCCGGGCCGGGACCACTGGTGGCACGAGCTCATGGAGGCGGCCCCCGACCGCTTGGACCCCGAGCCCATGGAGGCGGAGGAGCCCCTTTTCATCCTCTACACCTCGGGTTCCACGGGGAAGCCCAAAGGGGTTTTGCACACCACGGGCGGCTACATGACCTACGTCTACTACACCACCAAGCTGGTCTTTGACCTCAAGGACGAGGACGTCTACTGGTGCACCGCCGACGTGGGTTGGATTACCGGCCACTCCTACGTGGTCTACGGGCCCCTCCTGAACGGGGCCACCACGGTGATGTACGAGGGGGCCCCCAACTGGCCTGAGCCCGACCGCTTCTGGCAGATCGTGGACAAGTACGGGGTGTCCATCCTCTACACCGCCCCCACCGCCATCCGCGCCTTCATGAAGTGGGGGGAAGGCTGGCCCGCCAAGCACCGCCTGGAAACCTTGCGGCTTCTTGGCACCGTGGGCGAGCCCATCAACCCCGAGGCCTGGCTTTGGTACTACCACGTGATCGGCAAGGGGCGCTGCCCCATCGTAGACACCTGGTGGCAGACGGAAACGGGCGGGATCATGATCACCACCCTGCCCGGGGCCCATCCCATGAAGCCGGGGCACGCTGGGAAGCCTTTCTTCGGGGTGAAGCCGGAGATCCTGGACAGCGAGCACCAGCCCGTGGAGAACCCGGACGAGGGCGGCCACCTTTGCATCACGCGGCCTTGGCCCAGCATGCTCCGCACCGTCTGGGGCGACCCGGAGCGCTTCCTCCAGCAGTACTTCAGCCAGCACCCCGGGGTCTACTTCACCGGGGACGGGGCCCGGCGGGACAAGGAGGGCTACTACCTGATCCAGGGCCGGGTGGACGACGTCTTGAACGTGGCGGGCCACCGCCTGGGCACCATGGAGATCGAGTCCGCCCTGGTTTCCCACCCCGCGGTGGCGGAGGCGGCGGTGGTGGGCCGGCCCGACCCCATGAAGGGGGAGGCCATCGTGGCCTTCGTGACCCTGAAGGAGGGCTTCACCCCTGCCGATGCCCTTAGGGACGAGCTCAAGGCCCACGTGGCCAAGGTGATCGGACCCATCGCCCGCCCCGACGAGGTGCGTTTCACCGACGCTTTGCCCAAGACGCGCTCCGGCAAGATCATGCGCCGCCTCCTGCGGCAGATCGCCGCCGGGGAGAAGGAGATCAAGGGGGACACCTCCACCCTCGAGGACCGCTCCGTGGTGGAGAAGCTCAAGGAAGGGGCCTGATGCGGGGCGCCCCCGGCCCGGCGGGCTAGCCCGCCGGGCTTTTGTGCACGTGCACCACCTTCCACCCCTCAGGGAAGCGCACCGCTACCCGGCTTTCGTTCACCGCTTGGTGCCGTAGCCCCCCTTCCTCCTCCACGGTGAGGAGGAGGGTGTAGCTGAAGATGGCCACCTCCCCGTAGCGCTGAAGCCGCCTTTCCAAAAGGTCGATCCGGTAGGGCTTACCCCTCGTGGCCCAGTTCTTCTCCACCATAAAGCGGTGGAAGTCCAGGCCGTCCAGGCGGTGGGGGGTGACGAACCACTCGTAAAGGGAAAGCTCCTCGTGGGTGGTGGCGGCGTAGGTGGCGTAGTCCCCCTCGTAGATGCTTTTCAGGTGGCGCTCCAGGAAGCTCCAAAGCTCCGTTTCGCTCTCCACGGCTCACCTCGTTGGCTGGTACTCTCCCCATTCCTCCCGCAGGACCCCGCAGACCTCCCCCAAGGTAGCCCGGCGGCGGAAGGCCTCCAGGACGTGGGGGAAGAGGTTTTCCTGGCCCCGCGCCGCCTGGCGCAGGCGCTCGAGGCCCACCCGGACGCTCTCGCCATCCCGCTTGGCCTTGAAGGCGGCAAGCTCCCGCTTCCTCCTTTCGTGGAGCTCGGGGTCGATGCGCTGCACGGGCACAGGCTCGTTCAAGGGGCTATGGGGGTCAAAGAAGCGGTTCACCCCCACGAGGATCCGCTTGCCCTCCTCCACCTCCTTCTGGAACTGCCAGGCGGACTCCTCGATGGCCCTTTGGAAGTAGCCCGCTTCCACCGCGGCTACCGCCCCGCCCAGGACGTCGATCTCGGCGATGAGCTTTTCCGCCTCCCGTTCCAACTGGTCCGTGAGGTGCTCCAGGTAGAAGCTTCCCCCCAAGGGGTCAATGGCCTTGGTCACCCCGCTCTCGTAGGCCAGGATCTGCTGCGTGCGCAGGGCCAGGAGGGCGCTTTTCTCTGTGGGCAGGCCCAAGGCCTCGTCGTAGGCGTTGGTGTGGAGGCTTTGCGTGCCCCCGAGCACGGCGGCCAGGGCCTGGTAAGCGGTGCGCACCACGTTGTTCAGGGGTTCCTGGGCGGTGAGGGTGGAGCCCCCCGTCTGGGTGTGGAAGCGGAGCATCCAGCTTTTGGGGTCCTTGGCCCCGAACTCCTCCCGCATGATGCGGGCCCAAAGCCGCCTGGCGGCGCGGAACTTGGCCACCTCCTCCAAGATGTCGCTGTGGGCGGCGAAGAAGAAGGAGAGCCTGGGGGCGAAGGCGTCCACGTCCAGCCCCCGCTCCAGGGCCGCCCGCACGTAGGCCTTGCCGTCGGCTAGGGTGAAGGCGATCTCCTGGGCGGCGGTGGCCCCCGCCTCGCGGATGTGGTAGCCGGAGATGCTGATGGTGTTCCACTTGGGCACGTGTTGGGCGCAGAACTCAAAGATGTCGGTCACCAGGCGCATGGAGGGCCCAGGAGGGTAGATGTAGGTACCCCGGGCGAAGAACTCCTTGAGGATATCGTTTTGCACCGTGCCCGAGACCTTGTTCCAAGAAACCCCTTGCTCCTCCGCCACCAGGAGGTAGAGGGCGAGGAGCATCATGGCGGGGGCGTTGATGGTCATGCTGGTGGAGACCTGGTCCAGGGGGATGCCGTCAAAGAGCTTGCGCATGTCCTCGAGGGTGGCGATGGACACCCCCACCCGCCCCACCTCCCCCACGCTCATGGGGTGGTCGGGGTCCAGGCCCAGCTGGGTGGGTAGGTCAAAGGCCACGCTGAGGCCCGTCTGGCCCTGGGCCAGAAGGTATCGGTAGCGGGCGTTGGACTCCTCGGCGGTGGAGAAGCCGGCGTACTGGCGCATGGTCCAGAGCCGGTCCAGGTACATCCGGGGGTAGATGCCCCGGGTGAAGGGGTACTCCCCCGGGCGGCCGAGCTTTTCCCGGTAACCTTCCGGCAAGGACTCAAAAAGGCCTTCCATAGCTTAGTTTTACAGGAAAAGGCGGAGGAGAAGAAGGGCGAGAAAGAGAACCCCCAGAATGAGGAGTAAGGGCGGAAGGAGCAGGCTGTAGGCGGCTAACACCAGGGCCAAAAAATCCTTCCAGTCGGGCTTAGGCTCTTCCCGCACCCCCTTAGCATACCCCTTTTCCCGCCTCGCTTCCCTGCTTCCTAGCTACATCCTCTTTTGATAGCATTAGCCCATGGCCCTGTCCAAGAACGCCCGCAAGGTGCTCAAGGTCCTGGCCAGGCGGGGGGCGCCGGAGGTGCTCTTTGCCTTGAGCCGGGGGGCCTCCCGCTTTTCCGACCTGGAAAGCCTCCTCGTCCTTTCCCCCAGGACCCTGGCGGAACGGCTTCGCGAGTTCCACGTCTTGGGCTTCGTGGAGCGGCGGGCTTACCCCGAGGTGCCGCCCCGGGTAGAATACACCCTGACCCCGCGGGGCAAGCGGGTTTTGGATTTCCTGCGCGGATTGGAGGAGGTATTGGAGGCCAAGCAGGAGGGGGTAACGTGAAAGCGAGAGCCATCGTGGTGACTTCCGGCAAGGGCGGGGTGGGGAAGACCACCACCACCGCCAACCTGGGTACGGCCTTGGCCAAGCTGGGGGAGAAGGTGGCGGTGGTGGACGTGGACGTGGGCCTGAGAAACCTGGACGTGGTCATGGGCCTCGAGGGGCGGGTGGTCTTTGACCTCATCGACGTCCTGGAGGGGCGGGCCAAGCCTCGGCAGGCCCTCATCCGCGACAAGCGGGTGGAAAACCTCTACCTCCTCCCCGCCTCCCAGACCAAGGACAAGGAGGCGCTGGACCCGGCCAAGTTCCAAGAACTGGTGCGCTTCCTTCTCACGGAAGAGGGCTTTGACCGCGTCCTCATCGACTCTCCCGCCGGCATTGAGAAGGGCTTCCAGACCGCCGCTACCCCGGCGGAGGGGGCCTTGGTGGTGGTGAACCCCGAGGTGTCCAGCGTTCGCGACGCCGACCGGATCATTGGCCTCCTGGAAGCCCGGGAGATCCGGGAGAACTACCTGGTCATCAACCGCCTCCGGCCCAAGATGGTGAGCCGGGGGGACATGCTCTCCGTGGAGGACGTGGTGGAGATCCTGGGCCTAAAGCCCATCGGCATCATCCCCGAGGACGAGCAGGTGATCGTCTCCACCAACCAAGGGGAGCCCTTGGTCCTCAAAGGGGCGAGCCCCGCCGCCCAGGCCTTCTTGGACACCGCCCGGCGCATGCGGGGCGAGGAGGTGCCCTTCCGCCACCTGGAGGAGGCCCAAGGTTTCTTGGGGGTCATCCGCAAGCTCTTCGGGGGTCGGTGATGTGGTGGCGTAAGCGGAGCAAGGAAAAGGCCAAGGAGAGGCTCAAGCTGGTCTTGGCCTACGACCGGGCCAGGCTTTCCCCGGGGTTGGTGGAAAGCCTAAAAAAGGACCTTTTGGAGGTCCTCCGCCGCTACTTCCCTGCCCAGGAGGAGGGGCTTCAGGTGGCCCTGGAGGAACGGGGGGAGAAGGTGGTGCTGGTGGCGGACATCCCCTTGCGCTAAGGGCGGCATGGTCCTCAGACGGCCTAACCTTCTCGCCTACGACTGGGGCCTGATCCTCCTGGCCTTGGCCCTGGCTGCCCTGGGGCTCCTCAATCTGAAAAGCGCCACCCCGGACCCCGCCCTGATCCCACGGCAAGCCTTGGCCCTGGCCTTGGGACTGGGGCTTGCGGTGGCGGTCCAGTTCCTCTCCCGCAGGCTCCTCTTCGCCTGGGCCTACCCCCTTTACGCCCTTTCCCTGGCCCTCTTGGTGGCGGTGCTTGGGGTGGGCCGGGAGATCAACGGGGCCAAGGCCTGGTTTGTCCTGGGGCCTCTCCAGTTCCAGCCCCTGGAGCTTGCCAAGGTGGGCCTGGTCCTGGCCCTGGCCCGCCTCCTGGAGGAAAGGCCCATCCGCCGGGTTTGGGACTACGTCTTGCCAGGCCTCCTCACGGCCCCGGTGGCGGCGCTCCTCCTCCTCCAGCCCGACCTTGGGGGCACCCTAGTGGTCCTCTTCGGCGCCTTCGCCGTGCTCTTTGTGCGGGGGCTTCCTTGGAAGCATCTTTTGGTGGGGGTCTTGGCCCTGGTCCTCCTGGTGCCCACCGTGGTCTGGCCCAACCTCAAGCCTTACCAGCGGGAGCGGGTCCTCATCGTTTTGGACCCCTACCGCGACCCCTTGGGCCAGGGCTTCCAGGTGATCCAGTCCACCATCGCCATCGGTTCTGGGGGGCTTTTCGGCAAGGGGTACGGGCAAGGAACCCAGACGCAACTGGGCTTCGTGCCCTTCCGCCACACGGACTTTGTCTTTGCGGTTTGGGCGGAGGAATGGGGGTTCGTGGGGGCGGTGGCCCTCCTGGGCCTTTACGCCCTTTTGCTCCTTCGCCTCTTGGGCTTGGCCCTGGAGTGTTCCCGCATGGCCGACCGCCTTTTCCTCGCCGGCGTGGGGGGGATGCTGGGCTTTCAGGTGGTGGTGAACCTAGGGGTGGCCTTGGGGGTGATGCCCGTCACCGGCCTAACCCTGCCCCTTTTTTCCTACGGGGGTTCTAGCCTGATGGCCACCCTCTTTTCCCTGGGTCTGGTCCTTTTGGTCCACCGGGACCGGGCGGCGCCCTAGCCTGCTAAACTGGGCCCCGTGGCGGAGGTGCTGGTGCGCGTGGCCGGGGTGCGCAAGGCCTTCGGCGGGGTGGTGGCCTTGGACGGGGTGGACCTGGAGGTGCGAAGGGGGGAGTTCTTCAGCCTCCTGGGGCCTTCTGGGTGCGGCAAGACTACCCTTTTGCGGATCCTGGCCGGGTTCGACACGCCGGACGCCGGGCGGGTGGAGATCGCCGGTAAGGACATGGCGGGGGTTCCCCCTTACGCCCGGCCAGTGAACACCGTGTTTCAAAACTACGCCCTTTTCCCCCACATGACCGTGGAGGGGAACGTGGCCTTCGGCCTTCGGATGAAGGGCCTGGCCCAGGCGGAGGTGAAGCGGAAGGTGGCCTGGGCCTTGGAGCTCGTGGACCTTATGGGCCTGGAGAAGCGCTACCCCCGGGAGCTTTCCGGGGGGCAGAAGCAGCGGGTGGCCCTGGCCCGGGCCCTGGTCTTAGAGCCCTTGGTCCTCCTTTTGGACGAGCCCCTTTCCGCCTTGGATGCTCGGCTACGCCAGGAGCTTCGGGTGGAGCTCATGCAGCTCCAGAGGCGGCTTGGCACCACCTTCATCTTCGTCACCCACGACCAGGAAGAGGCTTTGGTCATGTCGGACCGCATCGCCGTGATGCGGGAAGGGCGCATCGTGCAGATGGGCCTTCCCGACGAGGTGTACGAGCGGCCCAAGAGCCGCTTTGTGGCCGAGTTTTTAGGCCGCTCCAACTTCCTTCCTGCTAAGCCCCACCCTTTGGGGGCGGAAACCCCCCTGGGGCCCTTGCGCCTGAAAGAGCCCTTGCAGAAGGAGGCCCTCTTGGCCATCCGCCCGGAAAAGATCCGCCTCTACCCGGCGCAAAACGGGGCCCCGGCCCGGGAGAACCTGGTGCGGGCGGCGGTGGAGGAGATCGTCTACACGGGGGCGGAGAACCAGTACTACCTTAGGGCGGGGGAGGTGCGGCTTCTCGCCTACACCCTCAACCAGGACCTGCAGGAGCCAGGGGCGGAGGAGTTCGGCTATGGGGAGGAGGTTTACTGCTACCTTCCCCCGGAGAACCTGGTGGTGGTTCATGAATGAGGCGGCGACTCCTGGGCAGCGCATCTTGCGGGTCCTGGTCACCGTAGGGCCGGGGGGGCTTTGGCTCTTCCTCTTTGTGCTTCTCCCTTCCCTTTTGGTCCTCCTGGCCTCTTTCCTCTCCCGGGGGCCTTATGGGGAGCTCGGCCTGCCCTTAGGGCTTCACAATTACGCCCGGGCTCTCCAGCCCGTCTACCTCGAGGCCTTCGCCCAAAGCCTCCTGGTGGGGGTCTGGGCTACCCTCCTTTCCGCCCTCTTGGGCTACCCCTTGGCCTTTTACATCGCCCGCCATCCCAAGCGGGACCTCCTCCTCTTTTTGCTCCTCCTGCCCTTCCTCACCAACTTCCTCATCCGGGTCTACGCCTGGCTGGTCTTGCTCCAGCGGGAAGGCCTGGTGAACGCCTTTCTGGGGGCCTTCGGCCTGGGCCCCTTCGCCTTCTACCCCTCCTTTGGCGCCGTGCTCCTGGCCACGGTCTACACCTTCTTGCCCTTCTTTGTCCTGCCCGTCTACGCCAGCGTGGAGAGGCTGGACTGGCAGCTTTTGGAGGCGGCCTACGACCTGGGGGCGAGGCCCTTCCGCGCCTTCTTGCACGCCGTGCTCCCCCAGACTTATCCCGGGCTCTTTGCCGGTAGCGTCCTCGTCTTTATCCCCGCCATGGGCACCTTCGTGGTGGCGGACCTTTTGGGGGCGGGGCGGGTGGTCCTCATCGGCAACCTCATCCAACAGCAGTTCGGCGTCACCCGGGACTGGGCCTTCGGGGCGGCCTTGAGCGTTTTCCTCATGGGCTTCGTCCTCCTAAGCCTTTACCTGTACGCCCGGATCCAGGGGGAAAGGGGGCTCGAGGAGCTGGTATGAGGCGGCTACTTTCCCTCCACGCCCTCTTGGTCTACCTCTTCCTCTATGGGCCCATCCTGGTCATCGTGGCCCTTTCCTTCAACGAGAGCCGCCGGGGGGTGCGCTTCAGCGGCTTCACCCTGGACTGGTACCGGGCCCTGTTCCAGGATCCGCGTGTGTTGGAGTACTTCCTAAACACCCTGACGGTGGCCCTGGTTTCCACCCTGGTTTCCACGGTCTTGGGTACGCTCCTCGCCTTGGGCATGGTGCGCTACCGCTTTTGGGGCAAGGCGCTTTTGCGCTACCTCCTTTATGTCCCGGTGGTGGTGCCCGACGTGGTCATGGGGATCTCGCTTTTGCTCCTCTTTGCCTTTTCCCGGGAGCTTTTCGGTTTTCCCCGGCTTTCCCTCCTCACCGTGATCCTGGGCCACATTACCTTCCAGCTGGCCTTCGTCACCTTGGTGGTGCGCTCCCGGCTTCTCCTTCTGGACCCCGCCTTGGAGGAGGCGGCCCGGGACCTGGGGGCCAGGGGCTTCCAGACCTTCCTCTACGTCACCTTGCCCTTGGCCTGGCCGGGGGTGGCGGCGGGGGCCCTCCTCGCCCTTACCCTCTCCTTAGACGACTTCGTGGTCACCTTCTTCACCGCTGGCCCCGGGGCCACCACCTTGCCCCTCTACATCTACTCTAGCGTCAAGCTAGGAGTGAGCCCTAAGGTCCATGCCCTTTCCACCCTTATCGTGGGCCTTTCGGCGGTTTTTCTGGCTTTGGGGTATGCTCTTTCCCGGAGGCGGGTATGAGGCGTGTGACGGTCTTTCTTTTCCTGGCGGTTTTGGTCCTGTTGGGGGTTTTCCTGCTCCGGCCCCGGCCGGCCCAGGGGGCGGGCACCCTCTACTTCCTGAACTGGGCGGATTACATCCCCGAGGAGCTCGTGAAGAAGTTCGAGGCGGAAACCGGGGCCAAGGTGGTCCTGGACACCTTTGAGTCCCCCGAGGCCATGCTGGCCAAGCTGAAGGCGGGAGCGGACCAGGAGTTCTCCTTGGTGGTGGCCCCGGACTACTACGTGCTGCAGATGGTCCGGGAGGGGCTCATCGTTCCCTTGGACAAGGCCAAGCTCTCCAACCTCCAGAACCTGGACCCCTTTTTCCAAGACCCCCCCTACGACCCGGGCCTCCAGTACTCCATCCCCTACCTCTGGGGCACCACGGGGATCGCTTACCGGGAGGACCTGGTGAAGGGCCCGGTGGACTCCTACGCCGTGTTCTTCGACCCAGGGCGCCAGGTGGGGCCTTTCCTCCTCCTGGACGAGATGCGGGAGACCATCGGGGCGGCGCTGAAGTATTTGGGCTACTCGGTGAACACCACCGAACCCGTGGCCTTGGAGAAGGCCAAGGAGCTCCTGATTGCGGCTAAGGGGCGCTCCGTGGGCTTCGCCGGGGGCATCGAGGCGCTAAACCGCATCCTGGCGGGGGACGCCGCCTTGAGCCTTGCCTACTCGGGGGACGTCCTCCAGGCCCGCCAGGAGGAGGCGCGCCTCCGCTACGTCATCCCCAAGGAAGGGGGAACCCTTTGGACCGACGCCCTGGTGGTCCTGAAGCGGGGCCCAGCCCAGGAGCTGGCCTACCGCTTTATTGACTTCCTCTTGGCCCCGGAGAACGCCGCCGCCTTGGCCGAGTACACCCGCTACGCCACCCCGGTGGCCGCCGCCATTCCCCTTCTGCCCGAGGAGATGCGCCAGGACCCCGTGGTCTTTCCCCCCGAGGAGGTTCGGGCCAAGCTAGAGTACCTCAAGGACCTGGGGCCGGAAATCGCCCTTTTTGACCGGGTCTGGACCGAGATAAAGGCCCGCTAAAGAGCCCAGGGTAGGTTTATTGTCTATAATGAGCCCATGAAGCGGCTTCTGGCCCTCTTCCTTCTGGGGATTGTGGCCCTGGCCCAGGGGGGGGAGCCTTGGCGGCGGCTTTGCGCCCAATGCCACGGGGAGCGGGCCCAGGGGGTGCGCCCTTACCCAGGGCTTCAAGAGGTGGCCCCCCTCTTCGCCACCCCGGAAGGGCGGCGCTACCTGGTCCTGGTGGTCCTCTACGGCAAGAAGGGCGAGGCGGGTTTGATGCCCGGCTTCGCCCAGCTCAAGGACGAAGAGGTCGCCTCCCTTCTAAACCACCTCCGCGCCCTCCTCGGGGCCAAGGGGGAGGCCTTCACCCCGGAGGAGGTGCGGCGGGGGCGGGGGCTAAACCTCACCCCCGACCAGGTGAAGCGCCCCTAAAGGGGGTTTTCCAGGCTGGCGCCCTCGTCCGCCTGGCGCACCAAGGCGGCGTAACGGGCGAAAAGCCCGTGGCGAAAGGCGGGTGGGCGGGGCTGCCACCGCTCACGGCGCCGGGCGAGCTCCTCCTCGGGGAGGAGGACCTCGAGGCGGCGGTTCTCCACGTCGATCCGCACCCGGTCCCCCTCCTCCAGGAGGGCGATGGGGCCGCCCACGAAGGCCTCGGGGGCGATGTGGCCGATCATGAGGCCCCGCGTGCCCCCGGAGAAGCGGCCGTCGGTGAGGAGGGCTACCTCGGGGCCCAGGCCCTCCCCCACGAGGGCGCTGGTCACGGAGAGCATCTCCGGCATGCCGGGGGCCCCCTTGGGCCCCACGTAGCGGATGACCACCACGTCCCCAGGGCAGATTTCCCCCTTGAGGACCTTCTCCATGGCCGCCTCCTCCGAGTCGAAGACCCGGGCCGTGCCCTCGAAGAAGGTGCGCTCGGTGCCGGCCAGCTTCAAAACGGCCCCTTGGGGGGCGAGGTTGCCTTTGAGCACCACTAGGCCCCCGTGGGGCTTGAGGGCCCGTTCCACGGGGAAGACCACCTGTTGTCCTTCCCGTTCGCGGTAGGCCCGCTCCACCTCCTCCGCCAGGGTCTTTCCGGTGAGGGTCTTTTCCTCCCCATAGAGGAGGCCCGCTTCCAAAAGCCGCTTAAAGACCAAGGCGGTACCCCCTGCCTCGTAGAGCTCCCAGGCGGTGTAGGTGCCCCAGGGCCTTAGGTCGGCGATGACCGGGGTCTTGCGGGAAACCTCGTCGAAGTCGTCCAGGCGGAGCTCCACCCCCGCCTCCTTGGCCATGGCCAGGAGGTGGAGCACGGCGTTGGTGCTCCCCCCCGTGGCGGCCACGGTGGCGATGGCGTTGAGGAAGCTTCTGCGGGTGAGGAAGTCCTTTGGCTTCCAGTCCCTGGCGATGGCCTCGGCCAGGATCCGCCCCGCCGCCCGCGTGGCCTGGGCTTTTTCCGGGTGGACGGCGGGGATGGCGTTGTAGCCCACGGGGGAGAGGCCCAGGACCTCGAGGACCATGGCCATGGTGTTGGCGGTGTACTGGCCGCCGCAGGCCCCGGGGCCAGGGATGGCCCGCTTTTCCACCTCCAAAAGCTCCTCGTCCGTGATCCTGCCCGCCGCCCGCTGGCCCACCGCTTCAAAGACCTCCACGATGGTGAGCTTCCTGCCCCGCCACTCCCCGGGGGCGATGGTGCCGCCGTAGAGGACCATGCCGGGGACGCCGCTCCGGATGACCCCCATGGCTCCCCCGGGGATGGTCTTGTCGCAGGCGGAAAGGGCCACCATGCCGTCGTAAAGGTAGCCCTGGGCCACGAGCTCCACGCTGTCGGCGATGACCTCGCGGCTCACGAGGCTGGCCCGCATGCCCGGGGTGCCCATGCTGATGCCGTCGGAGATGGCGGGGGCCCCGAACTCGAAGGGCACCAGGCCCGCCTCCCTTAGGCCCGCCTTGAGGTCCAGGGCCAGCTGCCGCAGGTGGAAGTTGCAGGGCATCCCATCCGTAAAGGTGTTCACCACCCCCACGAAGGGCCTGTGGAAGTCCTCGTCCCCCACCCCCACCGCCCGGAGCATGCTCCGGGCCGGGGCCTGCTGCAGTCCTTTCTTGATGCGATCTGATCTCATGCGTCCCTCCAGCTGGCGGTTTTGCCGTGGTACTGCCTTGCCTTGGGGAGAAGGCGCACCAGGGCCCTGGCCGCCTCCTCCGGCGTAAGTAGAAGGCCTTCTTCCTTGTAGCCCCTAAAGACCCGCTGCAGCACAGGAGCAGCGCTTCCCTGTGCCTCTCGGGCTTGACGTTGCATCTCGGTTTCCACCACCCCGGGGCGGTAAATAAAACAGGCCACCTCGGGCACCTCCGTGGCCAGCTGCCGCGCCAGGTGCTCCTCCGCCGCCTTGGCCACGGCGTAGGCGCCGATGCCGGGGAGGTTCGTCTCCGCTGCCCCCGAGCCCACGTAGACCGCAAGCCCTTCCCCCTGGTGCCTTAGGAGGGGATAGGCGAAGCGGGCGAGTTGGTAGCCGGCGAGGAGGTTGGCCTCGAGGACCTCCATGAAGAGGGCCTCCGCTACCTCGTAGAGCAAAGGCCCTGGGTGCAGGACCCCGGCGTTGTGGATGTAGCCGAAGAAGTGGCCGAGCTCCACCGCCTTCTGCACCAGGGCCTCGGCCACCTCGGCCTTGCCGGCGCTCCCCGCCACGTGGGTCACCCTAGCCCCCAGGGCCTGGGCCTCCTCCGCCACCCCCCTTAGGGGGGCCTCCGAGCGGGCGTTGAGCACCAGGTCGTAACCCGCCTTAGCGAGCTCCAGGGCTAGGGCTTTACCGATGCCCCGGCTCGCCCCGGTGAGGATCAGGGTCTTTCTCATAGGTCCTCCGTGGGGATTGCCACGCCCAGGAAGGAAAGCCGCTTCCCGGGGCCCGAGGCCTTCACCTCCCGGTACGCTCCACCTCCGGGGTGGCGAAGGTCTCCTTCCCCGAGTCCAAGCCGCAGGTCCTCGGGGAACACCCCGGCTTTCACCCTGCGATGGAATGCGTCTAGGGTAGTCCGATGGCGGGTCATGGGAGGGCCTCCTTAAGGGGGAGGGAAAGGACCTCCGCAAGCCCTCCTCCAGGGCCTCTTGGCGCGGGTAGGCCCTCTTTAGCCCTAAAGCGGTGGCGGACCATTTCCCTCATTCTAGGCGGCGGAGCACGGCCTCCGTAAAGGCCTGGGTGCCCGCGGTGCCCCCCAGGTCGGGGGGCGGGGTTTCCACCAGGGCCTGGGCCACCGCCCTTTCCACCTTCTGGGCCAGCTCCACCAGGCCGAAGGCGTGCTCCAGCATCATGGCGGCGGAGAGGATGGCGGCGGTGGGGTTGGCCACCCCCTTGCCGGCGATGTCCGGGGCGGAGCCGTGCACGGGCTCAAAGACCGGGGTGCCCCGGCCCAAGGAGGCGGAGGGGAGGAGCCCCAAGGAGCCAGGGAGGACGCTCGCCAGGTCCGAGAGGATATCCCCGAAGAGGTTGCCCGTCACCACCACGTCAAAGCGGGCGGGGCTGCGCACCAGGTGCATGGCCATGGCGTCCACGTACTGGTACTCCAGGGCCACCTCGGGGTAGGCTCGCCCCACCTCCGCCACGGTCTTGCGCCAAAACTCCCCCACCTCGAGGACATTCGCCTTGTCCACGCTGGTGACGTGTTTCCTGCGCTTCCTCGCCGCCTCGAAGGCCACCTGGGCCACCCGCTCCACCTCGGGCTTGCTGTAACGCTCCGTGTTCCAAGCTTCTGCCTCGGACATGCCTCGAGGCTCCCCGAAGTAGATCCCCCCGGTGAGCTCCCGCACGATGAGGACGTCCACCCCCCGGGCGATCTCCTCCTTCAGAGGGGAAAGCTTCTCCAGCCCCGGGAAGACCTTGGCGGGGCGGAGGTTGGCGAAGAGGTCCTGGCTTTTCCGCAGGGCGAGGAGGCCGGTTTCGGGGCGGATTGGCCTGGGCAGGTTGTCCCACTTGGGCCCGCCCACGCTCCCTAAAAGCACCGCTTCCGCCTCCTCCACCCCCCGCCGCGTCACCTCGGGGAAGGGCTCCCCGTGCCCGTCTATGGCCGCTCCCCCGAAGGGGAAGACCTCGTAGGTGAGGCCAAGGCCCTCCGCCTCGTCCAGGGCCTTTAGGACCTTCAGGGCGGCCTCCGTCACCTCGGGGCCGATGCCGTCCCCGGGAAGCACCGCCACCTTCATTCCGCCCTCCTAGGGTAGGGGAGCTTCCGGTCGAAGGCGTCCAGGAGCTCCCCCGCTTCCAGGAGTTCCCCGATGGGGTCCCAAAGCCCCTGGGTCAAGGCCTCCCGAGCCTCCTCCCGGATGAAGAGGGGAGCCACCCGGTCCCCGAAGCGCACCTCCTGGTTGACCAGGTCGATCTCCACCTCCAGCCCGGGGTCTTGCTCCACCGCCTGGAAGAGCACCGCCAGGTCTTCCGGGGCCAAGGCCACGCAGGGAAGGCCGATGGCGGTGGCGTTGCCGAAGAAGATTTCCGCAAAGCTCTCCCCGATGATGGCCCTAAACCCCGCCCGCTTGATGGCTTGGGGGGCGTGCTCGCGGCTAGAGCCCGAGCCGAAGCCCGACTCCACCAAAAGGATGCTCGCCCCCTGGTAGCGGGGGTCGTTCAGGGGGTGGGGTTTGGGGTTGCCCTTCTCGTCAAAGCGCTCGTCGTAGAAGAGGTACCGGCCCAAGCCCTCAAAGGTGAGGGCCTTCATGAAGCGGGCCGGGATGATCCGGTCCGTGTCGATGTCCTCGCCCCGAAGGGGCACCGCCCTTCCCCGGA
Source organism: Thermus sp. LT1-2-5 (assembly GCF_040363165.1). Taxonomy (NCBI): domain Bacteria; kingdom Thermotogati; phylum Deinococcota; class Deinococci; order Thermales; family Thermaceae; genus Thermus; species Thermus javaensis. The sequence continues at coordinate 213,864 of NZ_BSRG01000002.1, read as the reverse complement.
TGACCGTAAACTTCTCCAGCATCCTGCACCTCCTTAGCGCGCGCCCACCACGCCGAAGACCTCCCGGGCGTCGGCAATCTCCCCGGCCACCGCCGCCGCCGCCACCATGAGGGGGCTCATGAGCACCGTGCGCCCCCTGGGGCTTCCCATGCGCCCTTTGTAGTTGCGGTTGGAGCTGGAGGCGCAAAGCTCGTCCCCTTCCAGGCGGTCGGGGTTCATGGCCAGGCACATGGAGCACCCCGGGTTGCGCCACTCAAACCCCGCCTCGCGGAAGATCTCGGCGATCCCTTCCTCCTCGGCCCGCTTCGCCACCCACTCCGAGCCCGGCACCACCAGGGCCCGCACCCCCTTCTTCACCCTGTGCCCCTTGAGGTAGCGGGCCACCTCCCGCAGGTCGGAAAGCCTTGCGTTGGTGCAGCTCCCGATGAAGGCCACCTGGATGGGCACCCCCTTGATGGGCTGTCCCGGCTGGAAGCCCATGTAGGCCAAGGCCTCCTCGGCCACGGGGCGCTCCTCCTCGGGAAGTTCCTCCAAGAGGGGGATGCGGCCGTCTATGGGGATGGCCTGCCCCGGAGTGATGCCCCAGGTGACGGTGGGGGCGATTTCCTCGGCGCGGAAGGTGACCACGTCGTCGTAGGAGGCGTCGGGGTCGGAGCGCCAGGCGAGCCACCGCTTCTTGGCCTCCTCCCACTCGGCCCCTTTGGGGACGTAGGGGCGGCCCTCGAGGTAGCGGAAGGTGGTCTCGTCGGGGTTCACGTAGCCCACCCGGGCCCCACCTTCAATGGACATGTTGCAAAGCGTCATGCGGCTTTCCATGTCCATGGCCTCCACGGCGCTTCCCCCGTACTCGTAGGCGTAGCCCAAGCCCCCCTTCACCCCCAGGTGGCGGATGAGGTGGAGGATCACGTCCTTGGCGTAGACCCCGGGGGCAAGCTTCCCCTCCACGTTGATCCGCCGCACCTTGAGCTTCTGGGCGGCTAGGGTCTGGGTGGCGAGGACGTCCCGCACCTGGCTGGTGCCGATGCCGAAGGCCACCGCCCCGAAGGCCCCGTGGGTGGAGGTGTGGGAGTCGCCGCAGGCGATGGTCATGCCGGGTTGGGTGAGGCCGAGCTGGGGCCCAATCACGTGGACGATACCCTGGTTTCCGCTCCCCAGGTCAAAGAAGGTGATGCCGTGTTCCTGGGTGTTATGCCGGAGGGCCTCCAGCATGCTCTGGGCCAGGGGGTCTTGGAAGGGCTCGGTGCGGTCGTGGGTGGGGACGATGTGGTCCACGGTGGCGAAGGTGCGGTGCGGGTAGCGCACCTTGAGCCCCAGGTCCTTCAGCATCCCGAAGGCCTGAGGGCTCGTCACCTCGTGCAGGAGGTGCAGGTCTATGAAGAGCTGGCTCTGCCCGTTTCTGAGCCTCCTTACCTCGTGGGCTTCCCAAACCTTCTCGTACAGCGTCTTTCCCATGGCTCCCTCCCTATAAAAAGCCCCCCGGGTCCTTGGGGCCCGGGGGAAAGCGGAAAGGCCTCCCTAGACCGGGCCCGCCCGGTCTAGGTCTAGCAGGATGCCCCGCCGCATTGCTCCCTAGCCTAAGGGCTTCTGGCCCTTTGGTCAAGGTGGGCTTTCCAGGAAGCGGGTAGGAGGAGGCTCCGGCCCAGCTTGACGAGCGGCGCCCGTCCCCCTAGAATGACCCTTGCGTCTGCCGGGGTGGCGGAATTGGTAGACGCGCACGATTCAGGGTCGTGTGCCCGCGAGGGCGTGCGGGTTCAAGTCCCGCCCCCGGCACCAAAAGGCCCCCGAAAGGGGGCCAAAACCTTTTGCTACACTTAGGCCATGAAGCGCGTCCTCTCGGGCATCCAGCCCTCGGGGGAGATCCATATCGGCAACTACCTGGGGGCCATCAAGCAGTGGGTGGCCCTCGGGGAGAAGCTGGGCCGGGAGGCTTTCTTCTGTATCGTGGACTACCACGCCCTCACCAACCCCCTGGCCTACGACCCCAAGACCTTGGCCCGCCGCACCTTTGAGGCGGCCCTGGTGAACATCGCCGCCGGGCTTGACCCGGACAAGGTTACCCTCTTCGTCCAGTCCCACGTGCCCGAGCACACGGAGCTTTCCTGGGTCTTCACCACCCTGACCCCCTTGGGCGACCTCACCCGCATGACCCAGTTCAAGGACAAGGCCAGCAAGCAGGAAACCATCTGGAGCGGCCTCCTCATGTACCCCGTTTTGCAGGCGGCGGACATCCTCATCTACAAGGCGGACACCGTGCCGGTGGGGGAGGACCAGGTGCAGCACATCGAGCTCACCCGGGAGATCGCCCGCCGCTTCAACCACCTCTTCGGGGAAACCTTCCCCGAGCCTGAGGCCCTCTTGAACCCGGAGGCCCCCCGGGTGCCGGGCATTGACGGCAAGGCCAAGATGAGCAAGTCCTTGGGGAACACCATCGGCCTCTTGGAGCCCGAGGAGAGCATCTGGCAGAAGGTCCAGCACCTGCCCGACGACCCGCAAAGGATCCGGCTTTCCGACCCCGGGGACCCGGAGAGGACCATCGTCTTCACCTATCTTTCCTATTTCGCCCCCAAGGAGCTGGTGGAGGCCCTCAAGGAGGAGTACCGCAAGGCGGGGGTGGGCACGTACGTGGTGAAGCGCATCCTCTTTGAGGAGATGATGAAGACCCTAAGGCCCATCCGGGAGCGGGCGGAGGCGCTTAAGCGGGACCCCGACTACGTGATGGACGTCCTGGTGGAAGGGGCCAAGCGGGCGCGGGCGGTGGCGGCGGCCACCATGGAAGAGGTGCGGGAGAAGGTGGGCCTCCTCCTGCCCCGGAAGCGGCCGGTCCTGGCGTGATCCGCCTAGAGTTTCCCGGTTTTTCCGGGTCTCCCGTGGAGCTTAGGGAGGCCCTGAGGCGGGGGCGGCTTTCCCCCAAGGACCTCCCCGTCCTGCAGGTGGTGGAGCAGGCCCTTTCCCAGGTGCCGGAGGACCTGAAGGCCAAGGCCGAGCTCCTGCCCCTTTTGGCGGAGCTCCTCGTCCTGAAGCTGGCCCCGGAAAAGGCCCTGACGCCCAAGGAGGAGGGGGAGGAAGCGCCCTTGGTGCGGGTCCTTCTGGACCTTTCCGAGGCCGTGGCCTTTTTGGAGGGGCGGTGGGCCAAGCGGGCCCGGCTGTACCCGGCGGCTCCTCCCCCCGTGCCCAGGCCTCCTTTGCGGCTTCCCCCCAAGGTGTTGGCCGAGGCGGCCCGCCCCTTTCGCAAGGCGGTGCTTCACCTGCCGCGGGAGGCCTTTGGCTTGCAGGAGGCCTGGTCCAGGCTTTTGCCCTTCCTAAAGGGCCGGGTAGCCTTCCACCGCCTGCCCCTTCCTTCTTGGGAGGAAAAGGTAGTGGGCTTCGCCGCCCTTTTGGAGGCCTGCCGCTTGGGGCGGGTGCGGCTTTATCAGGAGGCCCCCTTCGCCCCCTTGTACGTGGAGGTGGAGGGAGCCCTCGAGGCCCGGCGCTTGGCCTAGCCCTGCCTCGCCGCCTTGGCCAAAAGCCCCATGCTGAGGGCGATGAGAAGGAAGGCGATGAGGGCCTGCAAGGGGATGGGGAACTGGGGGATGTACTCCACCGAGCAGGGCACGGGGGGTTTGCAGGCCAGGGTGAAGCGCTCGGGGAACTTTTGTTCCAGGAGGTGCAGGGTGCTGATGCTCCCCCCGATCAGGGAGAGGGCCAGGCTGTAGGGCCACACCCCGAGGTCCTGCCGCCAAAGGGCCAGGCCCAGGATCACCGCTTGCGGGTACATGAAGATGCGCTGGTACCAGCAGAGCTCGCAGGGGAGGAAAAGCCGAACCTCGGAGTAGTAGAGGCTACCCAGGGTGGCCACCAAGGCCACCACCCAGGCGAAACCGAGGAGGGCAGCGCCGCGCTTCATCGGCTAAAGCATACCCCTAAACTGGAGTTTGTGAAGAGTGAGGACGAGGCCTTGCGGGAAGGGGAGGACTTCTACTGGGAAGGGGATAGGAGGGTCTTCACCGAGGCCTACCACCGCAAGCGGGGCTACTGCTGCGGCTCGGGGTGCCGCCACTGCCCCTGGCGGCCTAAGGAGGAGGATTAGGCTTCTAGAAGGGCCTCCACAAACGCCTCGGCGTCAAAGGGCTGGAGGTCCTCCGGGCCTTCCCCCACCCCAATAAACTTTATGGGCACCTTCAGGGTGCGCACGATGGGGACCAAAACCCCCCCCTTGGCGGTGCCGTCCAGCTTGGTGACGATGACCCCGGTGAGGCCCACCGCCTCGTGGAAGCGCTTGGCCTGCTCCAGGCCGTTTTGCCCCGTGACGGCGTCCAGCACCAGCCAGACCTCCCCCGGCTCCCCGGGCTCGGCCTTGGCGATAGCCCGCTTCACCTTCTTGAGCTCCTCCATCAGGTTGTGCTTGGTGTGGAGGCGGCCGGCGGTGTCCACGAAAAGGAGGTCAAAGCCCCGCGCCCTTCGGGCTTGGGCTGCGTCGAAGGCGAGGGCGGCGGGGTCTGCTCCTTCGGGCCCCTGGATCACGGGGATGCCCAAGCGCCTGCCCCACTCGGCGAGCTGCGTGGCCCCGGCGGCGCGGAAGGTGTCCCCGGCGCAGAACATCACCTTTTTGCCCAAGGCCTGGTAGTAGCGGCCCAGCTTGGCGATGGTGGTGGTCTTGCCCACCCCGTTCACCCCCACCACCATCACCACGCGCCCCCGAGGCTCCACCGGCTTGAGGGCTTGGGGGCGGAAGCCCAGCTTGCGCAGGCTGGCCCGGCGCTCGTCCGGCTCCAGCATCTGGACGAGCTTTTCCTTCACCGCTTCCTTTAGGTCCTTCCTTCCCGAGGCCCGAAGCTCCGCCAAAAGTTCCTCCGTGGCCGCCACCCCCACGTCGGCGGCCAGGAGGGCCATCTCCAGCTCTTCCAAGACCTCCTCGGGATTGCCGCCCCAAGGGATGGCCTTGAGGAGGGTTTCCCGGGTCTTGGCCAGCCCGGCCTTTAGGCGGTCAAAGAAGCCCATTAGCGGAAGTTTACCCCCAGGGCCAAGCGCCAGACCTTGGGGAAGTCGGCGAAGCCGTAGACGTAGCTCCCCTCGGCGAAGAGGCCGGTGTAGGGGTCAAGAAGGCCCTCGAGGCCCAAGGTGAAGCCCACCCCAGCGGTGGGGCGTGGCCCCAAGACGGCGCCCAAGCCGCCCCCGAAGTAGGGGAGAAGGCCCGTGAGGCCCGGGTCGTACTGGCCCAGGTCGGGCTTGAAGAGGAGGGCGGCCTCCACGGCCACCCCGGGGGCGGCGGGAGCGAGTTCCGCCGTGAGGCGGCCCACCAGGTTCTGCCTTAGGCGGCTTTCCACCCCGGCCCCGAAGGTGAGGCCTAGGGCTGCCCCGTGGCCGAAGCGCATCTGGATGGCGCTTTGGGCGCTGGCGAAACCGAGAAGGAACAAGAGGAGGAAAACCCGCTTCATCCCACCCAGTATAGCCCCTTTCGCGCTTCTTTTCACGAGGCGGCCAAGGCCCGCTCCAGCCGCCTAAGGACCCGCTCCTTGCCCAGGAGGGCCAGGATCTCAAAAAGCCCCGGGGTTTCCAGGCTTCCTGTTACGGCAGCCCGGAGGGGTTGGGCCACCTGGCCGAGCTTGAGACCCTGCGCCTCGGCGAACCCCCTTAGGAGGCCTTCCAGGGCGGCCTCGCTCCAATCCTCCTGGGCGCTGAGGGCGGGGAGGAGCTCCCGGAGGAGAGGTAGGCCCTCCTGCAGCTTGGCCAGGGCCTTTTCCGAGAAGGGGTAGTCGTCGGTGAAGAGGTAGCGGGCTTTTTCTGGGAACTCCTTGAGGGTGTCGAAGCGGGGGCGCATGAGGGCCACGGCCCTTTGCAGGTAGGCCTCGTCAGGCCAGGAGAGCCCGGCCTGTTGCAAAAAAGGCTTCACCCGCTCCGCCACCTCCTCCAGGGGGAGGACCTCCCGGATGTACTTCCCGTTCATCCACCTTAGCTTCTCCAGGTCAAAGACCGGCCCCCCCAAGGAAACCCGGTCCCAGCGGAAGGCTTCGATGAACTCCTCGAGGCTGAAGATCTCGCGCCCATCGGGCATGGAAAAGCCCATGAGGCAGAGGTAGTTGCGCAAAGCCTCGGGCAAAAACCCCTCCGCCTTGTACCACTCCAAGGAGGTGTGGCTTTTCCGCTTGCTGATCTTGGTCTTGTCGGGGTTGCGCAGGAGGGGCATGTGGTAGAACTTGGGCACCTCCCAGCCGAAGGCCCGGTAGAGGAGGACGTGGATGGGGGTGGAAACCAGCCACTCCTCCGCCCGGATCACGTCCGTGACCCCCATGAGGTGGTCGTCCACCACGTTGGCCAGGTGGTAGGTGGGGTACCCGTCGGACTTCAGGAGGACCACGTCGGGGATCTCCTGGTTATCGTAAACCACCACCCCCCGGAGCTCGTCCTTGACCTCGGTGGTGCCGGGGCGGGGGACCTTGAGGCGGATCACGTGGGGTTCGCCCCGCCTGGCCCGCTCCTCCGCCTCTTCCGGGGGGATGTTCCGGGCCCGGCCGTCGTACCCCCCCTTCTCCTTGCGGATCTGCTCCAGCTCCTCCGGGGTTTCGAAGGCCCGGTAGGCCCATCCCCGTCGCAAAAGCTCCTCGGCGTGCTCCCGGTAGAGGGGAAGCCTTTCCGACTGGCGGTAAGGCCCGTGGGGGCCGCCGATGTCGGGGCCTTCGTCGTAAGTGATGCCGAGCCACTTGAGGGCGGCCAAAATCCTCTCCTCCGCCCCCGGAACGTAGCGGGCGCGGTCGGTGTCCTCTATGCGCACCAGAAAGCGCCCCCCGTTTTTGCGGGCCCAGGCGTAGTTGAAAAGGGCGATGTACGCCGTGCCCACGTGGGGGTCCCCCGTGGGGCTTGGGGCGATGCGGGTCACCACCATACCTCGCCCATTATCTCATCCGCGCTTAAAGGCCGGGCCTTAGGCTTGGGGGTAATGGACGGGGAGCTTCTGGCCCAGGGTTTGCGCAAGCGCTACGGCCCCAAGGAGGTGGTGCGGGGGGTGGACCTCCACCTCAGGCGGGGGGAGATTGTGGCCCTCTTCGGGCCCAACGGGGCGGGGAAGACCACCACCTTCTACATGGTGGTGGGGTTCATCAAGCCCACCGCAGGACGCATCTACCTAAAGGGGCAGGAGGTGAGCCGCCTGCCCATGTACCGAAGGGCTCGGCTTGGCCTCGGCTACCTGCCCCAAGAGCCCAGCGCTTTCCGGCGCATGACCGTGTTGGAAAACCTCCTCGCCATCCTGGAGTTTCAACCTCTTTCCAAAAAAGAGCGCCTGGAAAAGGCCAAGGCCCTCCTGGAGGAGCTGGCCATTTACCACCTCAAAGACCGCATGGCCTATGCCCTTTCCGGGGGGGAAAGGCGCAGGTTGGAGATCGCCCGGGCCCTTTGCACCGACCCCGACTTCATTCTCCTGGACGAGCCCTTTACCGGGGTGGACCCCAAGAACGTGCGCGAGATCCAAAAGGTCATCGCCGAGCTCCGGGAGCGGCGGGGGGTGGGGGTCTTCATCACCGACCATGCGGTGCGGGAGACCCTGGCCATCACCGACCGGGTCTACCTGATGTACGACGGCCAGGTGCTCTTCCACGGGGACCCCGACACCTTCGCCCAGGACCAGGGGGTAAGGCGGCACTACCTGGGCGAGGATTACGAGCTTTAGATGACCTTCTGGGCGCTTCTTTTCCTCCTCGTGATCCTTTCCGCCCTGGTGGCCTACCTGGGGGACCGGGTGGCCAAGTGGGCGGGAAAGCGCCATTTCCGCCTTTTCCGCCTTCGTCCCCGTCAGACCGCCACCCTCATCGCCGTCTTCACCGGGGTGGGGATCGCCCTCTTGAGCTACCTGGGCTTCCTTCTGGTCTTCCGCGAGGCCCGGGAGGTGATCCTGCAAGCGGAGGCCATCCGAAAGGAGCGGGACCAGCTTAAGGTGGAGCGGGGTGTTCTCCTCCAGGCTAAGGCGGCCATGGAGGCGGAGGCGGCGCAGGCCTTGGCGGAGCTCAACGCCTTGCGGCAGGAAAGGCGGGAGCTTTCCGAGGCCCTGGCGGCGGCGGAGGCCTTGCGGGGCCGCCTCGAGGCCGAAGCGCAAGCCCTGGCCCGACAGGTTCAGGCCCTCACCCAGGAGCGAAAGGACCTTCTCCAGGAAACAGAGAGGCTTAAGGCGGAGCGGGAGGAGCTGGCGGCCCTCCTCACCCTAAAGACCAAGGAGCTTGGGGAAAGGAGCCGGGAGCTCCAGGGCCTCGAGGCCCGTCTAAAGGCCCTGCAAGAGGCGGCGCGGGGGCTAGAGGCGGAAAGGCGCCGCCTTCAAGGGGAGCTCGCCAAGGCCCTGGCCCGACTGGAGGAGGCGCGGCAGGAGCGGGGCCACCTCGCTCAAGAGGCGGAGGGCCTCAGGGCGAACCTGGAGCGCACCCGCGGGGAGCTCCGCCAGGCGGAGGAGCGCCTCCGAAGCCTTTTGGCCCAAGCCGAGGCCCTGCAAGGGGAAAAGGGGCAGCTGACCCAGAGCCTGGTGCGGCTTAGTCAAGGGCTTTACCTGGGGGAGGTGCGCCTGGGGGCGGAGGAGGGCCGGGCGGTGCTGGAGAGGGTGGCGGAAAGGCGGGCCCTCCTCCAGGGCTTCCGGGGGGCGGAGCTTCTGGGGGAGGCCAGGGGCCCGGGGCTTGCGGTCCTCGAGGGGGCCGGGTACCAAGAGGGGAGGCTTTTGGTGCGGGTGCGCTTTTACCCGGAAAGGCGGGCCTTCGCCGAGGGGGAGGTCCTCAGTAGCGCCACCTTCCGCCTGGCCACGCCAGCCCGCAACCAGGAGGTCCTGGAGCGCCTGGGGGAGGAGGCGAGGAAGCGCCTGCTGGAAGCAGGGTTTCCCCCAGAATACGCCACCTTCCCCTCCCCGGAGGAGCTCGCCCGGGGCCTTTCCCTCCTAAAAGGGCAACGGGGGGTAGTGCGGGTGGGGGTGGTGGCGGAAAAGGAGCTATGGACCACGGAGCGGCCCTTCCTCGCCTACCGGCTCCTTGGGGGGCCGCCGGGCCCGGAGGTACCGATCCCGACCCGCCAGGTCCCGTAGCACCTCCGCTTCAAAGCCCCTTTCCCGAAGGGCTTCCCCCAGGCGGTGGACGTTTTCCGGGGCCAGTTCCAGAAGGAGAAAGCCCCCTGGCCTTAGGGCCCTTTCCGCCTCCAAGGCTAAGGGCCAGGCCACGGCGAGCCCCTCCTCCCCGGCGTAAAGGGCCAAAGGGTTTTCGTAGGCGAGCTCCGGAGGGGCCGCCTCCCGGTAGGCCTCGGGGAGGTAGGGAGGGTTGGCCACCACCAGGTCTAGCCCCTTAAGCCCCCCGGTGAGGGGGGCCTTGAGGAAACGCACGGCGAGGCCGAGCCGCCTGGCGTTTTCTTCCGCTAGGCGCAAGGCCTTCTCGTCCACCTCCGTGGCGAAGACCTCCGCCTCGGGGAGGTGACGCTTCAGGGCCAGGGCAATGGCCCCGGTGCCCGTGCCCACGTCCAAGATCCGGGGCCTTGGGGGGAGGGGAAGGGCCAGGGCCAGGGCCACCAGGCCCTCCGTTTCGGGCCGGGGGATAAGGACCCCCTCGGCCACCTTTAGGGGCAGGCCGAAAAACTCCACCTCCCCCAGGAGGTACTGCAAAGGGTAGCGGGAAAGCCGCTTTTGCAAAAGGGCCCAAGCCCTTTCCTCCGCCCCCTCGGGCGGGGGCTCCGCCAGCCTGAGGAGGAGGTCCTTCCGGGAAAGCCCCGTTGCTAAGGCTAGGAGATCCCAGGCTTCCCCTTCGGGGAGGCCCGCTTCCTTAAGCCGCGCCTGAAGCGCTCGGAGGAGCCTTATCACGGGGGTAGACCACCACGTGGCGCGCCTCGCCCTCCCCCTGGCTTTCCGTGGTCACCTGGGGGTGGTTCTTGAGGAGCATGTGGACGATGCGCCGTTCCGAGGGGCGCATGGGGGGAAGGTGCAGGGGCTCCCCGGTCATGGCCACGGTCAAGGCGGCGTCCTCGGCGATGCGCCGGATCTTGTCCTCCTGGCGCTTGCGGTAGCCGGCGGCGTCCAGGACCACCCGGTATTCCCCACCGAAGTGCTTGGCCAGGACCACCCCCGCCAGGTATTCCACCGCCTTCAGGGTGCGCCCCTCCTTGCCGATGAAGCGGCCCAGGTCCCCGCCTTTGACCTCCGCCTTGAGCAGGTTTCCTTCCTGGCGGATTTCCACGTAGTGCGCGGGGTCCAGGCGGAGAAGGAGGCCCACCAAGAAGGCCTCCAGCACCTCCTTGGGCCCTTGGGGGCGGGCTTCCTTGCCCGCTTCCTTGAGCTCCACCTCCACCGGGGCCTCTTCCAAGACCCCGAGGTCGGAGAGGAGGTCGTCAATGCTCTTTTTCTTCTCGTCCATGCCTCAAGTTTACGCCGCCACCGGCTTCAGGCTCCGGTTGATGAGCCACTGCTGCACCACCCCGATAAGGTTGGAGAGCACCCAGTAGAGGGTTACGCCCGAGGGGAACTGTAGGACCAGGAAGATGAAGATCAGGTTCATGAAGAGGCTTTGGCGGATGAGGTCCTTGTTGCCGTGGGCGGAAAGCCAAGTGGAGAGGAAGGTGGTGGCCACGTAGAGGGCGGGAAGGACATAGAAGGGGTCGGGCAGGGCCAGGTCGGGGATCCACAAAAGCCCCTGGCCGAACTCGTAGTTGGCGATCACCTTCCAGAGGATGAAGAGGATGGGCATCTGGATGAAAAGGGGTAGGCAGCCGGCGGCGGGGTTCACCTTGTGCTCCTGGTAGAGCTTCATGGTGGCCTCCGCCCGCTTGTTGGGGTCGTCCTTGTACTTCTCGTTGATCTTCTGGATGAGGGGCTGGAGGCGTTGGATCTCCGCCATGCTCTTGAATTGCTGGTGCATTAAGGGCCAAAGGAGGAGGCGCACCACCAGGGTGAGGAAGAGGATGGCCAGGCCCCAGCTCCCCGTGTAGCGGAAGGCCGTTTCCATGAGCCAAAGAAGGCCCAAGGAGAGCTGGCCCCAGATGTTGGGGCTAAAGAGCCCGGGCAGGGAGAGGAGTCCCTCCACGTGGAAGCGCACCAGCTCGTTCTGGCCGCCATAGAGCTTTAAGGGGCTATCCCCCTCGAGCCTCACCTCCCCTTCCTTGCCCACCAGCTTGCCGGAAAAGGGTTCTTGGGCGAAGGCCACCAGGGCGTAACCCGCCTTGGGCTTGGTCTGCCAGGCCAGGTAGCGCAGGAGGCCTTCCCCGCTGGGGGCGGGCTCTTGGGCGCCAGCTGGTAGGACCTTGGGCTGCCCCTGGGCTTTGAGCTTGAGGGTGAGGGGGAAGTCCGCCTCCACCTGCAGGGTGTAGCGCCCCTTTTCTATGCGGTAGGTGAGGGTGCCTTCCCGCCCCTGAAAGCGGGCCAGGAGGCGGCCATCCTCCACCAGGAACTCCGCCTTTTCCGGGGTAAAGCCTTCCGGGGCCACCACGGGGCCCTCTTCCGCCAGGTTGGGGGCCCGGGTGTAGTCGCCGATGCTGGTACCCTTGTAGGTCTTCACGTACCAGCCCACGATCTGGCCCCTTGCGTCAAAGGCCAGGTCCATGAGGTTGGTCACCGCCACCTTTTCCGGGGTGCCGTCCCCGTTCACGTCCGCTTCCTTGAAGGTGGCCTCGAGGGCCAAGGCGGGCACCAAAAGGGCCACTAGGGCCAGGAGCTTCCTCATCGCCCCGCCTCCTTCCTGGGTGGGAAAACCTGAGGCACGGGGTCAACGCCACCGGGGTGCAAGGGGTGGCACTTCAGAATCCGCCGCGCCGCCAAATAGCTCCCCCAAAAGGCCCCGTGGCGCTCCAGGGCCTCGAGGGCGTAGGCGGAACAGGTGGGGTGAAACCGGCAGGTCTTAGGCTTTAGGGGGGAAACGTACCGGCGGTACGCCTTGACCAGGAGTACGAGGAGCCTGCGCACGCCGCCTATTGTATCAGCCCGCTTTTCCTCAGGGCGCGCACCAGGTCCTGGAAGAGCTCAGCGTAGCTCGCCTCCCGCGCCTCGGGGCTCGCCACCACCAGGAGGTGGGCCTTGGGTAGGTGGAGGCGGCGGAGGATCTCCCTCAGGCGCCGCTTCACCTTATTGCGTACCACCGCCTTGCCCACCTTTTTGGAAACCACGATGCCCACCCGGAGCTCGGGGGCCGGCAGCCACTTCACGCTCACATAGCGACCCCGCCCCGTCTTGCCCTTGCGCAGGCGGGCGAAGGCCCGGTCGCCCTTGAGGGCAACGAGTTTGCCCCCCGGGGTGGGGGGCGGGGCCTTTAGGCGTTCACCTTGGGCGTGAGGCGCCAGCGGCCCTTCTGCCGCCTGCGCTTCAGCACCTTCCTGCCGCCTGGGGTCTTCATGCGGGCCCGGAAGCCGTGGGTCTTGGCCCGCTTCCTCCGGTTGGGCTGCCAGGTCCTTTTCATTCATTTCCCTCCCTGGGGCGAGCGCCCCGATACCCTAAAGAGTGTAGCACAGAAAGCCCTGTACCCAGTCTAACGGTTTTTTACACCCAGGCGGCATAACGTTGACATTTCCCCGCCACCCCCCTTATACTTCCCGGCAAACGGTCGTTAAGGAGGAGCCCGTGGCCCAGCTACTCGTGGAGAACGTCACCCTAACCTTTGGCGGCGTGGCCGCGCTGACCGCCGTCTCCTTGCGGGTGGACCAGGGGGAACTCGTTTCCATCATCGGCCCCAACGGGGCGGGGAAGACCAGCCTCCTGAACGTGATTTCCGGCTTCTACCACCCCCAGCGAGGGCGCATCCTCTTCGAGGGCGAGGAGATCACCCGGGCAAGCCCCCACGAGATCACCCGGAAGGGCATCGCCCGGGCCTTTCAGAACATCGAGCTTTTCTCCGGCCTCACCGTCTTGGAGAACCTCATGCTGGCCCGGCACACCCACCTCCGCTACGGCCTCCTTCAGGCGGGGCTCTTTTACGGCCGGGCCATGGCGGAGGAGGTGAGGAACCGCCGCTTGGTGGAGGAGGTCATCGACTTCATGGAACTGGAGCCCTACCGCAAGGCCCTGGTGGGCAACCTGCCCTATGGGGTGCGGAAGCGGGTGGAGGTGGCCCGGGCCTTGGCCCTTTCCCCCAAGCTCCTCCTCCTGGACGAGCCCATGGCGGGGATGACCCTGGAGGAGAAGGAGGACATGGTGCGCTTCATCCTGGAGATCCGCGCCCAGGGCACCACGGTGATCCTCATCGAGCACGACCTCGGGGTGGTGATGGACATCTCCGACCGGGTCTACGTCCTGGACTTCGGCCAGGTCATCGCCGAGGGCCCGCCGGAGGCCGTGGCGCAAAACCCGAGGGTGCAGGAGGCCTACCTGGGGGTGGAGGCGTGAAGGGGATCCGGCCCTCCTACGAGATGAAGCGCTACACCCTGCCCCAGCTCCTACGGCTTCGCGCCTTGGAGGAAGGGGACCGGGTGGCCTTGCGGGAGAAGGACTACGGCATCTGGAACGAGATCACCTACGCTGAGTACTACGAGAAGGTCCTCCTCTTCGCCCACGGGCTTCTGGCCTTGGGGTTTGAACCGGGGGAGCGCCTCGCCATCATCGCCGACAACATCCCCGAGTGGCTTTACGCTGAGCTGGGCACCCAGGCGGTGCGGGGGATTAGCGTGGGGGTCTACCAAAGCTCCTTGCCCCCCGAGATCGCTTACATGCTCGCCTACACCGGGGCGAGTCTGGTCCTGGCCGAGGACCAGGAGCAGGTGGACAAGCTCTACGAGATCCGGAACGAGATCCCCCAGGTGCGCCACGTCATCTACGAGGACCCCAAGGGCATGCGGGGCTACCGGGATCCCTGGCTCATCTCCTTTGAGGAGCTTTTGGAGCGGGGCCGGGAGCACCGCAAGCGCCACCCCGAGGCGGTGGAGAGGCTCCTCCTTGCCGCAAGCCCGGAGGAGGTTTGCCACCTCTCCTCCACCTCCGGCACCACGGGGAGGCCCAAGGCGGCCATGCTCCGCCACCGCAACCTGATCCACATGGGGGTGGCCTTGCAGGAGGTGGACCCCCTCGAGCCCACGGACGATTACCTCTCCTTCCTGCCCTTGGCCTGGATTGGGGAGCAGATGATGTCGGTGGCCATGGCCCTCACCGGGGGCTTCGCCGTGAACTTCCCCGAGGCGGTGGAAACCGCCCTAAACGACCTCAAGGAGATCGGTCCCCACGTGATGTTCAGCCCTCCTAGGGTTTGGGAGGGGATCCAGAGCAACATCTGGGTGCGCATCTCGGAAAGCCCCGCCTTCAACCGCTTCGTGTATGAGAGGCTCCTGCGCCTGGGCTACCGGGCGGCGGAGTACCGCATGCGGGGAAGGCCCATGCCCTTTGCCCTTCGCCTTGCCTACGTTTTGGCCGACCAGGTCCTTTTCAAGCCCCTCCGCGACCAGCTGGGCTTCTTGCGCCTGCGCCGCGCCTACACCGGCGGGGCCGCCTTGGGGCCCGACGTGTTCCGCTTCTACCACGCCATCGGGGTGAACCTGAAGCAGATTTACGGGCAGACGGAGATCATCGGCATCGCCTTCGTGCACCGGGATGGGGACGTGCGCCACGACACCGTGGGCCTGCCCATTCCCGGCACGGAGGTCAGGATCAGCGAGGAAGGGGAGATCCTCCTCCGCTCCGACGCCGTGTGCGCCGGCTACTGGGAAAGGCCCGAGGCCACGGCGGAAACCTTCCGGGACGGGTGGCTCCACACCGGCGATGCCGGCTACCTTACGGAAGACGGCCACCTGGTGGTCATCGACCGGCTCTCCGACGTGATGCGCACCGAGCGGGGCAGGGTGTTTAGCCCTCAGTTCGTGGAGAACAAGCTCAAGTTCTCCCCCTACATCAAGGAGGCGGTGGTGTTTGGCGACCGCAAGCCCTTCCTGGCGGCCTTCATCAACATCGATCCCCAGACGGTGGGCAAGTGGGCGGAGGACCGGGGGCTCGCCTACACCACCTACCTGGACCTTTCCCTGAAGCCGGAGGTGGCGGCCCTTATCCGTAAGGAGGTGGAGCGGGTGAACGCCGAGCTTCCCGAGGAGCTCAGGATCCGCCGTTTCGTCCTGTTGTACAAGCTTCTGGACGCCGATGACGAGGAGCTCACCCGCACGGGCAAGGTGCGCCGGGGGCTCATCGCCAAGAAGTACGCCCCCTTGGTGGAGGCCCTTTACGGCCAGGGCAAGGAGGTGGAGGTGGAGGCGGAGTACCGCTACCAGGACGGGACCACGCAGCGGGTGCGGGCCCGGGTCCCGGTCTGGGACCTGCGGGAGGAGGTGTTGGCGTGAGCTTCCTCCTCGAGCTTGTGCTTTCCGGGGTAGTCCTGGGGCTCATCTACGCCTTGGTGGCCCTGGGCTTCGTCCTCATCTATAAGGCAAGCCGGGTGGTGAACTTCGCCCAGGGGGAGCTTTTGGCCATCGGGGCGTTTTCCGCCCACTTCTTCCTGGTGAACCTGAAGCTTCCCGTGCTCTTGGCGTTCCCCTTGGCCTTGGCCTTCACCGCCTTGATGGGGTATTTGTTGGAGCGGCTTTTCCTCAAGCGCCTGGTGGGGCAGCCCATCATCTCCGTCATCATGGCCACCATCGGCCTGGCCTTTTTCCTGGATGGGCTTTTGCACCTCACCCCCTACGGGGCGGGAAGCTACGGCTATCCCCCCTTCCTCCCGGAGGGCGGGGTGAGCCTCCTGGGGGTGCGGGTTTCCTACGCCCAGCTCCTTGCCCTCTTCCTCACCGGGGCTTTCTTGGTGCTCTTTTCCTGGTTTTTCCAGCGCTCCACCTTGGGGGTGGCCATGCGCAGCGTGGCCGACGACCAGATGGCGGCCATGAGCCTGGGGGTCTCCGTGGCCAAGGTCTTCGCCTTGGCCTGGGCGGCCGCCGGCTTGGCGGCGGCGGCGGGCGGGGTGATGGTGGGGACCCTCTCCGGCCTCAACCTGGACAGCCTGGTCCACATCGGCCTCCGGGTCTTCCCGGTGGTGATTTTGGGGGGGCTGGACTCCATACCGGGAGCGGTGGTGGCGGGCATCCTCATCGGCGTCTTGGAGAACCTGGCGGCGGGCTTTCTGGACCCCTATATCCCCGGCGGGGGCACCCGGGACGTCTTCCCCTTCCTGGTGCTTCTCCTGGTCCTTTGGTTTAAGCCCCACGGGCTTTTCGGCACGGAGGAGATCGAGCGCGTATGAGAAACCCTTGGGCCCAGACCGGCAACTACCGCACCCGCTACCGGCAGGACACCAGCATCTTCGCCACCCACCGGGAACTCCTTTCCCTTTTGGCCTTCTTGGCGCTTCTTGGGGCGTTGCCCCAGTTCCTCTCCCGCACCCAGGTTTTCATCCTGGACCTCATCCTCGTCTATAGCATCGCCGTGCTCGGCCTGAACATCGTCACGGGCTACGCTGGCCTCATCAACATCGGCCAGGCGGCCTTCATGGGGGTGGGGGCCTACACCGCCGCCCTCCTGGCGCCCCAGGGCCTTCCCTTCTGGCTGGTGATCCCCACAGGGGGGCTGGTGGCCGCCTTTTTCGGCTTCCTGGTGGGCATTCCCAGCCTCAGGGTGAAGCACCTCTATTTGGCCTTGGCCACTTTGGCCTTCCAGATGATCTTTGAGTGGAGCGTGGGCCACCTGCCCCTCCTCAAGCAAGGGGGGGCGATGGACCTGCCCCGGGCCAGCTTCTTGGGCTACGAGGCGGGGTTTCGCAACCACTTCCACTTCTGGTACTACGTTTCCCTGGTGGCCCTTATCCTCCTCGCCCTCTTCTTCCGCAACCTTCTCCGCACCAAGTACGGCCGCGCCCTCATCGCCGTGCGGGACAACGACCGGGCGGCGGACGCCATGGGCATGGACCCGGGGCGCACCAAGCTCTTCGCCTTCGCCCTGGGGGCCTTCTACGCCGGGGTGGCGGGGGTGCTTTACGCCTACCTCTCCCGGGCGGTGGTCATCGAGGACTACGTCTTCGCCCACTCGGTGAAGTACCTGGCCATGGCCATCGTGGGAGGGCTTGGCACCTTGGTGGGAAGCTTCCTCGGCCCCCTTTTCCTGGTCCTGTTGGACGTGAACATGGAGGCCCTCTCCAACCTGATCAAGGCCTTGGGCTTCAGCGTGGCCGGGGTGGATGTGGCCAGCGCCCTCAGGCCCTTGGCCTTCGGCCTCATCATCGTGCTCTTCCTCATGTTTGAGCCGCGGGGGCTTTACAACTGGTGGCGCATCGTGCGGAGCTACTTCCGCACGTGGCCGTTCAAGTACTAGAGGGAGGGAAGTATGCGCAAGGGTTTGGCGGCGGTTTTGGCGGCGTTAGGCCTGGCCTTGGGCCAGCAGCAGGTAACCCTTTTCTGGTCGGGGGCCATCACCGGCCCCACCTCGGAAACGGGGGCCCCGTACGGGGCGGGAATCGAGGACTACTGCCGGCACATGGCCCGCTCCATCCCGGGGGTGGTGCTGAACTGCGTGGTGCGGGACGACCGCTACGATAACGCCACCACGCAACGCCTTTTTGAGGAGGCGGTGGACCGGTTTAGAATTCCCGTCTACCTGGGCTACAGCACGGGGGGCATGCTGCAGATGAAGGCCCTGATCCAGGAGCTCAAGATCCCCACCTTGCCCGCCTCCAACCATGTGGGCCTCATCGATCCCCCCAACGGGGACTATTACTTCATCCCCGTTTCCACCTATTCCGAGCAGGTGGTGGCGCTCCTGGAGTACATCGCCAAGCAGAAGCGGGGGGCCAAGGTGGCCCTGGTGGTCCACCCCTCCCCCTTTGGCCGGGCCCCGGTGGAGGATGCCCGCAAGGCGGCGGCCCAGCTGGGCCTCCAGATCGTGGACGTGCAGGAGGTGGGGGCGGGGAACCTGGACAACACCGCTCTCCTCCGGCGCTTTGAGGCGGCGGGGGTGGAGTTCGTGGTGCACCAGAACGTGGCGGGTCCCGTGGCCAACATCCTCAAGGACACGCGGCGGCTCGGCCTTTCCGGCAAGATGCGCCACCTGGGGGCGGTGTACACCGGTGGGGTGGACCTCTTGAGCCTGGCGGGGGAGGCGGCGGAGGGGTTCCTCTGGGCGAGCCCTTACTTCACCGCCCAGGAGGATACCCCCGGCATTCGCCTGCAAAAGGACCTGGTGGCCCGCTTCGGCCGTCCGGCGGGCTACGTGGAGAACCACAACTACACCGCGGGCATGTTGGCGGCGGCCATCGCCATAGAGGCCATGAAGCGGGCCCAGGAACGCTTCAAGCGCATCACCAACGAAACCGTGTACCAGGCTATCGTGGGCATGAACGGGCCGGCCGCCTTCAAGCCGGGGCTCGCCGTGTCCACCAAGCAAGGGATTGAGGTGGACTTCACCAAGAGCGAGCGCACGGGGGCGGAGGGGTTGCGGATCCTCGAGGCCAAGGGGGGCCGCTTCGTCCCCATCACCGAGCCCTTCACCTCGGCCCTCTTCCGCAAGGTCCACTACGGCAAGTAGCCTCTGTGGCCCGGGGGGCGCCCCCCGGGCCTTTCCCCCACGCCATGAGCCTGAACCCCACGCGCCCAGAAGACCTCGGCCCCACCCTTCTTTTGGTCAACAACATCGAGGTGGTCTACCACGACATCATCCAGGTGCTCAGAGGGGTTTCCCTCAAGGTGCCCGAGGGCCGGATCACCGCCCTTTTAGGCCCCAACGGGGCGGGGAAAACCACCACGCTAAGGGCCATATCCGGCCTCCTCATCCCCGAGGACGGGAAGGTGGTGCGAGGCGAGATCCTCTACGGGCAAAGGCCCATCCACGGCCTGCCCCCGGAGGAGATCGTGAAGCGGGGCATCGTCCAGGTCCTGGAGGGGCGGCGGGTCTTCAAGCACCTCACGGTGGAGGAGAACCTGAGGGTAGGGACCCTTACCCGCAAGGAAGCCCGGCTTAGGGAGGAGCTGGAGCGCATCTACCACTACTTTCCCCGCCTGGCCGAACTCCGCCACCGTCTGGCAGGGTACTGCTCCGGGGGGGAGCAGCAGATGATCGCCATCGGGCGCGCCCTCTTGGCCAAGCCGAGACTTCTCCTCTTGGACGAGCCCTCCTTGGGCCTAGCCCCCCTTTTGGTGCGGGAGATTTTCGATATCGTGGCCCGGGTGAACGCCGAGGAGGGGGTCACGGTCCTGGTGGTGGAGCAAAACGCCCGGGTGGCCCTTTCCATCGCCCACTACGGCTACATCATGGAAACGGGGCGGATCGTCCTGGAGGGGGACCGGGACTACCTTTTGCAGAACCCCGATGTCCAGGAGTTCTACCTGGGGGTGAAGGGCGGCGGGCGGAAGAGCTTCAAGGAGGTGAAGGCGTATAAGCGGCGGAAGCGCTTCATGTAGCCCTTGACCAAAAAGTGAAAACTCAGTATCGTTAAGGGCGTGTGGGCCCTGGAGGTGGAGGACCTCGCCGTGCGCCTGGGGGAGTTCTGGGCCCTGGAGGGGGTTTCCTTCCGGGTGCCCGAAGGCGCCTTCGTGGCCATCGTGGGGCCCAACGGGGCGGGGAAGAGCACCCTCCTCAAGGCCCTTTTAGGCCTGGTGCCCTTCCGGGGGAGCGTGCGGGTGCTGGGCCGCCCCCTGGCCGAGGCCGATCCCCTTTGGTTCGGCTACGTGCCCCAGATCAAGGCCTTTGACCGCACCTTTCCCGCCTTGGCCCTGGAGCTGGTGGCCACGGGGCTTTTACGGCGCTGGCCCTTCCGCCTAAGCCCTTGGGTGCGGGCGGAGGCCCTCCGCGCCCTGGCGCGGGTGGGGGCGGAGGGCTTGGCGGAAAGGCCCTTGGGCCGGCTTTCTGGGGGGCAGCTCCAGCGGGTTTACCTGGCCCGGGCCTTCGTGCGTCGGCCCCGGCTCCTCTTCCTGGACGAGCCCGCCACGGGGGTGGACCGGGCGGGGGAGGTGGACCTGTACCGCTACCTCGAGGCCTACCAGGCGGAAACGGGGGCCACGGTCCTCATGGTCACCCATGACTGGGAGGCGGCCCACCACGCCAGCCACGTTCTGGTGCTCAACCGAAAAGCGGTGGGCTTTGGCCCACCCGAGCGGGCCTTGAGCGAAGAGTGCCTTCGCCAGGCCTTCGGCCACCTGGGCCACGCCCACGGCCTCTATCTGGGAGGTGGCGGTGCTTGAGGCCTTGGCGTACCCCTTTTTCCAGCGGGCCCTCCTGGCTGGGCTTTTGGTGAGCCTTTTGGCCGGGCTTCTTTCTCCCTTTGTGGTGCAAAGGCGGCTTTCCTTCCTGGGGGACGGCCTGGCCCACGCCGCCTTCGCCGGGGTGGCCTTGGGGCTTTTCCTGCGGGGGGAGCCCCTTTGGTTTGCCCTCCCCTTCACCTTCTTGGTAGCCCTGGCCATCACCTTCGTGAAGGAGCGCACCGAGCTTTCCGAGGACACCGCCATCGGCGTCTTCTTCGCCCTTTCCGTGGCCTTAGGGGCGGTTTTCCTGGCCAAGGCCAAGGGGTATGTGGGGGACGCCATGGGCTACCTCTTTGGCTCCCTCTTGGCGGTGGGGCCGGAGGACCTTTGGGCCTTGGGGTTCCTTTGCCTCGTGGGGCTTTTCCTCCTCCCCCTTTGGGGGAGCTTGGCCTACGCCACTTTGGACCGGGAGCTCGCCCTGGCGGACCGCCTGCCCGTGGTTTTTCACGACTACCTCCTTGCCGGCTTCATCGCTGTGAGCCTAGTTCTGGCGGTGAAGGTGGTGGGGGTCCTTTTGGTGGCGGCCTTTTTGGTCATTCCCGGGGCCACGGCAAGGCTTCTTGCTCCCACCTTCGCCCGCATGACCCTCCTTTCCCTCCTCTTCGCCGCCCTATCCACCCTCCTGGGCCTTTTCCTCTCCTTCCTCCTGGACTGGCCCAGCGGGGCCAGCGTGGTCCTGGCCCAGGCAGGGTTCTTTGCCCTGGCCTTCACAAAATGGCTATTTTCGCACGGCAAATAGGGGTATACTGAGGGCATGTGGGTTTCCACGAAGGCCCAGTACGGCCTGAGGGCCCTGGTGGAGATCGGCCTCCGCGCCCCCGAGGCGGTGCCCCTTAAGGAGGTGGCGGAGGCCCAGGGCATCAGCCAGCACTACCTGGAGCAGATCGCCGCCCAGTTGCGCCGGGCAGGTTTCATCCGCTCCGTGCGGGGGGCCAAAGGGGGGTACCGCTTGGCCCGCCCCCCGGAGCGGGTCACCGCCTTGGAGGTGGTGGAGGCCTTGGAGGGAAGCCTCGCCCCCGTGTCCTGCATTGAGGACCCGGAAAGCTGCGCCAAAGTGGGGCAGTGCTCCACGGAGCTTCTTTGGAAGCGGGTGGACCTGGCCATGCGCCAGGTCCTGGGGGGGACCACCCTCAAGGACCTCATTGAGGAACGGAAGCTCATCGAGGCGAAGCGCCTCATCCAACTGGAGCCCACGGGGTAGGCTTAGGGGGTGCGCGGGATCTATCTGGACCACGCCGCCACCACCCCCTTGGACCCCGAGGTGCGGGAGGCCATGCGGGGGGTGGAAGAGGTGTTCGGGAACCCTTCTAGCATTCACCGCTATGGCCAGGAGGCCCGGCGGGTTTTGGAGGGGGCCAGGGAGAAGGTAGCCGCCCTTTTGGGGGTGCGGCCCCGGGAGGTGGTCTTCACCAGCGGCGGCTCGGAGGCGGACGCCTTGGCCCTTTTGGGGGTGGCCTTGGCCAAGGGGCGGGGGCACGTGGTGAGCACCGAGGTGGAGCACTCGGCGGTGCTCGGGGCTTTGCGCCTCTTGGAGCGGCTCGGTTTCGCCGTGACCCGGCTCAAGCCGGACCCCACGGGCCTGGTCTACCCCGAGCAGGTGGCGGAGGCCCTGCGGCCCGACACCATCCTGGTGAGCGTCATGGCGGCCAACAACGAGGTGGGGACCCTATACCCCATCTGGGAGATGGCCGAACTGGCCCACGCCCACGGGGTCCTCTTCCACACGGACGCCGTGCAGGCGGTGGGCCATGTCCCCTTCCGGGTGGAGGAGGTGGGGGCGGACCTGGTTTCCCTAAGCGCCCACAAGTTCTACGGGCCCAAGGGGATCGGGGCCCTGGTGGTGCGCCAGGGGGTGGACCTCTTTCCCTTGGTGCCGGGAAGCCAGGAGGGGGGAAGGCGGGGGGGGACGCCAAGCCCCGTCCTGGCCCACGGGATGGCGGTGGCCTTGGAGAAGGCCCTAAGGCTTCTTCCTGAGGAGGCGCCCCGCCTTGCCGCCCTGCGGGACCGCCTCGAGGCCGGCCTCCTGGCCGTGTCCGGGGTGGAGCGGAACGGCCACCCCACGGCCCGCCTGCCCCACCTGACCAACGTCACGGTGAAGGGGGCGGACGGGGAGGCGCTTCTCCTCGCCATGGACCTCCTGGGGGTGGCGGTGTCTTCCGGCTCCGCCTGCTCTGCGGGGAGCCTGGAGCCCTCCCACGTCCTCCTGGCCCTGGGCCGCCCCTCCAAGGAGGCCAAGGCCTCCTTGCGCTTTTCCCTAGGCCGCGCCACCACCCTCGAGGAGGTGGACCAGGCGGTGGCCGCCTTTAAGGAGGCGGTGGCGCGGGCCCGG
Source organism: Thermus sp. LT1-2-5 (assembly GCF_040363165.1). NCBI lineage: Bacteria > Thermotogati > Deinococcota > Deinococci > Thermales > Thermaceae > Thermus > Thermus javaensis. The sequence goes on along the minus strand of NZ_BSRG01000002.1, from coordinate 191,435 downwards.
GCTTAGCCCCGCTTCTTGGCGAACTCTTCCCTGAGCTCCCGCCTTAGGATCTTCCCCACGCTGGACTTGGGGAGGCTTTCGCGGAACTCTAGGATGCGGGGCACCTTGTAGGCGGCGAGGTGTTTGCGGCAGAAGGCTTCGATGTCCTTCTCCGTGACCCTGCCCCGGTACTCGGGCTTGAGGACGAGGAAGGCGGCCACGGTTTCCCCGCGGTAGGGGTCGGGGACGCCCACCACGGCGGCTTCCTGGACGGCTTCATGTTGGTAGAGGACCTCTTCCACCTCGCGGGGGTAGATGTTGTAGCCTCCGGCGATGATCATGTCCTTTTTGCGGTCCACGATGTAGAAGTAGCCGTCTTCGTCCATGCGGGCCATGTCGCCGGTGAAGAGCCAGCCGTCCTTGAGGGCCTTTTGGGTTTCCTCGGGGCGGTTCCAGTAGCCTTTCATGACGTTGGGGCCCCTGACGATAAGCTCGCCCACCTCGCCCAGGGGCACCTCCCGCCCCTCCTCGTCCACCACCTTGGCCTCCACGCTGGGAAGGGGCATGCCGATGGAGCCCTTCTTCACCACCCCCTCCACCGGGTTGGAGTGGGTCACGGGGCTGGCCTCGGAGAGCCCGTAGCCCTCGATGAGCCTGGCCCCGGTGATCTCTTCAAAGCGCTTGGCCACCTCCACCGGCAAGGGCGCCGCCCCCGAGAGGCAGATGCGGATGCTCTTGACGTTGCGCTTCTCGATCCCGGGGAAGTTGTTGAAGGCCACGTACAGGGTGGGCACCCCGGGGAAGTGGGTGACCTGGTGCTTTTCTATGGCCTCCACCACGGCGTGGATCTCCGGGCGGGGCAAAAGGACGATCTTGTAGCCGGAAAAGAGCCCGTAGTTCATGGCCACGGTCATGCCGTAAACGTGGAAGAAGGGCAGGGCCCCCAGCATCACCCCCTTGCCCAAGAGTTCCCTCGAGGTGGGGTCCCAGGCGTCGATCTGCAGGACGTTGGCCACCAGGTTGCGGTGGGTGAGCATGGCCCCCTTGGAGACCCCCGTGGTGCCGCCCGTGTACTGCAACAGGGCCAGGTCCTCAGGGTCGGCCACGTGGGGCGTGGCGGGGGGGCGCTTGAGGAGGTCTAGGAAGGCGTGAAACCCTTCCCGCTTGGGGAAGCCCAGGGGGAGCTTGTCCCTTTTGGCCTTCAAGGGGTAGAGGAGGTTTTTGGGAAAGGGGAGGAAGTCCTTAATCCCGGTGACCACCACCCGCTTCACCGGGGTTTCCTTCTCCACCTCGAGGAAGCGGGGGAGGAGGTGGTCCAGGATAACCAGGGTTTCCGCCCCTGCGTCCTTAAGTTGATGCCGAAGCTCCCTCGGGGTGTATAAGGGGTTCACGTTCACCCCCACGCCCCCCGCCAGGAGGGTGCCGAAGAAGGCCAGGACAAACTGCGGGGTATTGGGGAGCATGATGGCCACCCGCTCCCCTGGCTTCACCCCCAGGTCCATAAGCCCCTGGGCGAAGCGGCGGGCAAGCTCCCAGGTTTCCCCATAGGTTAGGGTCTTCCCCAAGAACTCCAAGGCCACGTTCTGGGGAAAGCGCTTGGCGCTATCCTCCAAAAAGCGCCAGAGGGGAATGGGCGGGACCGTTATTTCCGCCGGTACACCGGGGTCGTAATGGGCCAGCCAGGGCTTCGTGCCGACTTCAGACATGCTACCCTCCTTTGCCCTACAGGCTACCAGACACTTTATACCGCGTTCAAGAGCATGGGCTGGTGTAGCATGGATAGCGGAGGTTTCCTATGCGCTTCCGTGACCGCCGGCACGCCGGAGCCCTCTTGGCTGAAGCCTTACAACCCCTGGGCTTAGAGCGCCCCGTGGTTTTGGGAATACCCCGGGGTGGGGTGGTGGTGGCGGACGAGGTGGCCCGGCGCCTGGGGGGCGAGCTGGACGTGGTCTTGGTACGCAAGGTGGGGGCCCCCGGCAACCCCGAGTTCGCCTTGGGGGCGGTGGGAGAACGGGGTGAGCTCATCCTCCGCCCCTATGCGTTGCAGTTTGCTGACCGAAGCTATTTGGAGCGGGAGGCGGCCCGGCAAAAGGACGTGATCCGCAAGCGGGCGGAGCGCTACCGCAAGGTGCGCCCCAAGGTGCCCCTGGCCGGAAGGGACGTGGTGTTGGTGGATGACGGCATCGCCACCGGCGCTAGCATGGAGGCGGCCCTTTCCGTGGTCTTGGCGGAAAACCCCAGGCGCGTGGTGGTGGCGGTGCCCGTGGCCAGCCCGGAAGCGGTGGAGAAGCTTAAGGAGCGGGCGGAGGTGGTGGCCCTTTCCACGCCCCCTGACTTCGCCGCCGTGGGAGCCTACTATCTGGACTTCAGCGAGGTCACGGACGAGGAAGTAGAGGGCCTTTTGCTACAATGGGCGGCATGAAGCCCGTGGTCAAGCAGGCGGCCAGCGTGGAGGCCCGCCCCGTGGAACGGGGGGAGAAGGCCTTTATCCAGGTCCTCATCGGTCCTGAGGACGGGGCGCCCCACTTCATCACCCGCAAGTTCACCCTCCTCCCGGGAGGGCGGATCCCCAAGCACAAGCACCCCACCATAGAGCATGAGCAGTACGTGCTCTCCGGGCGCATGAAGGTCTTGTTGGGGAACGAGGTGCGGGAGGTGGCTGCGGGCCAGGCGGTCTACATCCCCCCCGACACCCCGCACGCCTACGTGAACGAGGGGGAGGAGCCCGTGGAGTTCCTCTGCGTTATCCCCAAGACCAGCGCCTACGCCACGGAGTGGCTGGAGGAATAAGGGCCGTGGCGGAAGCCACGGCCCGTTTTAGGCCCGCACCTCCTGCCGCTGGAAGGCCACGTAGGCCAGGGTGAAGAGGAGGATGACCAGGGCCATGAGCCCGGTGAGCTGGGGCCAGATGAGGAGGAGGCTTTGCCCCAGAGGTAGGGGGGTTCCGAGCACCGCCCCTTCCAGCTGGGTGATGAGGATGGGTCCCAAGGAGCGTACCGCCGGGTTGAGGACGGCGGTGAGGGTTTCGGCGTAGAGGGTGTTGGGGGAAAGCCGGGAGATCCAAAGGGCCAGGTTGGCCTGCCTCAGCTGGCTTTCCGGGTCAAAGGGGTCGGCCTGGAGGAGAAGGGCATTCGCCGCCAGGTCGGTGAGGATGGGAAAGAAGACGGCGAAGAAGAGCCAGACCCCGATGGCGGCCAAGGCGGCGGTGGCGGGCTGGCGGAAAAGCACCGAGAAGAGAAGGCCTAGGGCGAGCCAGACCCCAGCGTAGGCCAAGGTGGCCAGGAGGAAGAAGAAGGCCCGGGCCATCTCCTCCGCCTCTGGGGGCACGCCCAGGGTGAAGAGCCCAAGGCCCACCACCAGGAGGAAAAGGGCGAGGAGGAGGACCGCCAAGGTGCCAAGCCCCGCCAGGAACTTGCCGAAGAGGAGGGCGTCCCGGTAGATAGGCTGGGAGAGGATGCGGGAAAGCGTGCCCCGGGCATACTCCCCGTTCACGGCGTCGAAGGCTAAGGCGATGGCCGCCAGGGGGACAAAGAAGGAGAGGAAGCCCACGAAGGAGGGCAAGGGGTCCTGGGCGGTGGTGAGGAGCTTGAGGTAGAGGTAGGGGTCCTCCCCCACGGTCTGCCGCAAGGTTTGGGTGCCCGTGTACAGGGCGGCCAGGGCGGAAAGGAGGATCAGGGCTTCCAGGATCCGCATCCTGAGCCCCGAGAGGTGGTCGGCCATCTCCTTGAAGAAAACCGCCCAAAGACCGGTCCAGGGTGAGCCTTCACGCCGCATGGGCCACCTCCTGGAAGTAGTGGGCGTAGACCTCGTCCAAGCTGGGCTTGCGAAGGGCTAGGCCGTAGAGGCTACCCTGCGCCACGGCGATGCGGGCCAGCTCGGGCCTGAGGTCGCGGGTGGCGAGGACCCGGTAACGCCCTTCCCCCGTTTCCACCTTGGCCACCCCGTCCAAGGCGGCGAAGGCCTCGGCAAGGCCCGGGCTCGCCTCCACCAGGATCTCGTACCCGCCCCCCAGCACCCGTTGAGCTAGCTCCTCCACGGTGCCTAAGAGGGCGAGCCGTCCCTTGTGGAATAGCCCCACCCGGTCGCAGATCTCCTGCACCTGATGTAGCAGGTGGCTGGAAAGGAGCACGGTGATGCCCTCTTGCTTCAGGCCCTTGATGAGGGCCAAGAATTCCCGGGCGGCCTCGGGGTCCAGGCCCAGGGTGGGCTCGTCCAGGATGGCCACCTTGGGCTTTTTGAGGAGGACTTCCGCCAGGCCCAGGCGCTGGCGCATGCCCCGGCTGAAGGCGGAAACCCGGCGGTCCTTGACCTCCCAAAGCCCCATGCGCTGCAAGACCTCCTCGATGCGGGCCTTGGCCTCGGCCTCGGAGAGGCCCAGGAGCCTTGTGGTGTAGCGGAGGTTTTCCCAGGCGGTGAGCTCCCCGTAGAAGCCCACCTGGTCGGGGAGGTAGCCCACCTTGGCCTTCACCTTTAGGGGCTCCCGCATGGGGTCCAGGCCCAAGACCCGGGCTTCCCCGGCGGTGGGCTCGGTGAGGCCCAGAAGCATGAGGATGGTGGTGGTCTTGCCCGAGCCGTTGGGGCCCAGGAGGCCGAAGACCTCCCCCTCCGCCACCTCCAGGTTCAGGTCCTCCACGGCCACCACCCGGCCGTAGCGCTTGGTGAGGCCGCGGGTTTGGATAACCGTCATGCTACCTCCGGCCAAAGCGGTTCACGGCGAAGCCCAGGACCAGGAGGGCCACCGCCATGATCCCCACCCCCACAAGGCCCCAGAGGCTGGAGCGAACCACGGTGGCCCGGTAGTCCAGGCTCTCGGAAACCCCCTCGTCCCCCGAGAGGGAAAGGGTCACCATGTAGTCCCCGGTGACCGCCTTGGGGGAGGGCTTGATACGGGCGGTGATCTCCTGTTCCTGGCCAGGGTCCAGGGACTCCAGCTTATCCGGTTCGAACTTCACCTCCCAGCCCGAGGGCTCCATGGCGCTGAAGGACAGGTTCTTGGCGGGGGCGCTCCCCTCGTTTTTCACCAGGAGCTTCACCGGGTTCTCCCGGCCCGCCACCACCTGGCCGGAAAGTCTTCCTTCCTTGGTGGTGAAGCGCACCTCGGGCCGCCCCGTGACTTCCAGGGTGAGGGCCAGCTCCGCCTTGGCCTCCCCCGCCACCGCTCGCAAGGTGAGGCCGTAGGTGTCCGCCTTGGTGTCCTTGGGCAAGGAGACCTCCACGTCTAGGTCCTTGCTTTCCCCCGCCTTGATGGGCAGGCTGGTCACCTGCTGGCTGGCGAAGGCGGGGGTGAAGGTGACCTGGAAGCCCTTAGGGGCCTCGTACTCCAGGGAAACCAGAAGGTCCCGATCGGACTCGTTCTTGAGGGTCACCCGGTAACGGAAGGTGCTGGTGGGGGGACCTTTGAGCACGGGGAGTTCGGCCTCGAGGCTAAGCCGTTGCGGCAAGCCCTGGCCCACTACCAGGGCGATGGGCAGGCTCGCCGTCTGGCCAAGACCCTCGGCCCGGACCAGGAAGCGGTAGGTGCCTGCCTTCACCTCCCTGGGAGGCTGGAGGCGGAGGGTGAGGGTGGCCTCCCCATCGGGGGCCAAGTAGACGGCCCGCACCAACCGCCCGCCCCCGATGAGGCTTGCCTGCCAACCCTGAGGCACCTCAGCTAAGGAAAGCCGCACCACCCCTGGGGGTAGGCCGTGGTTCTTCAGGGTGAGGGTCAGGTTCACGCTTTCCCCGGGCTGCACCCCCATCTCGGGGTAAGGAGTGCCCAGGGACAGGCCCCGGAAACCTTGGGCCAGGGCCAACCCCAAGAGGGAGACCGCCAAGAGAACCCACTTGCGCACCATACCTAAGCCTCCTTTACCAAGGCTAGGCAGGAAACATGAGTCAGAAATGAAAAGCCCCGGGCACGCCCGGGGAAGGGGGTGGGTCCGCTAGCTAAGGCGGGCCTCCAAGTACTCCCGCTCGCCCAGGACGATCTTGCGGGCCAGCTCGGGGTCCTTGGGGAACTCCTTGCCCCGGTGGATCATGTAGGTTTCGTAGCGGCCGATCTCAAAGACCTCGGCCAGCTTTTTCAGGGCCTTGGCCATGTCAAAGGCCTTGCAGGAGAAGATGTCGATGGAAAGGAAGCGCTTCTTGGGGAAGGTGTGGATGGCGATGTGGCTTTCGGCGATGATCACCACCCCCGTCACCCCTTCTTCCCCGTTGGGCCCGTAGCTGTAGACGAAGGGGGGAAGCACCTTGGTCATTTCCATCTCCTCGGGGAGCTCGTCCAGAACGCGGCGCACCAGCTCGGCGTCCTGGAGCTTTGCGGGGTTGGCGTCGTACCCGTCCACCATGAGATGCGGACCGAATCCGAAGAGTTCCACCCTGACCACCTCCTTCCCGTGCCCCCCGGGGTATTCCCCGCGGCACGCCCCCCATTATGCCCCCCCCTCCCCCCCCTGTCAATACCTCGTTCCCGGGCGGAAAAACCCCGGCTTTCCCCTGGGGGGATGTCGCCGGGGCCTCGAGGCCCAGGGGGCCTGGGGGGAGATACGTTCCCTTCCCGCCTCCTATACGGGATAGGGGTATGGAAATGGGAGTGTTCCCTTCCCGACGCACCGGGCGAGGAGGAGGGTGTATGATAACCCCGGCAAGGAGGTGCCATGTACAGGGGAAGAGAAGGGCAGTGGGCGTTTTACCTGCACCGGATCTCGGGCCTGGGCATCCTGGTCTTCCTCATGCTCCACGTGGCCAACATCGCCAGCGCCATGTGGGGGCCGGAGGTGTCCAACACCCTCATGAAGTTCTATCACCAGCCCGTGTTCCAGGTGGGGCTTTTGTTCCTCATCGCCGGGGTGCTCTACCACGGCTTCAACGGGCTTAGGATCATCCTCATGGACTTCACCGCCTGGGGGGTGCGCTACCAGCGGCAACTTTGGTACGCCGTGTGGGTGCTCTTCGTCCTCTTCTACCTGCCCTTCTTGGTGAAGATTGGCGGTGGCATCCTGGGAGGGGGCCATGGCGATTAAGTCCAAGCGCTACCAAGAGGCCCGGCTCGAGGCCACCACCAACTTGGAGCTTTACTGGTGGGTCTTCATGCGCATCTCCGGGGTGGTCTTGGTCTTCTTGCTCATCGGCCACATGTGGATGAACTCCGTGATGACCGACCTCAACAGCATCGACTACGAGTACGTGGCCAAGAGACTTTCCCAGACCACCTGGAAGGTCTATGACTGGCTTATCCTAGCCCTGGCCCTCCTGCACGGGGGCAACGGGCTTCGCTACGTGTTGGACGACTGGATCCGCCACCCGGCCAAGCGCTTTTGGACCAAGGTGGTGCTGTACGGCCTCCTCGCTTTCCTCTTCTTCCTGGGGAGCCTGAGCCTGTTCAACCACGATTTTGGGGTGAACTAGTATGGCGCACAGACACGAGGTCATCGTGGTGGGGGCGGGCGGGGCGGGCCTCGCCACCGCCCTTTATGCGGCCAGGGAAGGCGCCGACGTGGCGGTGGTCAGCAAGCTCTATCCCACCCGGAGCCACACGGGGGCGGCCCAAGGGGGGATAGGGGCGGCCTTGGGCAACGTGGAGGAGGACCACTGGGAATGGCACATGTTCGATACGGTCAAGGGGGGAGACTACCTCACCGACCAAGACGCCGCCGAGGTCTTCGCCAAGGAGGTCATCGAGGCGGTGATCGAGCTAGAGCACATGGGCCTTCCCTTTGATCGCCTCCCCAACGGCAAGATCGCCCAGCGCCGCTTCGGTGGGCACACCAAGGACTGGGGCAAGGCCCCGGTGCACCGGGCGGCCCACGCCGCCGACCGCACCGGGCACATGATCCTCCAGACCCTCTACCAGCAGTGCGTTAAGCACAACATCACCTTCTACAACGAGTTCCACGTCACCGACGTGATCCTCGAGGACGGGGTGGCCAAGGGCCTGGTGGCCCTGGAGCTGGCCACGGGGGAGCTCCACCTCTTCCAGGCCAAGGCCATCGTCATCGCCTCCGGGGGGTTTGGCCGCATCTACAAGGTGACCTCCAACGCCTACACCCTCACGGGGGACCTGCAGGCCATCCTCTACCGCAAGGGCCTGCCCCTGGAGGACATGGAGTTCTACCAGTTCCATCCCACGGGGCTTTACCCCTTGGGCATCCTCCTCACCGAGGGGGCGCGGGGCGAGGGGGGGATTTTGCGCAATGCCCTGGGCGAGCGCTTCATGGAGCGCTACGCCCCCACCATCAAGGACCTGGCCCCGAGGGACATGGTTTCCCGGGCCATGTACCTGGAGGTGCGGGAAGGGCGCGGGGTGGGACCCAAGAAGGACCACGTGCTGTTGGACCTCACCCACCTGCCCCCCGAGGTCATCGAGAAAAAGCTCCCCGACATCACCGAGTTCAGCCGCATCTACCTGGGGGTGGACCCCTTGAAGGAGCCGGTTCCGGTGATGCCCACGGCCCACTACGCCATGGGGGGGATCCCCACCACCTTGTGGGGCCAGGTGATCCAGGACGAGAAGAACACCGTGGTTCCCGGGCTCTACGCCGCCGGGGAGGCGGCCTGCGTGAGCCTGCACGGGGCGAACCGCCTGGGCACCAACTCCTTGGGGGACCTGGTGGTCTTCGGCCGCCGGGCCGGGATCCACGCCGCCCGCTTCGCCAAGGACGCCGACTACCACGAGCTCACCGAGGAGCACCTGGGCCCAAGCCGGGAGCGCATTGAGCAGATCAAGAACTCCACGGGCAAGGAGAAGGTGGCCGCGCTAAGGGCCGAGTTGCAGCAGTCCATGATGGACCACGCCTCTGTGTTCCGCACCGGGGAGCTTTTGCAGAAGCAGGTGGAGATCCTCAAGGAGCTCATGGACCGCTACAAGAGGATCGCCATCGACGACAAGGGGGACGCTTACAACACCGAGCTGGTGGAGGCTTTGGAGCTCGGGTACCTCCTCGAGGTCTCCGAGGCCTTGGTCCACTCCGCCCTGAACCGCACGGAGTCCCGGGGAGCCCACGCCCGGGAGGACTACCCCGAGCGGGACGACCAGAACTGGCTCAAGCACACCCTGGCCTACAAGGTGGCAGACGGCAAGGTGGCCTTCCGCTACAAGCCCGTGGTCCTGGGCCGCTTTGAGCCTAAGGCCCGCACCTACTAGGAGGCGCCCATGCAGGTCACCCTGAAGATCCTCCGCTTTGACCCCGCCAAGGACTCCAAGCCCCGCTGGCAAACCTACCAGGTGGAGGCCGAGCCTTGGGACCGGGTCTTGGACCTCCTGCACAAGGTCAAGTGGGACCAAGACGGCACCCTGGCCTTCCGCCGTAGCTGCGGCCACGGCATCTGTGGCTCGGATGCCATGCTCATCAACGGCCGGAACCGCCTGGCCTGCAAGACCCTGGTGAAGGACTTGGGCAGCGTCATCACCGTGGAGCCCATCCGGGGTCTACCGGTGGAGAAGGACCTCATCGTGGACATGGAGCCCTTCTTCGCCGCCTACCGGGCGGTGAAGCCTTTCCTCATCAACGAGGAGCCCCCGCCCCAGAGGGAACGCCTCCAGTCCCCTGAGGAACGGGAGCGCTTCGATCAGGGCACCAAGTGCATCCTCTGTGCCAGCTGCACCACCAGCTGCCCCGTCTTCTGGGTGAACGGCACCTACATCGGTCCGGCCGCCATCGTCCAGGCCCACCGCTTTATCTTTGACTCCCGCGACCGGGGCAAACGGGAGCGCTTCAAGGCCCTGGGCTCGGGAAGCGGGGTGTGGCGGTGCCGCACCGCCTACAACTGCACCGAGGCCTGTCCCCGGGAGATCCCCGTCACCCAGCTTATTGAGGAGGTGAAGCGGGAAATCCTCTTTGACCGCTTCTAAGCGTTGCGCTTGGGGACCGGAGGGGAAAAGCCTCCCCTCCGTTTTCCCGTTAAACTGCATCCATGGAGATCCGCGACCTTAAGCGCCTGGCCCGCTATAGCCAGGAGAAGATGGCCAAGATCCCGGTCTTTGAGTCGCCCTATATGTTCTACGACCTGTACGCCCTCCTTCCTGGCCAGGCCCAGAGGGTGCACGCCCACGAGGGGGCGGACAAGGTCTACTTCGTTCTGGAGGGGGAGGTGGTGGTGCAGGTGGGAGAAGAAGAGGCCCTTTTGGCCCCGGGGATGGCGGTTCTGGCCCCAGCGGGCAAGCCCCACGGGGTGCGGAACGAGTCCGCGAGCCCCGCCCTTCTCCTGGTGGTTATGGCCCCTAAGCCCTAGGGGTTTCGCATCCCTTTCAAAACCTTGGGTTACGCTCAGGGTGATGCTCCGACAGCACCCTCCTGCGGAGTTGGGCTTTTTGGCGGAACTCCTCCGTCGCTACCCGGTGCGGGTGGTCTTCCGGGGAGAGGTGTTGCCTGAGCCCCCCTTAAGGGGGGAAAAGCTTTGGGAGGAGGGGGAGCTTGCCCTTTACTGGGAGGGAAAGCCCCCTTCCAAAGAGCTCCAGGAGGCCCTCCGCCTCCTCCTTAGGGCTTTTCGCGAGGTCTTGGTCCTTCGCGAGCGGGAGCTTGCCCTTCTCCGGACCCAGGGGGAGACCCAAAGGCTCCTTCGCCTGCTCCTTCACGAGATCAAGAACCCCTTGATGAGCGTCTTGGGCGCTTTGGAGCTTACCCGGGAAACCGAGGGGCTTCCTGCAGAGGCCAAGGAGCTCTTGGAGATCGCCGAGCGCTCCGCCCGGCGCATCCAGGACCTCCTGCAGCGGGCCCAGGAGTACCTGAGCCTGGGCCAAGGGGTGCGGCTTAAGGCCGAGCGGGTGGACCTGAAGGCCCTGCTCCTCCAGGCGGTGGAGGAGGTGCGTCCCTTGGCGCGGAGGAAGGGCATTGCCCTTCGCCTTTCCCTTCCCCGGCGGGAGGCTTGGGTGTATGGGGACCGGGACTGGCTTTACCAAGCCCTCCTCAACGTTCTCAACAACGCCGTCAAGTACACCCCGGAGGGGGGGCGGGTTTCCGTAAGGCTCCTTTTGGGCCCGGACCGTTGCGGGATCGCCATTAGCGATACGGGGCCCGGCATCCCCAAGGAGGAGGCGGAGAGGGTCTTTGAACCCTTCTATCGGGCCTCCACCCGGGGGGAGGCGGAGGGGACGGGGCTGGGGCTTGCCCTGGTGAAGCGGGTCCTCGAGGCCCACGGGGGGGAGGTGCGCCTAAAGAGCCGCCTGGGCCGGGGAAGCACCTTCCTCCTCCTCCTTCCCCGGCCCCGTCCTGGGCAGCGGGCCCCGGTGGGGCGGCTTTTGTTGCTCCTGGTGGCGGTGATCGCCCTGGCCCGGCTTCCCATCTACCCCGCCCCCTTGGGCTCCCGGGCCTTTGGGGAGATGCCCGCGGGGGAGGTGGTGCGCCTGAAAGGGCTTGAGCTCGCCTTTAGCCCCGATGCCCACGGGGAGGCCCGGCGCTGGCGGAGCCTTTGGGGCGGGGGGGAGAGGCTCCGGGTGGCCTTGGAGCGGGGCGGGGTGGAGGCGGTGCGGGAGGGAAACGCGGGCCTCACCCTTGTCACCCCCGAAGGGGAGCTGAGGCCCACGGGTACCCACCTGCGCCTCCTGCGGGAGGAGGGGGCCCGCGTTTCCCTCTACCGGGGCCGCCTGGCCCTGGGGCGGGAGCGCCTGCCTGCCGGGGAGGGAGCGGTCTTGGGCACGGGGGTGCGGCGGAAGCTCCTCCCTGCCCCCCTGGTGCGGCCGGTACTGGGGGAGGAAGGCGGGGTGGTCTTCCGCCTCCTGGGCCCTGAGGGGGCTAAGGGGTTTTGGGTGGAGGTGCGAAGCGGGGAACGGGTGGTCCTTTCCGCCCCTTCCCCCGGTGCTTTCCGCTACACGCCCCAGGCGGACCGGGTGAGCCAGGTGCGGGCCTTCGCCCTGGACGAGGCGGGGCTTTTGGGCTACCCCTCGGACCCGGTGCCCTTCCGGGAGCGGTATAGCTTCTACCAAGGGAAACGGCGCCTGCCCCATGACCCTAGGGGGGCGGAGGCCTTCTTGAGGCGGGCGGTGGAGGCTTTCCCCGACGACGCCGAGGCCTTGGGGGAGCTGGCCTTCGCCCTCTACCTGCAAGGCCGCCACGCAGAGGCCAAGCCCCTTTACGAGAGGGCCTTGGCCCTTCTGGATAGCCCCGACATCCGGGTGCGCTACGGGCGGCTTCTCTACCACATGGGCCGCTACGCCGAGGCGGAGGAGAGCTACCGCAAGGTGCTGGCCCAAGACCCCGGCAACCTGGACGCCCGCTGGGGGCTCGCCGAGGTGGTGTTGGCCCTAGGGCGGGCCAAGGAGGCGGAGCTTCTCGCCCGGCAGGTGCTTTCCCTCAAGCCCGACTATCCCTTGGCCCGCTTCACCTTGGCTAAGGCCCTTTTGGAGGAGGGGAGGAGGGAGGAGGCGAGGCGCCTCCTCGAGGCGGAGCTTCGCCGCAACCCCGAACCCGAGGTGCGGGCCCTTCTGGAGCGCCTTTCTCGGGAATAAAATGGTCCCCGTGGCCCGGGTTTTGGTGGTGGAGGATGACCCCGCCGTGGCCAAGGTCCTGGAGCTGGCCTTAAGGCGCGAGGGGTGGACCCCCCATTTGGCCCGGGACTATGCGGCGGCCCTGGCGGCCTTGGGGGAGGACTGGGACGCCATCCTCCTGGACCTCAACCTGCCTGGGGGGTTTGGCTTGGACCTCCTGCGCCATCTGCGCCAGACCCTGGGGAAGGCAACCCCGGTGTTGGTCCTCTCGGGCCTAAAGCAGGAGCACCACGTGCTGGAGGCCCTGCGGGCCGGGGCGCAGGACTACCTCACCAAACCCTTTAGCCCAAAGGAGCTCGTCCTTCGCTTGGGGCGGTATGTGGCGGTCCGGTGAGGGGATTTACGCCCTGGTGGTCCTCCTGGTGGTCCTCCTCGAGGCCCTGGCCTTGGGGTATGTGGTCCTGGCCTTCACCGCCCGCCTCTTCCGCCTCCTGGGGTACGGGGAGACGGTGGGCACCCTCCTCCTCGGCCTCGCCCTTACGGGGCTGGCCCTGGTCCTCTTGGGGGCCTATGTCCTCGGCTACCACGCCTACACCGCCTGGCGGGAAGGGAAGGAGGAGAGGCTGAGGGAAGAGTACCTGGAGCGGTTCGCCCAGGCCCTCCTGGCGGGAGAGCCCCCGCCTCCCCTCCCTTGGCCTAAGGAGGCCTGCGCCGCCCTTCTGGCCTTGCGGGAGAGCCTGGAAGGGGACCTGGCCCAGGCCCTCCTCCCTTGGCTCCGCTTGGGCCTACCCCGTTGGGAAAGGGCCCTAAAGAGCCCCCTGGCTTTCCGGGCCCGCCGCCTCGAGGCCCTGGACGCCCTGGCCCAGGCCCGGCTGCCCGAGGCCTTCCCCCTCATCCGCCCCTACTTGGCCCACCAGGACCCCCTGTTGCGCCTGGCGGCGGCCCGGGCCGCGGCCCGCCTGGCGAGGGAGGAGGACCTGGAGGCCTTGGCGGAGACCCTGTTGCGGGCAGTGTTGCCTAGAGGGGCGCTTTTGGAAGTCCTCCTCCTTTTGGAGGACCGCGCCGAGCCGGTGGTGCGGCGCCTTTTGCGGGAGGGGGGGAGGGAGGAGGTGTGGGCGGCCTTGGAGGCCCTGGGCCGGCTTAAGCTCCACGGCCTGGCCGAAGGAGTCCTGGGGTTTCTCCAGCACCCCGACCCCGAGGTGCGGGCCGCGGCCATGCGGGCCCTTTGGCGCCTGGAATACCCTCCTTTGGGGCACGAGGAAGCGGTGCTGGCCGCCTTGGGGGCGGAGGAGGAGTTCTTGCGCCTTCAGGCGGTGCGCCTCCTTCCCCTTCTCGGGGGGGCCTTGGCCCGGAGAGCCCTATGGAAGGCCCTTTCCGACCCTTCCTTTTACGTGCGCCGCGGGGCGGCGGAGGCCCTGAAGGCCTTAGACCCCGCCCTCCTGCGCCAGGCCGCCGAAGCCCACCCGGACCCCTACGGCCGGGATATGGCCAAACAGGTGGCGGAGGCGTGATGGAGGCATTTCTTTGGCTCCTGTTCGCTTACCAGGTCTTCGTCCTCTACTACTTCGCCCTCTTGAACCTCCTTTACGCCTACTTCGCCCTGACGGGCCTTGCCATGGTGGCCCGCTACGTTCACGAGCTATCCGAGCTGGCCCTGAAGGACCTTTTGGAGCGGGAGGCTTATCTCCCGGTTTCCATCCTGGTGCCCACCTATAACGAGGAGAAGACCATCGCCGCCTCCGTGCGCTCCTTCCTCGCCCTCCACTACCCGGAGTTCGAGGTAATCGTGGTGGCGGACGGGCCTAAGGATAGGACCCTGGAGGTCCTGAAGGAAGCCTTCCGCCTGGTGGAGGTGAGCTGGGTGTATCGCCGGGCGCTTCCTAGCAAGCCGGTACGGGCGGTGTACCGCTCCCTCCTTTACCCCAACCTCCTGGTGGTGGACAAGGAAAACGGGGGCAAGGCGGACGCCTTAAACGCCGGGCTCAACTTCGCCCGCTACCCCCTCTTTTGCGCCGTGGACGCCGATAGCCTCCTGGACGCCCAGGCTCTCCTCCGGGCGAGCCGGCTTTTCCTGGAGGAGGATAGGGTCCTGGCCGTGGGGGGCACCATCAGGCCCTTGAATGGAGCGGTGGTGCGGGGCGGGGTGGTGCGGGAGATGCGGCTACCTCGGGGCTTCCTGGAGAAGATGCAGGTGATCGAGTACGCCCGGGCCTTTTTCATGGGTCGCGCCGGCTGGAGCGCCATGAATGCCCTCCTTATCATCTCTGGGGCCTTTGGGGTCTTCCGCCGGGAGGAGGTGATCCGGGTGGGGGGCTACCGCACGGACACCGTGGGGGAGGACATGGAGCTGGTGGTGCGCCTCCACCGCCGGGCCCGGGAGGAGGGGCGGGATTACCGCATCCTCTACACCCCAGACCCCATTTGCTACACCGAGGTGCCGGTGGACCTAGCCACCTTGCGCAAACAGCGCAACCGTTGGCACCGGGGGCTTTGGGAGGTGCTTTGGACGCACCGGGCCATGCTCTTCAACCCTCGGTATGGGCGGCTTGGTCTGGTGGCCATGCCCTACTTTTTCCTCTTTGAGGCGTTGGGGCCGGTGGTGGAGGTTTTGGGCTATCTCCTCTTCCCTTTGTTTTGGCTGTTGGGCCTCTTGAACGCCGAGGTGGGGGTGCTTTTCCTAGCCTTGGCCGTGGGGTACGGGGTGCTCCTTTCCCACCTGGCCGTGGGGATGGAAACCCTGCTCCTCAAGCGGTACCCGCGGCTAAGGGATAGGCTTTGGCTTCTCCTTTTGGGGATCCTCGAGGCCTTGGGCTACCGCCAGCTCCTCGCCCTGGAGCGCTTTTTCGCCACCTTCCAGGTGTGGCGCAAGCGGGGGGTGTGGGGGGAGATGCAAAGGAAGGGCCTAGAGCCCGCGGAAGCGCAAGGCCACGAGAAGCCGTAGGCCCAGGGAGGCGAGGATGGGCAGGTGGTAGGGGCTTGGGCCCAGGCCCAGGCTGGCGAGGCCGCCACCCAGGAGGCTTCCCGCAAGCCCGCCAAGCCCCAAGGCCAGCCAGAAGAAGGCCAGGTAGCCGCTTCGCGCCTCCTCGGGGGCCCGGGCCAAGGCGGCGTTGACCAAGGCTGTGCCGAGGCCGCTCCAGGCCAGGGCGTCGACCACGGCGGAAAGCCAGATGGGCCAGGGAAAAGCCTCCGTGCCCAAAAGCCAAAGGACAGGCATGGCGGCCCCCACCATCCCGGCCCGAAAGACCACCACCCCGTGCCCCGCCCCGTCCGCCATGCGGCCCCACAGGGGCCCGAAAAGAAGCCCGGAGGTGGCGGAGATCAGCGTCCACAGCCCCACCTCGGTCATGGAAAACCCGCCCACCTTGACGAAGTAGGGCACCACGAAGGGCCCCCCCACCATCACCGCCCCGTACCAGAGGAAGACCAAGGCCAGGTAGTTCCGGTAAGCCCGGTCCTCCAAGGCGGCCCGCATGGCGGCTTGGGGTGGGGGTGCGGGGGCCAGCGGGGGCTCCTTTTGCAGCCGCAGGACCAGGACCGACAAGAGCCCCGCCCCCACGCCGAGGAGCAGCACCGCCTGGTACCCCGTGGGAGGGGGGAGGGTATCGGCCACCAGACCCCCAAGGAGGTTCCCCACGGTGCCCACCAGGCCCAAAAGGGCATTCCTGAGGCCGAAGTAGCGGCCCCGCCGCTCTGGGGGCACCAAGTCGGCCATCCAGGAAAGCCAGAGCACCCCCACGGGGGCGGCTAGGAGCTGGGAGGCCCCGGCGAAGAGGAGGAGGGCCGGGATCCTAAGCCCCTCGGGCAGCAGGGGAGCTAGGAGGGTGGGCAAAAAGAGGAGGCGGGAGGCCAGGTTGAGGCGCACCGTCAACGCCTTGCGGCTTCCTCGCAAGAAAAGGGCCAGGGGAGCCGTGAGCTGGGCCAAAAAGGGCAAGGCTCCCAAAAGGGCCAAGGCCAAGGGGGACGCCCCCAAGGCCAGGGCGTAGCCCGTAATCAGGACCCCCGTGCTCCAGTAGAGGAACAGGACGGCCAGGGTGCCTTCCAGGATGGATAGCCGCAAGGAGCGCTCCGGTTCCACCCGCCCATTATCCTTGAACCGGGTAAAATCGCCCCCATGGAGACCGCCATCACGAGGATGCTGGGCATCCGTTACCCCATCGTGGCTGCGCCCATGTTCCTGGTGTCTGGGGCCAGGCTCCTTCTGGCCGTGGCCGAGGCGGGGGCCATCGGGGTCATTCCTAGCCTCAACTTCCGCACCCACGCCGCTTTCCGAGAGTTTCTGGAAACCTTTCCCCAAGGGGTGCCCTTCGGGGTGAACCTCATCCTGAAGGATAACCCCCGCCTGGAGGAGGACCTCGAGGCGGTGGCGGAGCGCAAGGTGCCCCTGGTGGTCACCTCCTTGGGGGACCCCTCGAGGGTGGTGGAAAGGGTGAAGGCCTACGGGGGCGTGGTCTGGTGCGACGTGGTGGGCCTGCGGCACGGCAAGAAGGCGGTGGAGGTGGGGGCGGACGCCTTGGTGGCCGTGGCCGCGGGGGCGGGGGGGCACGCCGGGGGGGTAAGCCCCTTTGTCCTGGGGCCTTGGCTTCGCGAGGAGCTCGAAGTACCCGTGCTCATCGCTGGCGGCATCGCCACGGGTAGGCAGCTCCTGGCCGCCCTGGCCCTGGGGGATGGGGCCTATATCGGCACCCGTTTCATCGCTACCCTGGAGTCGGAGGCGCCCTTGGAGTACAAGGAGGCCCTCTTGCGGGCCACCCCGGAGGACATCCAGTACACCCCGGAGGTCACGGGGGTACCCGCCAACTTCCTCAAAGAATCCTTGGAACGCTTCCGCCAAGGTGGGGGGAAGGCCTGGAAGGAGGTGTACTCCGCCGGGCATGGGGTGGCCTTCATCCGGGATATCCCCTCGGCCAAGGAGGTGGTGGCCCGCCTGGTGGCGGAATACCAGGAGGCCAAGCGCACGCTTCCCTAAACCCTTGCCTGCGGCTTCCCGCTCACGGACCATGCCTAGATGGATCGCCTGGGTGATCCTCTTGGGCCTCGCTTGGGCCCAGTACGACCTGGTGGTTTACGGGGCCACCCCTCAAGGGGTGGCGGCGGCGGTGGCTGCGGCCCAGGAGGGGCTTAAGGTGGCCCTGGTGGAGCCGGGCCGGGGGGTAGGGGGCGTCCTCACCCAAGGGTGGCTTGCCACCTTGGACGTGGCCAAGGACGGGGACGGGTTGTTGCAAGGGGGGCTTTTCCGGGAGTTTTACCGCCGGGTGGGGGGAGAGCCCTCCTTTGACGTGAAGCGGGCGGAGGAGGTCTTTGGGGGCATGCTGCGCCAAGCAGGGGTGGAGGTGCGCCTGGAGGAGCCCCTGGACGCCGTGGAGGTGGAGGGGGCCCGCCTCGTTCTCCTAAGGACCCCGAGGGCCGCCTACCAGGCCCCCTACTTCCTGGACGCCAGCGACACCGCTGAGCTGGCGTTTCGCGCCGGGGCTTCCTTCACCCTGGGGCGGGAGGACACGGGGCTGGACCGCCGCTCCATGGCCGCCACCTTGGTCTTCCGCCTGGAGGGGGTGCCTTGGGGGGTGGTCTTCTTGGCCCTCAACTACGAGGGGCAGGTGCGGCGCACGGGGGCGGGGGCTTGGGGTCGGAGCGGCTGGGGTTTTGCCGAGCTGGCGCGGGGGTATACCCCTTCCGACCCTGGCCGTTACGCCCTGAGGGGCCTCAACCTGTCCCGCCAGGACGACGGGAGCCTCCTGGTCAACGCCCTTCTCCTTTTTGGCCTCGAGGGCTTGGACCCCTCGGAGCTGGAACGCAAGCGGCAGGAGGCGGCCTTGGAGGCGGAGCGGGTGGTGGCCTTCTTCCGGGAGAAAGACCCCCTGGTCTTCGGCACCGCCCGCCTGGCCGATGTGGCCCCAGCGCTCTACCTCCGGGAAAGCCGCCACCTCCAGGCCCTTTACCGCTTACGGGCCGAGGAGGTTCTCCTGGGCAAGGATTTCCCCGATGCCGTGGCCTTGGGCGGCTACCCATTGGACGGCCAGGCCTATTTTCCTGGGGAAACCCCTTACCTCCTTGGGACCCCGGCGCCCTACGGGGTGCCCTTCCGCACCTTGGTGCCGCGGGAGGTGGCCAACCTGCTGGTGGTTTCCCAGGCGGCGGGGTTCGACAGCGTGGCCGCTTTCTCCGCCCGGGTGGTGCCCTTGCAGATGGCCCTGGGGGAGGCAGCGGGGGTGGCGGCGGCCTTGTTGCGCCTTGCGCCCCAGGCGGGGCTGGAGCGGGTGCCCTTGGGAACTTTCCAGGAGCTAGCCGCAAGCCCCGCTGCCCTCGAGGCCCTGCGCAGGCGCCTCCTGGAGCGGGGCGCCCGGCTTTCCTCCCGGGAGCGGGGCCGGGTGGAAGCGGACCGGCCCGGTTACCGGGAGGCGGTGAGCCTCCTGAGGCGGGGGCTGTTCGCCGGTCCCTACTACCTGAAGGGCACCTTGGGGCTTGCGGAGCCCATCCTGCTCGGCGACTTCCTGGCCAACCTGGAGCACTATTACCGGGCCAAGGGGCCCGAGGAGCGGCTGCGGGTGGTGCTTAAGGCCCGCGAGCTCTACCGCGAGGAACTGCAAAAGCCCTTGCGGCGCCCCCTTCTCAATCAGGTCCTGCAGGCCTTGGGGGAGCCGCCCTGGCCGGGGGAAGGGGGGGTGAGCCGGGGCGAGGCGGCCCGGCTCCTTTTCCGCCTTCTGCCATAATGGCTTAGGGTGCTTGCCGTACTGCTCCTTCCCGAGTTTTCCGAGCTGGAGGCCGCTCTTGGCCTCGAGGCGGCCCGCCTTTTGGGGGTCCCCGCCTACACCGCGGCCAAGGGCAGGAAGGGCACCCCGGGGCTTGCTGGGTCGGTCTGGACCCCCACCTACGCCTTCCCGGCCGCTCCGAAGCCCACGGCCCTCCTTATCCCGGGGGCCAAGCGGCCCAAGCGTCTGGCCCAGGACCCAGCCTGGCTGGCCTTTTTGGAAGAGGTATGGGAGGAGGTGGAGGCGGTGTTCGTGGGCTTTAACGCCCACCTCTTTTTGGCCGAGGCGGGAAGGCTTCCCCTCGAGGTGGCGGCGGGGGAGGAGGTGGCCCAGGACTTGGTGCGGATGGGTTACCGGGTGAGGGAAGAGGCGTTCCACCGGGCGGGCCGGGTGTACACCTCCCAAGGGGGCCTGGCCCTGCTCCGGGCCATGGAAGACTGGGCTCAGAAAGCGGTTGTGCTTTGAGTTTGGACTAAGATACACTAAACCCATGTCCGTCCGGGAGTACCAGAAGAAGCGCCGCCGGGACCGGATCTTCCAGGCGGCCATGAAGCTATTTCGGGAGCGGGGCTTCCAGGAAACCACCGCCACGGACATCGCCAAGGCCGCGCACGTTTCCCGGGGCACCTTTTTCAACTACTTCCCCTACAAGGAAGCGGTGCTGTTAGAGTATGGTGCCCAACTTCTGGAATACGCAAAAGCAGAGGTGCGCCGTTACCTTGCTCAAGGCATGGACCCTCTGGAGGTCCTTTACCGCTTGTTCAGCGAACTGGCGCAGTACACCAAAGAAGAGAAAGGGCTTTTGTTGCCGCTTCTTTACGAGCTTCTCAATCCGGACCCAGTACGGGCGCGGGCTGCTTTTGAGGCGCTACCTTTAGGGGATCTGATCGCCGAGGTGTTGCGTCCTTTGCAGGAGAAAGGAATTGTGCGGCGGGATCTTTCTTTGGAGCGGATGGGGCGGACCCTGGCCGATTTGTACTTTCTGGCCGCTTTGCGGTGGGCGGCCTACACGCCCCATCGCGACCTTGGCGTGGAGCTAGAGCGGTCGTTGCGCTTGGCTTTAGAGGGGATCCTTACCCGCCAGGATATTTCCGCCGCCAAGGCCTAGAGGGCTATGCGCTACACCCTCATCTCCCTTTTCCCCGAGTTGTTGCGGCCATGGCTCCGGGAATCCCTTATGGGTAAGGCGATAGGGCGAGGGCTCCTGGCGGTGGAGGTGGTGGACCTCAGGGCCTTTGGCCTGGGGCGGCACCGGAGCGTGGACGACACCCCCTACGGGGGCGGGGCGGGGATGGTGATCCGGCCCGACGTGGCCGTGGCCGCCCTGGAGTCGGTTCTCCCTGCCGACGAGGTCATCCTCCTGAGCCCGGCGGGGGAGCCTTTTACCCAGAAGGTGGCGGAGGAGCTGGTGCTTAAGTCCCATGTGGTCCTCCTTTCGGGCCGCTACGAGGGGTTTGATGCCCGGGTGGAGGCCTTTGTCACCCGCACCCTTTCCATCGGGGACTACGTCCTCATGGGGGGGGAGGTGGCGGCCTTGGCGGTTTTGGAGGCCACGGCCCGTCTGGTTCCCGGGGTCATCGGCGACCCAGAGAGCCACCGGGAGGATTCCTTTGTGCGGGGCCTTTTGGACTATCCTCAGTACACCCGTCCCCCGGAGTTCCGAGGGCTTAGGGTGCCCGAGGTGCTCCTGACCGGCCATCACCAGGAGGTGGAAAGGTGGCGTCGGCGGGAGGCTTTGCGGCGCACCCTTCTCCTTAGGCCCGAATTGGTGCGCCAGGCGAGGCTTGGGGCGTTGGAGGCGGCCTGGCTTGCGGAACTGGACCGGGAGGAATAGACTAGAGGCTGTTGCCCACGAACCCTTGAAGGGTTCCTCTGGGACGGGAGGCCAAGCATGAACCGAGGAGCGCTTCTAAAGGTGGTGGAGTCCCGCTACGCCCGCACCGACCTGCCCGAGTTCCGTCCGGGCGACACCGTGCGGGTGGCCTACCGGGTGAAGGAAGGCAACCGCACCCGTATCCAGAACTTTGAGGGCATCGTCATCAAGATCAAGCGGAACGGCTACAACTCCAGCTTCACCGTGCGCAAGGTGAGCTACGGGGTGGGGGTGGAGCGCATCTTCCCCATGAGCTCCCCCTTGATCGAGAAGGTGGAGATCGTGCAGCGGGGCCGGGCCCGGCGGGCCAAGCTCTACTTCATCCGCGAGCTTTCCGAAAGGGAGATCCGGCGCAAGCTCCGGGCCGACCGCAAGCGGATCGGCCAGGATCAGGAGCGGGCCAGGGCGGCTAAGGAGGCAGCACAGGCCGCCGAGGCCCAAGGCGAGGCGGGGGAGTAGGGGAGTCTGGCTCTGGGGGGCGGCCTGGCCGCCTCTTTTTTACGTGAGAAAACCCAGGGCTCGAGCCTTTTCCAGGGCCTCCACCCGGTTTTTAGCCTGGAGCTTGCCGTAGAGGCTTTCCAGGTGGTCTTTCACCGTGTCGGGGGAGAGGTGGAGGAGGCGGGCCACCTCCTTGGCGGAAAGCCCTTGGGCCAGGAGCCTAAGCACCTCCAGCTCCCGGGGCGTGAGGGGGGGCAGGTCGGGGGGGGTGAGCCTTTCCTCGCCCCGCGCCACCTTAAGGAGGCGGTGCTTTAGCTCGGGGGCGGAAAGCTCCTTGGAGAAGTAGGCGTCAGCCCCTGCCAACCAGGCTTCCTTGACCAGAGCCGGCTCCTGGTAGGTGGTGAGGAGGGCGAGAAGGCCCCGGTAGCCCCTTTCCCGTAGCCGCCGTGTCACCTCCAGCCCGTCCAGGACAGGAAGCTTTAGGTCCAGCAACACGGCCTCGGGGCTAAGGGCCAGGGTCTTTTCCAGGGCCTCGAGGCCGTCTTGGGCCTCGGCCACCACCTCAAGGCCCAAGGCCTCGAGGCCCGCCCTCAGGCCAAGGCGGAACAGGGGATGGTCGTCGGCGATGAGGAGGCGCACCTTTCCCAAGACTATACTGGAGGCATGGCCCTCACGCTCAACCGCCTGGCGGAGCTTTCCGGCCGGGCTTCGGAACACGTGCTCAAGGAGGAAGTGGAGGAAACCGGCCTAGCCCCCGAGGCCATTTTGGCCAAGCTGGCGGAGCGCCTTGCCATCATGCGGGACTCCATCCGCCGGGGCCTTGCCTCGGACGCCCCCAGCGTAGCGGGAATGGTGGGCAAGAACGCCAAGACCCTGTGGGAGGCGGAAGACCCCTTAAAGGACCCCTTGTTGAAACGGGTCCAGGCCTACGCCATGGCGGTGAACGAGGAGAACGCCCGCATGGGGCGCATCGTGGCCGCTCCCACCGCAGGAAGCGCCGGCACCCTGCCCGGGGCCCTTTTGGGGGTGGCGGACCACCTGGGCATTCCCGAGGAGGAGCTCCTCATGCCCATGGTCTTGGCGGGTGGGGTGGCCAAGATGATCAACCGGGTGATCCACATCGCCGGGGCCAGCGGGGGGTGTCAGGCGGAGATCGGCGCTTCCGCCGCCATGGCCGCTGCGGCCGTGACGGAGCTTCTCGGCGGGAGCCCGGAGGCCTCGGCCCACGCCGCTGCCCTTGCCCTCCAGAACACCTTGGGCCTGGTCTGCGATCCTGTGGGAGGGTTCGTGGAGGTGCCCTGCGTGATGCGGAATGGTTTTTACGCCGTGCATGCGGTGAGTGCCGCCTCCATGGCCCTGGCGGGGATTAGGAGTGTCATCCCCCCGGACGAGGTGGTCTTGGCCATGGCCGGGATCGGCCGCCTTCTCCCTCTAGAGCTCAAGGAAACGGGCCTTGGGGGCCTGGCCGATACCCCCACGGGGCGGAGGCTGGCGGAAGAGGCGCTGAAGAAGGCTCCTTAGCGGGCGGTCCAACCCAGGTCGATGGGGAAGACGGCGCCCGTGATGGCCCCCGCCTTCTCCGAGGCCAGAAATAGGGCCAAGGCCGCCACCTCCTCGGGTTCGATGAG
Source organism: Thermus sp. LT1-2-5 (assembly GCF_040363165.1). Taxonomy (NCBI): domain Bacteria; kingdom Thermotogati; phylum Deinococcota; class Deinococci; order Thermales; family Thermaceae; genus Thermus; species Thermus javaensis. The sequence goes on along the minus strand of NZ_BSRG01000002.1, from coordinate 168,371 downwards.
GCGCTTGATGGCCGCCTGGGCCAAGAAGACCTTTTCCACCACCTCCCCTTCCGGGATGCCCAAGGTGCGGGCCTGGTCGGCTACCTGGTTTTCCACCAAGGGGGTGCGCACGTAGGCTGGGGCGATGGCGTTCGCCGTGACGCCAAAGGGCCCCGCCTCCAGGGCCACCGTCTTGGTGAGGCCGATCAGCCCGTGCTTGGCTGCGATGTAGGCGGACTTGTAGGGGCTTGCCACCAGGCCGTGGACGCTGGCGATGTTGAGGATGCGGCCGAACCCCCGTTCCTTCATGCCCGGCAGAAGGGCTTGGATGAGCTGGAACGGGGCGGTGAGCATCACCTGGAGCATCCTTTGCCAGGTCTTCAGGGGGAAAGCCTCCACCGGGTCGATGTGCTGGAAGCCGGCGTTGTTCACCAGGACGTCCACGCCCAGGCGGGCGGCCTCCCGCCCCAAGGCGACCACCTCCTCGGGGTCGGCGAGGTCGGCGTGAAGGAAGACCCCGCCTAGCTCCTTGGCCAAGGGGCTTGCGTCCCGCACGTCGTGGACCAGGACCTTGGCCCCTTCCCGGGCGAAGGCCTCGGCGATGGCGCGCCCGATGCCGCTTCCTGCGCCGGTGACCAGAACCGTTTTGCCTGCGAAGCTTCCCACAGGGTCCCCTCCTTGCGCCATCCTACAGGGACTTTTGAGGCCAAGCGCTAAACGAACCCCGGGCCCTTCTGGGCCCGGGGCTAAGCCAGCAACCTAGGCCGCCTTCTTCGGCTCCTTGCGCCTGAGGTTTTTCCAGAAGACCACCAGGGCGCTCACCACGTAGATGGAGCTATAGGTGCCCACGAAGATCCCCACGAAGATGGCCAAGGCGAAGTCCCGCAGGACGCTTCCCCCCAGGAACAAGAGGGCCAGGATGGGCAGAAGGGTGGTGAGGCTCGTCATGAGGGTGCGGGAGAGGGTTTGGTTGATGGAGCGGTTCACCAGCTCGGCGTAGGGCAAGCCCCGGAGGAGCTTTTGGTTTTCCCGGATCCGGTCGGAAACCACGATGGAGTCGTTGATGGAGTAGCCCACCACGGTGAGGAGGGCGGCGATGGTGGGGATGGAAAACTCTAGGCCCAGGAGGCTATACATCCCCGCCACGATGGCCACGTCGTGGGCCACGGCCAGGACGCTCGCCACCCCAAAGGTCCAGTCGAAGCGGAAGGCCACGTAGATGAGGATGAGCCCCAGGCCCACCAGCACCGCCATCACCGCATTGCGACGGAGCTCCGAGCCGATGGCCGGCCCCACGGTTTCCGAGGTCAATACCGTGGCCTTGAGCTCCGCCGTCAAGAGCCTTTCCAGTTCCAGGCGCTTCTCGTCGGTAAGGGGCGGGAGCTTGACGGAAAACTCCTTGTGGTCCGCCACCGGGGCCTGGACCTCGGTGATCACCGCTTCCTTGGCGGGGAAGCCTTTTTCCTCCAGGAAGCGCCTTAGGGTATCCACGCTCACTTCCGGGGCGGCGCGCAGGGTGTAGGCGGTGCCCCCGGTGAAGTCGATGGAGTAGTTGAAGCCCTTGGTGAAGACTACCCCCGCCGCCAAGACCGCCAGGAGCAAGGTGGCGGCGGTGATGTAGCGGGCGGGGCCCATGAAGTTGAAGCGGGGGTCCACCAGCCACATGGGGGGGCGGATCTCCCGGCGTTCCGCCAACCGCTCCAGGAGGTAGCGGCTAAAGACCAGGTTGGAGAAGACGCTGGCCACCACGCCGATGGCCAAGACCACGGCGAAGCCCCGCACGGGCCCGGTGGCGTACTGGTAAAGGGCCGCCGCCGCCAAGAGGTGGGCGGCGTTCACGTCCAAGATGGTGAGGGTGGAGTGCTTGAAGCCCTCGGGGATGGCCTGGCGGAACCGCTTCCCCGCCCGGAGCTCCTCCTTGATGCGCTCAAAGGAGAGCACGTTTCCGTCCACCGCCGCCCCCAGGGTGAGGACCAAGCCGGCGATGCCAGGAAGGGTCAAGGTGGCCCCGAGCCCGGAGAGGAGGCCGAGGATTAGGGCTGAGGTGTAGATCAGGCCCAAGGAGGCCACCAGGCCCAGGTGGAGGCCGTAGTAGGCGAAGATGAGGAGGAAGATGGCCAGGGTCCCGATGAGGGCGGAGCGGATGCCCGCCTGGATGGCGTCTTGGCCCAGGGTGGGGCCGATGGCCCTAATTTCCGCCACCTTGAGGGGCACGGGCAAGGCCCCCGAGCGGAGGACCAGGGCGATCTCGCTGGCCTCCTCGAGGCCGGAGAGGCCCTCAATCACCGCCTGCCCCCCAGTGATGGCCTGGCGGATCACGGGGGCGGTGTAGACCTTCCCGTCCAGGACGATGGCGAGCTGCTTGCCCACGTTGGCGCGGGTCACCTCTTCGAACTTCTTGGCCCCTTCCGGGGTGAAGGTGAGGGCCACCTGGGGGCGGCCAAACTGGTCAAAGACCGCCCGAGCGTCCGCCAGGTCCGCCCCGGTGAGGAGGGGAGGGCCCAGGTCCTCGGGCTTGATGAGGTCCTTCTCCAACTCCTCCCGCTTGAGGCGGGGGTTTTCCCTGAGGGCCTGGTTGATCTGGGCCACGGTGGTGCCGCTCGCCCCTTCCTTCAGGATGCGGAACTCCAGCACCGCCCGTTGTCCGATGAGCTTGAGCGCCCGGTCCTGGTCCGCCTGGGAAAGACCAGGAAGCTCCACCACGATGCGCTTCTGACCCTGGATTTGGATGAGGGGCTCCGCCACCCCCAGAGCGTTGATGCGGTTTTCCAAGACGGTGCGGGCCTTTTCCAGGTCATCGGGGGTGGGGTTTTCCACGTCCGCTTCCAGGACGATACGCAGGCCCCCCTTGAGGTCCAGGCCCAACCGGATTTTGGGTTCGCCTGGGGCCCAAGGTTTCCAGACAAAGAGCAAGGAGAGGAGGAAGAGGGATAGGAGGAAAAGCCCGTTAAGTAGTTTGCGGTTCATGCTTGCTCCTTTGGAAGACAGCAAGGCTCCTTTAGCCGGGGGAAGGCCCAAGGATCCCCTAGCCTTGGCGCCCCCTTCCCGTAAGGCACCAAGGGCGGGGAGGAGCCTTAGCCACCTTCCAGCTGGAGCTTCCCATAGAGGAGGTAAAGGACAGGTTGGGGCAGGGCGTCCTTGGGGGCGGGAAGGGGGTTATCCCTAGGCCGGGGTGGGCGGGGTGGGGTGGACCGGCCTAGGTTTCCCAAAAGAGGGGGGGCGAAGCCCCCGCCCCGATCCTCCTTCAGCACCAGGACCGGACCTTTGGCCAGGAGCCCCGCCTCCCCCTTGCCCGGGGAGGGAGGGAAGGCGAACCCCGGGACGAGGAGGCTTAGGGCCGCTAGGAGCTTCAGGCCCCGCATGGGCTTAAGCGGGTACCTCCACCAGCTGGAAAGCCTCGATGATGTCCCCTTCCTGGAAATCGTCGAAGCCCTCGAGGCCAATCCCACACTCGTACCCTTGGGCCACCTCCCGCACATCCTCCTTGAAGCGCTTGAGGCTGGCGATGCGGCCCTTCCAGATCTCCTGCCCTTTGCGCAGGACCCGGACCTCGGCGTTGCGGGGGACCTTGCCCTGGGTCACCATGCACCCCGCCACCTGCTTGCCCGTGGGCAGGCGGAAGACGGCGCGCACCTCGGCCCGGCCCAGGACCTCCTCCTTGAACTGGGGCTCCTTCTGCCCCTTGACCATGGTCCGAACCTCGTCAATGAGGTCGTAGATGATGCGGAAGGTCTTGAGGAGGACGCCCTTTTGCTCCGCCGCCTTCTTCACGGAGGCCGGGGGGTTCACGCCAAAGGCTAGGATGGCGGCCCCGGCCGTTTGCGCCAGGAGGACATCCGACTCCGTGGGGGCCCCCACCTGGGCCAGCAGGACGTTGATTTTGACGTCCTCGGTGCCCTCCTTGGCCAAGATGTGCTGGATGGCCTCCAAAGAGCCTTGGGTGTCCGCCCGCAGGATCAGGTTGACCTCCTTCCGGCCCTCTTCCTGCAAGGCCCGCAAGAGGTCGGCCATGGTCTTGGGGCGGCGCTCCTTTTCCGCCTCTTCCCGGGCGCGGCGTTCTTCCTTGCGCTCCTCGGCGATCTCCTTGGCGGCCTCGAGGTCCGGCACCCACTCCACCACGTCCCCGGCGTGGGGGAGCTCCTGGAAGCCCAGAACCTGCACGGCGCTTCCCGGGCCCGCCTCCTTGCGCTGGTTGCCGTCGGCGTCCATCATGGCCCGGATCCGCCCGTACACCTCCCCGGCCACCACGTAGTCCCCCACGCGGAAGGTGCCTTCCTGCACCAGCATGTTGGCGATGATCCCCGCCTGCTTGTCCAGCTTGGACTCCAGGATCACCCCCCGGGGCTCGGCGTTGGGGTCGGCCCGGTAATCCTCCAGCTCGGAGAGGAGGAGGATCATCTCCAAGAGGTCCTGCACCCCCTGCCCTGTCTTGGCGCTGATGGGGACAAGGATTGCGTCCCCGCCATACTCCTCGGGAACGAAGCCCCGCTCCATGAGCTGCCGCTTCACCTTCTCGGGGTCCGCCTGGGGCAGGTCCATCTTGTTCAGAGCGAAGATGATTTTCGCCCCGGCGGCCTTGGCGTGGGCGATGGCCTCCTCCGTCTGGGGCATGACCCCGTCGTCCGCGGCGATGACGATGACGGCGATGTCCGCCACATTGGCCCCCCGCTGGCGGATGGTGGTGAAGGCCTCGTGGCCCGGGGTGTCGATGAAGACCACGGTGCCCTGAGGGGTCTTGACCTCAAAGGCGCCCACGTGCTGGGTGATCCCCCCCGCCTCCTTCTCGGCGATGCGGCTTTTGCGCAGGTAGTCGAGGAGGGTGGTCTTCCCGTGGTCCACGTGGCCCATGATGACCACCACAGGGGGGCGCTTGGGGAGGCTTTTTCGCCGCTCCTCCTCCGCTAGCTTTTCCTGGAGTCCCCGCTGCTCCCGAACCAGTTCCCGCACCGCCTCGGCGTCTTCCTCGCTCAAGGTGGAGGCGTGGGACTTATAGGGTACCCCCATCTGGTCCAGGAGCTCTAAGAGCTCCTCGTTTTCCATGCCCAGCTCTTTAGCCAGCTGGTAGATGCGTACTTTGGCCATCTTTACCTCCTAAACGGGCCCAAAGGGCCTCGGAAAGCGCCTTGGCCCGGGCCCCGGCGAAGCGCCGGAGCTTCTTTTCCGTCCAGCAGTCCGGGTTGTCGGGGCAGACGTAGGCTCCCCGGCCCGGCAGCTTGCCCGTGGGGTCCAGCTGAAACCCCTCGGGGGTCATGAGGATGCGCAAAAGCTCCCCTTTAGGCCGCCTTCTGCGGCAGGCCACGCACATGCGCAAGGGGACGTGCTGCATCACTCGGAAAGGTCCTTGAAGAGCTTCTCAAACTCTTCCCGGGTCCGGCTGGGCGTCGCCGCCTCCTCCTCCGCCGCGCGGCGAATGGCTTCGTCCAGATCGGAGATCTCCGCCTCCTCGAAGTGGATGTCGTACCCGGTGAGCTTCGAGGCCAGGCGCACGTTCTGGCCGCCGGTGCCAATGGCCAGGGAGTGCTGGTCCTTGGTCACCTTCACCCGGGCCTTCTTGGTCTCGGGGTCCAGCTCAATGGAGCCCACCTGGGCGGGGGAGAGGGCGTTGCGGATGAACTCCTTAGGGTCCTTGGACCACAGGATGATGTCCACCTTTTCCCGGCCCAGCTCCGCGGAAACCGCCTGGATCCGCTGCCCCTTGTGGCCGATGCAGGCCCCGATGGGGTCCACGTTGGGGTTGTGGCTCATCACCGCCACCTTGCTCCGCTTCCCGGGCTCGCGGGCGATGGCCTTAATCTCCACGATCCCTTCGGCGATCTCGGGCACCTCCTGCTTGAGGATGTGCTCCAGAAGCTTTTCGTGGGCCCGGCTCACGATGAGGGAAGGCCCCTTGGCGGAGCGGTCCACCTTCTTCAGGTAGACCTTTAGGCGTTGCCCCGGGTAGTACTTCTCCGTGGGGATCTGCTCGCTTTTGGGCAGGTAGGCCTCGCCCCGGCCCAGTTCCACGAAGACGTTGCCCCGGTTGTCCACCCGGGTCACCACCCCAGTGAGGACCTGCCCTTCCTTGTCCTTGTACTCGTTGTAGATGCGGTTGCGCTCGGACTCCTTGAGGCGTTGGGTAAGGATTTGCCGCAGGTCCTGGATGGCCATGCGGGAAAGCCCCTCCGGGTCGATGGGGAACTCCATCTCGTCCCCCACTTGGACCTCGGGGTCGTACTGGAGGGCCTCGGAGAGGGCGATCTCCTTGTCCGGGTCCTCCACCTTTTCCACCACCCTGCGGACCTCCACCATCTCGATCCGCCCCGTTTGCGGGTCAATGTACACGTCCACCTCGGGGCCCTTGCCGGCGTCCACCTCTTCCTTGCGGTAACCCTTCTGCCGCTTGATGTACGCCTTGCGCAGGGCCTCCTTGAAGGCCTCCAGGACCTCCTCGGTGGTCACGCCCCGCTCCAGGGCCAGCTGTTGCATGGCGTCAATAAAATCCCGGTTCATGCTTCCTCCTACCTAGGCTCCTCGGGCCACTCGGCCAGGTTGGCGCGGAAGGTGCCGATCTTGAGGCGCTTTTCCTCTGGGCCCACCTGGAAGACCACCTCTTCTCCCTCCACCCGCAGGATCCGCCCCACGAAGCCCTCGGGCCCAGGCACCTTGGCCTTCAGGCCCTGGAAGCGCTCAAAGTGGCGGCGGGTGAAGAGGGGACGCTTGGGCCCGGGGGACTCCACCAGGAGCCGGTAGCTCCCTGGGATGGGGTCTTCCCGGTCCAAGGCGGCCTCGATGTGGCGGCTCGCCCGTTCCAGATCGGCCACGGTGATGGGCTTCTCGTCCAGGCGTTCCAGGCGCACCAGGACCTCGCCTGGGGCCTCCTTCACCTCCAGAACCTGAAGGCCCAAGGCCTCCACCGCCTCTTCCACTAACCGCCAAAGGTCCACCGGCACCTCCCCACCTCCCTTCACAAAGGAAGGGTGGGCTTACACCCACCCCCCTCCCTTGGGAGCACTGGGCTCAGTGTACACCCAAGGGGCCCTTGACTACAACCCCTTTAGCCTGGTACACTCAAGGTTGCCGGTCCGAACCCGGTCCATCAAGGGGGTGAACGGTCTCGACGGGGGTCGCCGAGGGTGTGGCTGCGCGCCGAGGTGCGGGTGGCCTCGTAAAAACCCGCAAAAGAATAAAGGCCAACAAGCCTTCTTACGCCCTCGCGGCTTAATGACCGCGACCTCGCCCGGAAGCCCCGCCGGGGGCTCGCCGGAAGCGGGGACACGAAACCCGGCTAGCCGAGGGCAAGGCTCCGTAGCCCGAGGCGAAGCTTAACGGGGCTCGCTCCTGGTCGCCCGTCCGCGGGCCAAGCCAGGAGGACACCCAAAACGCGGACTACGCGCGTAGACGCCCGCCGTAGGGACCTTCGGACGGGGGTTCAACTCCCCCCACCTCCACCAAAAGGGGCGCCCCATGGGGCGCCCCAACCTTATTGGGTGGCAAAGGACACACCTCCCGGCGGGTCTTGATAAAGTGAGGTGGGTGCCTTGGGCACCTCCTTCGGGGCGGGGTGGAAGTCCCCACCGGCGGTGAAAGCCCGCGAAGCCCCCTTGGGGCCCGACCCGGTGAAATTCCGGGGCCGACGGTGAAAGTCCGGATGGGAGAAGGAGGGCCGTTTGCGCGAACTGGACGAGCGCTTTCTCCGTAGAGCCTTGCAACTGGCGGAACGGGCCCGCGGCCACACCAGCCCCAACCCTTTGGTGGGGGCGGTGCTGGTGCGGGAAGGCCAGATCGTGGGCGAGGGGTACCACCCCAAGGCGGGGGAGCCCCACGCCGAGGTGTTTGCCCTGCGGCAGGCGGGGGAGAAGGCCCGGGGGGCCACGGCGTACGTGACCCTCGAGCCGTGCGACCACTTTGGCCGCACCCCTCCCTGTTCCTTGGCCCTCCTGCAGGCGGGGGTGGCCCGGGTGGTGGTGGCGGCGCGGGACGAGAACCCCATTGCCCGGGGGGGATTGGAGCGCTTAAGGCGGGCGGGCCTCCAGGTGGAGGAGGGCCTTTTGGCGGAGGAGGCCAGGCTCCAAAACGAGGCCTTCTTTACCGGGCAAAGGAAGGGGAGGCCCTTCGTTCTCCTCAAGGCGGCCCTCACCCTGGACGGGAAGGTGGCGGCCCTATCCGGGGACGCCCGCTACGTTTCCTCCGAGGCGAGCCGCCGGGTGGCCCACGCCTACCGCCAGTGGCTCCCGGCGGTGGCAGTGGGGGTGGGCACCGTGCTCCAGGACGACCCTGCCCTTACCGTGCGCTATCCCGACTTCCGCCCCTTCCCCCACATGCTGGAGCCCCCTCCCTTGCGGGACCCCCTAAAGGTGGTGCTGGACACGGAGGCCCGCACCCCCCCCACCGCCCGCCTCTTCGCCCCGGGGCCTCGAGGCGAGCCCGCCCGGGTGCTGGTCCTGGTGGGCGAGGGCGCTCCTAAGGAGCGGGTCTTGGCCCTGGAGCGGGCAGGGGCCAGGGTGGTGGAGCTTCCCCGGGAAAGGGGGCGGGTAAGCCCGGAGGCGGCCTTGGCCTTCTTGTGGGAAGAGGGGATAGACGGGGTCCTCCTGGAAGGGGGGCCGAGGCTCGCCGGGGCTTTTCTCGCCCGGGGCTTGGTGGACAAGGTGGCCCTGTTCCTGGCCCCCAAGCTCCTGGGGGAGGGAAGGGGCTTTTTGGAAGGGGTGGCCGTCCCCAGGATGGAGGAGGCCTTTCGGCTTAGCCTGGTGCGGCGGGAGTGGCTTGGGGAAGACCTTTGGCTGGAAGGGTACCTGGAGGTGTGAGTGTTCACGGGACTGGTGGAGGAAACCGGCGAGATCGTGCGGGTGGAGGAAGGCCCTTTCCTTCGGGTCCGGGTTGCCGCACAGGAGGTCCTCACCGACCTAAAGGTGGGGGACTCGGTGGCGGTGGACGGGGTCTGCCTCACGGCGGTGGCGGTGGACGGGGAGGGGTTTTGGGTGGAGCTCGCCCAGGAAACCCTGCGCCGCACCGCTTCCACCTGGCGGGTGGGGCATCGGCCCAACCTGGAACGGGCCCTAAGGGTGGGGGATAGGCTTGGGGGGCACTTCGTCACCGGGCACGTGGACGGGGTGGCGGAGCTTGTGGGGGTGCGGGAGGCCCCGGGGGCTAAGGACTTCTTCTTCCGGCCCCCCAGGCCCCTCGCCCGCTACATCGCCGAGAAGGGGAGCGTGGCCTTGAACGGCGTGTCCCTTACCGTGGCGGGCCTCGAGGGGGAGGCCTTTTGGGTTACCCTCATTCCCCACACCCTTCGGGTGACCAACCTGGGGAGGCTTCGGGTGGGGGATGGGGTGAATTTGGAGGTGGACCTCATCGCCCGCTACGTGGAGCGGCTTCTTGGGAGGGCGTGATGGAAGGATTGGCGAGCGTCAAAGAGCTTCTGGAGGAACTGCGAAAGGGTCGCCCGGTGATCCTGGTGGACGACGAGGACCGGGAGAACGAGGGCGACCTCATCATGGCGGCGGAGCACGTGACCCCGGAGTGGGTGAACTTCATGCTCCGAGAGTGCCGGGGCCTCCTCTGTGTGGCCCTTACGGAGGAGCGGGCCAAGGCCTTGGACCTGCCCCTCATGGTGGAGAAGAACCAAGACCCTCAGGGCACCCGCTTCACGGTGAGCGTGGACGCCCGGGGCACCACCACCGGCATCTCCGCCCACGAGCGGGCGGCCACCATTAGGCTGTTGGCCGACCCCGAGGCTTCCGCCCAGGACTTCCGCCGCCCGGGGCACATCTTCCCCTTGGTGGCCCGTCCCGGTGGGGTGTTGCGCCGCGCCGGGCACACCGAGGCCACGGTGGACCTCCTGCGCCTCGCTGGGCTCACCCCGGTGGGGAGCCTCATCGAGATCCTCAAGGAGGACGGCACCATGGCCCGCCTGCCGGACCTCCTCCGCTTCGCCCAAGCGCACGGCCTGAAGGTGGGCACCATCGCCGATCTCATCCGCTACCGCTTGGAGAAGGGGGACCTCTATGTGCGCCGGGAGGCGGAGGCCCTTCTCCCCACCCGCTTCGGGGAGTTCCGCATCCTGGGGTACCGGGACACCTTGACGGGGGAGGAACACGCCGCCTTGGTCATGGGGAGCTGGGAAGAGGGGGAGCCGGTCTTGGTGCGCATGCACTCCGAGTGCCTCACGGGGGACGCCCTCCACTCCCTGAGGTGCGACTGCGGCTTCCAGCGGGACCTGGCCTTGGAACGCATCGCCCAGGAGGGGAAAGGGGTCTTGGTCTATCTGCGGCAGGAGGGGCGAGGGATTGGCCTCATCAACAAGATCCGCGCCTACCACCTGCAGGACGAGGGCCTGGACACGGTGGAGGCCAACCTGGCCTTGGGCTTTCCCCCGGACCTAAGGGACTACGGGGTGGGGGCGCAGATCCTCTACGACCTTGGGGTGCGGAAGATGCGCCTTTTGACCAATAACCCCCGTAAGGTGAAGGCCCTTTCCGGCTTCGGCATCGAGATCGTGGAGCGCATCCCCTTGCGGGCCGGGGATAACCCCTTCAACGAGCGCTACCTGCAGGCGAAAAAGGAAAAGCTGGGCCACCTCATGGACTAGCATGGGGACATGGGGCTCCTAAGGGCCCTGGTCCTCCTTTTGCTCCTGTTGGCCTTCCTGGACCCCCGCCTCCCCCTAAGGGGGCGGGTGGCGTACCTCTTGGACTTTTCCCCTTCCGCCCGGGAAAGCGTCTTCCGCTTGGCCCCCAAGCTTCCGAGGGACGGGGTCTACCTGGCCTTCGCCGAGGAGGTGGTGCGGCTTCCTTCCCCTTTGGCCCGGCGGCTGGACCTAGGGGAGCGGACGGACGTGCGGCGGGTCCTGGAGGCGGCCTTGCGCCTGGGAGCGGACCGGGTGGTCTTGGTTTCGGATGGGCTTTTCCCCCCGGTGCCTTCCCCTCTTCCCCTGGACGCCCTCTACGTGCCCCCAAGGGCCTTTGTGGCGGTACGCCTTCTTCCACCCCCCTTTCCCCTCCTGGGGGAGACCGTGGGGGTGCGGGTGGTCCTCGAGGCCCCCGTCCCCACGGAGGCCCGCCTCCGGGTGGAGGGGCCCGGGGGGGTGTGGGAGCGGGAGGTCCGGGTGGAGGGGGTGCAGGCCCTCACCTATACCTTTCCCCTTTGGCAAAGGGCGGAGGTGCGGTCGGAGGCGGTGGGCCCTTGGGGGAGGAGCGAGGCCCAGGTGGCGGTGGCCCCGGCGGACCAGGCCCGGGCCCTGGTCCTGGGGGACCCGGCCCTGGCCCGCCACCTCCGGGCCCAGGGCTTCCAGGTCTTGGAGGGCCCCTTTAGCCTCCCCCTGGAGGCGGACCTGGTGGCGGTGGGCCTGGGGGTGCTGGACCTCCCGGAAGGGGCGGCGGAGGCCCTCAGGGACTACCTGCGGCGGGGCGGGGGGCTTCTGTTCACCGCCACCCCCAAGGGGCTTTTCTTCGGGGGCTGGGACCGGGCCTTGCCCGAGGAGCTTCCCCTAAAGCCCTTGGGCCGGGTGGGGGCCGCCATGGTCTTGGTGCTGGACGTATCCGGGAGCATGGAGGGGGAGAAGCTGGCCTTGGCGGTGGCGGCGGCCTTGGAACTGGTGAGGAGCGCCGCCCCCGAGGACTACCTGGGGGTGGTGGCCTTCGCCTCGAGGCCCCAGGTCCTCTTCCCCCCAAGGCCCATGACCGACCGGGCCAAGAAGGAGGCGGAAGGCCTCCTCCTCTCCTTGAGGGCGGGCGGGGGTACGGTGCTGGGCGGGGCCTTCCGGGAGGCGGTGCGGCTTCTCCAAGGGGTGCCCGTGGGGCGCAAGGGGGTTTTGGTCCTCACGGATGGCCTCCTCTCCGACCCCAAGGAGCCCATTTTGGCCCTGGCGGAAAGCGCCGGTATGGAGGTTTCCACCATCGCCCTAGGGGCCGATGCGGACGCCGCCTTCCTGGAAGACCTCGCCCGGCGGGGCGGGGGCCGCTTCTACCGGGCGGCCACGGCCCAGGAGCTTCCCCGGCTTTTCCTCCGGGAGGGGCAGGAGGTCTTCGGTCAGGAGGCGGTGGAGGGGCGCTTTCCCCTTCAGGCCCTCCCCCACCCCCTCACGGAGGGCTTTGCCTTCCCCCCCCTTTCCGTGCTCCTCCCGGCCCGGGCCGAGCCGTGGGCCGAGGTGCTCCTGAAAAGCGGGGAGCGGGCGGTCCTGGCCGTGGGGGAAAGGGGCGAGGGGCGGGTGGCCGCCTTGGCCACGGACCTCTCCCGCTCCTGGCGGGACTGGGCGGAGGCCTCCGCCTTCCTCGGGGGGCTTGCCCGCTACCTCCTGGGGGCGGGGCGGGTCCTGGCCCTTCAGGCCTACCCCGAGGGGGAGGGGGTGCGGGTGGTGGCCTTGGGGCGGTTGGAGGCCCCTAGGCTTTGGGTGGAGGGCCAGGAGATCCCCATGGTGCCCACGGGGGCCCTGCGCTTTGAGGCCCGGGTGGAGGCCTCGGGGGTGTTGCTAGACGGCAAGCGGCGCATCCCCTTGGCCCTCCCCCTGCCCGGGGAGTGGACCCCTCGGGACGGGGAGGCCACCTTGAGGGCCATGGCGGAGGCGAGCGGGGGCAGGCTTCTCCGGCTGGAAGACCTGGCCGCCCCGCCCCGAAGGCCCCTTCCCCTAAGGCCTTACCTCCTCCTGGCCGCCCTCCTCCTCTTCCTCCTGGAGCGGGCCTGGGAGGCCCGGGTGAGCCGGGGCACACTCCCCTAGGAAAGCCTCCCTTAGCCTGATGGGGAAGGGGGTCAGTATGGACCGCAGGCGGTTTATCGGGATTTCGGGCGGGCTTCTTATGGTGGGGCTTTCCCCCGCCTGGGGCCAGGGGCGCTCCCCCAAGGGGGTGAACGGGGGTGGGTTCTACCGCTTCGCCCTGGGGCGGATAGCGGTCACGGTGCTCTCCGACGGCCAGTCGGCCCCGGGGCCCCTTCTCCCCAACTGGGGGGCGAACCCGGAGCTCCAGGAGGCCTTCCGCCGCACCCTGGAGGAGAACTTCCTCAACCCGGACGCCACCCGCAACAACTTCAACCCCGTCCTCCTGGACCTGGGGGAGGCTAGGCTCCTGGTGGACACGGGCCGGGGGGCGGCGGCGGGGGGGAGGCTTTTGGCCCATCTGGAGCTTGCCGGCTACGCCCCTGAGGACATCACCCACGTCTTCCTCACCCACGGCCACCCCGACCACATCGGGGGGCTGGTGGACGGGGCGGGAAGGCCGGCCTTCCCCCAGGCGGCCCACCTCATGGGGCAGGTGGATCTGGACTACTGGCTGAAAAACCCCACCCCCGCCGTGGAGCGGGCCCTCCTGCCCCTAAGGGACCGCATCCGCCCCGTGGAGGACGGGGAGGAGATCCTGCCCGGGGTGAGGGCGGTGGCCTCGTATGGGCACACTCCAGGGCATATGAGCCTCGAGGTCCTCTCGGAGGGGAAAAGGCTTTTCGTTTTCGGCGACGCCGCCGGGCACTACCTCCTTTCCCTGCGCTTCCCCCAGGCCTATCTGGGCTTTGACATGGACAAGGAGGGGGTGGTGCGCACCCGGGCCCGGCTCTTCCAAAAGGTGAGCGAGGAAAAGGCCCTCATCACCGCCTACCACTTCCCCTGGCCCGCCGTGGGCCACCTCCGGCGGGAAGGGGAGGGGTACGCCTTCGTCCCCGCCTTCTTCGAGTTCTAGGCGGTGTGCAAAGCTCACACGGCCTAAAGCGGAAGGGGTTTAACCTTAAGCCATGCTTCACTGGGACGATGAGCTGGAACGCCGCATGCGGGCGGAGATCGAGCGGAGGCGGGAGTGGGAGAGGCCCCTGCAGGAGAAGATCGACCAGCTCACCCTAGAGGTGTGGCGGCTTAGGCAGCTGGTGCAGCACCTGCAGGGGGAAAAGGAGGCCCTCCGTTGGAAAGTACGGGAATACCTCTTGGGGCAAGCCTTCCCCGAAGAAGAGCTCCTCTGGGCCAAAAGGGTGCTGGAGGAGGCCTGGTTGGAGCTTAGCCTCATGGGCTCCGAGCGGGCCTCCGAGGTGAGCCAGCTTATCCACCACCTGGAGCGGATTTGGAACGCCCGAACTCCTCGCCGATCGATATCAGAACCGCCTCCCCCCGAACCGTGAGGACGCCCTCGGCGTAGAGCTCGGTGGCCACCACCACCTTCTTGCCCTTGACCTCTTGGGGCCGGCCCACCAGGAGGAGCTCGGGCCCTAAGGGGGTGGGCTTGAGGTAGTCCACCTTCAGGCTTGCCGTCACGAAGCGCAAGGGGTGGGCCTCGAGGCTAATCCCTTCCGCCGCTGCCTTGGCCGCGGCGGCGGTGGCGGTGGAGTGGCAGTCCACCAAGGAGGCGAGGAGCCCCCCGTAGACGAAGCCAGGAATGGCGGTGTGGTAGGGGCTTGGGGTGAAGCGGGTTTCGCTCTCCCCCCGCTCCGCCTGCCAGTACGTCTTGATGTGGAGGCCGTGGGCGTTCAGGTAGCCGCACCCGTAGCAGTGGGCCCATTCCGGCGGGTAGTAGAGCTGGATGGCCTTCATGCCAGCCCCTGGGCCCTCCAGCGCTCGGGTACCCGTTGCTTTAGGAAGTCCACGATGTCCTGGGTGCTGGTGCCGGGGCCGAAGACCGCCGCCACCCCGAGCTCCTTGAGCTTGGGCACGTCCTCGTCGGGGATGATGCCCCCCCCGAAAAGGAGGATGTCCGAAGCCCCCGCCTCGTCCAAAAGGCGCTTCACCTCGCGGAAGTAGTGCATGTGCGCCCCGGAGAGGATGGAAAGCCCGATGGCGTCCACGTCCTCCTGGATGGCGGCGGAGACGATCATCTCGGGGGTTTGCCGAAGCCCGGTGTAGATCACCTCCATTCCCGCATCCCTAAGGGCCCGGGCCACCACCTTGGCTCCCCGGTCGTGCCCGTCCAGGCCCGGTTTGGCGATGAGCACCCGTATGCGCCGGTCCATCCCTTGCATTGTAAGCCTCCTACACGTAAGCGGGCTCCTGGTAGGTACCGTAGACCTCCCTGAGCACGTCCATCATCTCCCCCAAAGTGCAGTAGGCCAGGGCGCACTCCACGAAGTGGGGCATGGTGTTCTGCCCCTCCACCGCCGCCCGGCGCAACCCCGCCAGGGCCTCCTCCACCCGCCTGGGGTCCCGCTCTCGCCGCACGCGGGCTAGGCGCTCCGCCTGCACCCGTTCCACCTCGGGGTCCACCAGCTGGATGGGAACCTTGAGGGGGATCTCGTCGGTGAAGGCGTTCACCCCCACGATGATCCGCTCTTTCCGCTCCACCTCCTGCTGGTAGCGGTAGCTGGCCTCGGCCAGCTCCCGCAGGAAGTAGCCCTCCTCAATGGCCCGCACCACGCCGCCCATGCGTCGGATCTCCTCGATGATGGCCATGGCCTGGCGCTCCATCTCGTCGGTGAGCCACTCCACGTAGTAGCTCCCCGCCAAGGGGTCAATGGTGTGGGTGACGCCCGTCTCGTAGGCGATGATCTGCTGGGTCCTTAGGGCGATGGTGGCGCTTTCCTCCGTGGGCAGGGCCAGGGCCTCATCGTAGGCGTCGGTGTGGAGGCTGTTGGTTCCCCCGAGCACCGCCGCCAGGGCTTGGATGGCCACCCGGGCGATGTTGTTCAAGGGCTGCTGGGCGGTGAGGGAGACGCCCGCCGTCTGGGCGTGGGTGCGGAGCATCCAGCTTTGCGGGTTCTTGGCCCCGTAGCGGTGGCGCATCTCCTTGGCCCAGATGCGCCTCGCCGCGCGGAACTTGGCGATCTCCTCAAAGAAGTCGTTGTGGACGTCAAAGAAGAAGCTGATCCGAGGGGCGAACTCGTCCACGTCCAGGCCCCGCTGCAGGGCCGCCTCCACGTACTCAAAGCCGTCCGCCAAGGTCCAGGCCAGCTCCTGCACGGCGGTGCTTCCGGCTTCCCGGATGTGGTAGCCGGAAACGGAGATGAAGTTCCACTTGGGGACGTTCTTGGGCCCCCACTCGAAGGTGTCGATGACCAGCTTCACGCTGGGCTCGGGAGGGAAGATGAACTCCTTCTGGGCGATGAACTCCTTGAGGATGTCGTTTTGGATGGTTCCCCCGAGCTTCTTCCAGTCGTAGCCCTTCTTCTTGGCCACCGCCAGGTACATGGCCCAGATGGCGTTGGCGGGGCTGTTGATGGTCATGGAGGTGGTGACCTCCTCGAGGTTGATCCCGTCAAAGAGGATCTCCATGTCCGCCAGGCTGGAAACCGCCACCCCGCACTTCCCCACCTCCCCCTTGGAGAGGGGGTGGTCGGAGTCGTAGCCCATGAGGGTGGGGAGGTCAAAGGCCACGGAAAGCCCGGTCTGGCCCGCCTTCAAGAGCTTCTTGAAGCGCTCGTTGGTCTGCTCGGCGGTGCCGAAGCCGGCGAACATCCGCATGGTCCACAGCTTGGAGCGGTACATGGAGCCGTAGACCCCCCGGGTGAACGGGTACTCCCCGGGGTAGCCCCGCTTCTCCTCGTACTCGGGGTCCAGGACGCCGATGTCCTCGGGGGTGTAGAGGGGCTCTGGGGCGATGTCCGAGAGGGTGCGGTGGGCCACGGGCCTCTCGGGCATCTTCTCCAGGCTCTTCTGGTAGGTCTCCCTGAGCCAGTCGTGCTTCTTGCGCATGGGCCCTCCCTTTGCCCTAAAGTTTACGCTTTTTTGCGTCGGGGGAAAAGAGCGTTACGCCTGGCGTTCGCTTTCCGGCTCCACGTGGATGGTGACGGAAAGCCCGGGAAAGGCCTCTTCCAGGGCCCTTTCCAGCTCGTCGCAGAGGCGGTGGGCCTCCTCCACGCTGGTCTTTCCCGGTACCACTAGGTGAAACTCCAAAAAGCTCTTGGGTCCGGCACGGCGGGTCTTGAGGTCGTGCACCTCCAGAGCCCGCCCTTTTAGGTGGGCCTGGATGACGCTTTGGATCCGCTCCACCTCTTCCGGGGAGAGCCCTTCGTCCATGAGCCCGCCCACGGACTGCCGCACCAGGCGGAAGCCCATGAGCAGGATATTCCCCGCCACCAGGAGGGCGAGAAGGGGGTCCAAAAGCCAGAACCCCGTGAGCCCGGCGAGCCCCACCCCGGCCAGGACCCCCAAGGAGGTGAGGACGTCGGAAAGCACGTGGTAGCCGTCGGCGGTGAGGGCGGGGGAGCGGTGGCGGCGGCCCTCCTTGAGGAGGTGTACGGCCAAAAGGGCGTTTACGCCTGTGGCGAGCAGGCTCACCCCAAGCCCCGGGCCTAAGCCCTCCAAGGGCATGGGCTTGAGGAGGCGGGGCAAGGCCTCTTTGGCGATGAGAAGGGCGGCCACCACCACCAAAGCCCCTTCCAGCACCGCAGAGAAGTACTCGGCCTTGGTGTGGCCGAAGGGGTGGGTTTCGTCTGGGGGCTTGTGCGCCAAGCGGATGGCGGCCAGGGCCGCCAAGGCGGCGGCCACGTTCACCGTGGACTCCAGGGCGTCGGAAAGGAGGGCCACGGAGCCCGTGAGGAGGTAGGCCAAAGCCTTGAGCCCCAGAACCAGAAGGGCCACCAAAAAGCTAACCCAGGCGGCCCGCTCCGCCACCTTAGGCCTCTTCTTCCGCCAGCTCCCGTTTGGGCTTGAGGAGGGGGAAAAGGAGCACGTCCCTTAGCGAGGGCTGGTCGGTGAGGATCATGGCCAAGCGGTCCAGGCCCAGACCGAGCCCCGCCGCTGGGGGCATGCCGTGTTCCAGGGCCAAGAGGAAGTCCTCGTCGGGCTCGGGGGCTTCCTCGTCCCCTTCCTTGCGCCTTCTTGCCTGCTCCAAGAAGCGCTCCCGTTGGTCCAAGGGGTCGTTGAGCTCGGAGTAGGCGGGGGCGAGCTCCATCCCGGCGGCGTAGAGGTCCCAGCGCTCGGTGAGGCCGGGCTTTTCCCGGTGGCGCTTGGCCAGGGGGCTGATGGCCAGGGGGAAGTCGAAGACGAAGGTGGGGTCTTGCAGGTGGGGCTCCACGTAAAGGCCGAAGAGCTTGTCCAGAAGCTTGTAGCTGGGGACCTGGGCGAGCTCAGGGTGGTGGGCATCGGCCCAGAGGCGAAGCCGGTCCAGGTCCAGGGGGTCAAAGGGGAGGCCGGCTTTCTCCTTCAGACTTTCCACAAAGGAGATGCGCTTGAAGGGCGGGGTGAAGTCCAGGATGCGGCCCTGATAGGGGACCTGGTAGCTCCCGAAGAGGTGGAGGACGAGGCCGGAAAGGAGTTCCTCCACCAAGGCGGCCATGTCCTGGTAGTCGGCGTAGGCCCAGTAGGCCTCCAGCATGGTGAACTCAGGGTTGTGGTTGTGGTCGATGCCCTCGTTGCGGAAGTTGCGGCCGATCTCAAAGACCTTTTCAAAGCCCCCCACCAGAAGCCGCTTGAGGTAGAGCTCCAAGGAGATGCGCAGATAGAACTCGTGGTCTAGGGCGTTGTGGTAGGTCTTGAAGGGCCTGGCCTCGGCGCCCCCCGTGGTGGGTTGGAGGATGGGGGTTTCCACCTCCAGGAAGCCCCTTTCCTCAAAGAAGCGGCGGATGTAGCGCACCATGGCCGTGCGCCGCCGGAAGACCTCCCGCGCCTCGGGGTTGACGATGAGGTCCAGGTAACGCTGGCGGTAGCGCACCTCCTTGTCCCGGATGCCGTGCCACTTGTCCGGCAAGGGATGGAGGCTTTTCACCAGGGGGGTCCAGGAGAGGACCTTGACCGTGACCTCCCCGGTCTTGGTGGTGAACAGGGTGCCCTTTACCCCCAGGATGTCCCCCACGTCCAGCTTCTTCAAGAGCTCGTACTGGGGGGTGAGGTCTTTTTGGAAGTAGAGCTGGATTTTTCCGCTTTCGTCCAGGAGGTGGGCGAAGGTAACCTTGCCCATCCGCCTTAAGGCCACGAGGCGCCCCGCCAGGGACACCTCTTCCGGCCACTCGGTTTCCGGGGGAGCGCCGGCCTTGGCCTTTAGGAGTTCCTGGGCGCTATGGGTCTTGGGGTAGCGGTAAGGGTAGGGGGTAAAGCCCGCCTCCACCAGGGCTTCCAGGTTGAGAAGGCGTTGGCGCGTCTGCTCGTTCATGCGTGAACCGCCACTACCCGGAACTCCTTCTTGCCCTTGGGGGTTTCTAGCGCCAGCACGTCCCCCACCCGGTGGCCCAGGAGGGCCTTGCCCATGGGGGAGGCGTCGGAGATCTTCATGGGGGTTTCCAGGACGCTGGCCTCGGCGGGGGAGACCACCTGCACCTCCAGCCGCTCCCCGGTCACGGGGTCTTCCAGCTCCACCACGGAGCCCAAGCCGATGACCTCGGTGGTGGCCTCCTCGAGGATCACCGCCCGGGAAAGAACGTCCTCCAGGGAGTCGATGCGGGCCTCGATGCGGGCCTTCTCCTGCTTGGCCGCTTCCAGCCCGGAGTCGTCGTAGTCGTCGGAGGACTCCATGAGCTCTTGCAGGATTTGGGTGGCCTCCTGGAGGCGCTGCCGCTCTTGCTCCAGCTGCTTCATGAGCCGCTCGTAGCCGGCCTTGGTTAGCTTCACCTCGCGCGCCATAGCTCACCTCGTAAGTCATGGAGGCCGGCTAAAGCCGACCTCCTTGGCCCAAGGGCCCCCTTCTCAGGTGAGTATACCGCGAAGGAGGATTTCCCTCAAACGCTCCGGCTCAGCGTGGCTGGCGCAGGAGGCGGTGTCCAGGCAGAGGACCAGGTAGCGCAAGTGGGTGTCCCTGCCCCCCACGGGGTGGCGGAAGAAGCCCAGGGCGCTTCCGGAGAGGTGGCGGCGGCAGGCCTCGCACACCTGGGGGCCGTGGGCGGCGCTGGGTAGGGGTTCCAGTTCCAGGCGGAGCTCCGGGGGGCCTTTTTCCAGGATCACCACCCGGCCTTCCCCATCCCGGTAGTAGAGGATTTCCCCCAGGGGGAGGAGTTCAGGAGAGGTGCCTGGAAAGAGCTCCAGGATCATCTCCCGCTCTTCGTGGTCCATGGCCTTAGCTTAGCCCAAGGCGGGCGAGAAGGGGGGGGAGGAAGAGCCAAAGCCCCGTGAGGAAGGCGAGGAGACTGGCCAGGAGGACCGCCGCCGCCGCGGTGTCCTTGGCCCGCTTGGCCAGGGGGTGGTAGACGGGGCTTGCCAGGTCGGTGAGGGCCTCGAGGGCGGTGTTGAGAAGCTCCAGGGAGAGGACCAGGGCCACCAGGAGGAGGATCGGCACCGGGTTCACCCCAAGCCAAAGGGCCAGGCCCACCGCCAAAAGGCCTAAGAGCACTTCAATACGAAAGTTCCGCTGCACGCGCCAAGCGTAGACCAGGCCCTCCCAGGCGTAGCCAAAGGAGCGCACCACCCCTTTTAGAGGGCGAGGATCCTCTCTTGGACGCGGCGGAACCCCTCCCAATCCTCCTCCTTCTGGTGGTCGTGGCCCAAAAGGTGCCATAGCCCATGGGCCGCCAGGACCAAAACTTCCTCCTCCAAGGGTGCCTCCCGGGCTTCCGCTTGGCGCTTGGCGGTGTCCAGGCTGATCCAAATGTCCCCCAGGTGGGGGGGAACGAAGGGGTCCCCGGGCTCGTAGTGGGGAAAGGAAAGGACGTCCGTGGCCTCGTCCTCCCCCCACCAAAGGCGCTTGAGGGCCTTAAGGCGGCGGTCCCCGCTTAAGATCACCGTCACCGCCTTGTCCCCCACCCCCAGCTCCTCCATGAGGGCGGTGAGGGCGCGGCGGAGCCTTGGCTTAAGGCCCCTGGGGGGGCGCTTATTGGCTACGATCTCCACCACGCTCGGCTTCCTCGTAGGCCTTGATGATGCGGGCCACCAGGGGGTGGCGCACCACGTCGGACTCCTTGAAGTAGATGAAGGCGATGCCCTCAATGCCCCGGAGGATACGGGTGGCCTCGATGAGGCCCGACTTCTGGTGCTTGGGCAGGTCAATCTGGGTCACGTCCCCGGTGATGACCATTTTGGAGGAGAAGCCCATGCGGGTGAGGAACATCTTCATCTGCTCGGGGGTGGTGTTTTGCGCCTCGTCCAGGATGATGAAGGCGTCGTTCAAGGTGCGCCCTCTCATGAAGGCCAAAGGTGCCACCTCAATGATGCCGGCCTGTAGGTACTGCTCAAAGCGCTCGGCGTCGATCATGTCAAAGAGGGCATCGTACAGGGGCCTGAGGTAGGGGTCCACCTTGGCCTGGATGTCCCCTGGCAAAAAGCCCAGCTTTTCCCCCGCTTCCACCGCCGGCCGGGTGAGGACGATGCGCTTCACCCGCCTCGCCTTGAGGTGGCTCACCGCCATGGCCACCGCCAGGTAGGTCTTGCCCGTGCCTGCGGGCCCGATGCCGAAGGTGATGTCGTGCTTGGCGATGGCCTCCACGTAGCGCTTTTGCCCCGGGGTCTTGGGGCGGAGGCGCCCGGGGAGGGCCAGTTCGGTTTCCGGGGTGGTGGCCTGGTAGAGGCCTTCCCCCCCTTGCGCTAGGGCCACCGCCTGTTCCAGGGTGGGCTCGTCCAGCTCGGCCCCTTGCCGTAGGAGGGCCAAGAGGTCCCGCACGGCCCGTTCCGCCACCGCCACCGCCTCGGGGTCGCCGGAAAGCTCCACCCCTTCGCCCCGGGCCACCAGCTTGAGCCGGTCCCCAAAGGCCTCCCGCAAAAGAGCCCTTAGCTTTTTTAGGTTCCGGTCCGCTTGGCCTAAAAAGGCCAGGGTTTCCTCGGGTTTTAGGGGGATCACAAGCCTTTGGGCTTCTTCAGGATTTCGTGCCATATCACCCCTTTGAGCAAGCTTTTGCGGTCCGTGGTAAGAAGGCGCTTCTGAGCGGGCTTTTGCTTGGCTTCCTCCGCTACCTCCTCGCGGAAGCGCACCTCCAGGCGCTCCCGTTCAGGGCTTTGGATACGTTCCAGGCTTTCCCCTTCCCGGGCGGGAGGGGGGCTTGGGGGCAGGACGGGCTTGGGTTTCGGTTTGCGTTTGGGCCTGGGCAAGGGCTCGGGTAGGGGCAGGTCCTCGGGGAAGCTTGGGGGGGTGGAGGGCGCGCGCCTGAGGCCCTGCAGGGCGGGGATCACGATGAAGAAGAGGAGGAAAAGCAGGCCCAAAAGGTCGTCCAGGCTCATTCCTCACCCTCGGGTTTGGCGGCACGGCTGATGGACTCCCGCATGTCCGTGTCCGCTTCGATGTTCTTCAAGCGGTAGTAATCCATGACCCCAAGGTTGCCCTTGCGCAGGGCCTCCGCCAGGGCCAAGGGCACCTGGGCCTGGGCCTCCACCAGCTTGGCCCGCATAGCCTCCACCAACGCCCGGTTTTCCTGCTCGGCGGCCACGGCCATGGCCCGGCGCTCCTCCGCCTTGGCCTGGGCGATCTTCTTGTCCGCCTCCGCTTGGTCGATCTGGAGCTGGGCCCCGATGTTCTTGCCCACGTCCACGTCGGCGATGTCCACGGAGAGGATCTCGAAGGCGGTGCCGGCGTCCAGACCCTTTTCCAGAACGGTCTTGGAGATGCGGTCGGGGTTTTCCAGGACCTCTTTGTGGGAGTTGGCGCTGCCGATGGTGGTGACGATGCCTTCCCCCACCCGGGCGATGATGGTTTCCTCCCCGGCCCCGCCCACCAGGCGGTCGATGTTGGCCCGCACCGTAACCCGAGCGGTGGCGAGGAGCTGGATCCCGTCCTTGGCCACAGCGGCCACCATGGGGGTCTGGATCACCTTAGGGTTCACGGAAACCCGCACCGCCTCCAAGACGTCTCGCCCCGCCAGGTCTATGGCCGCCGCCCGGTCAAAGGTGAGCTTGATGCCCGCCTTATCGGCGGCGATGAGGGCGTCCACCACCCGGTCCACGTTGCCCCCCGCCAGGTAGTGGGCCTCGAGGCGGTCCAACCGCACATCCAGCCCCGCCTTGGTGGCCTTGATGAGGGGGTAGATGATCTTGGCCGGGGGCACGCGCCTAAGGCGCATGGCCACCAGGGTCAGAAGGGGCACCCGCACCCCTGCCGCCCAGGCGGAGATCCATAGCCCCACCGGGATGAAGCTAAAGAACAAAAAGACGAAGACGAGGACCAAAAAGGCCAGGAAGAGCACGCCGAGTCCTTCCATACTATTCCTCCAAAGGTTCCACCAACACCGTGGGCCCCCGCACCTCCACCACCCGGATGCTCGTCCCCTTGGGGATGAAGCCGCGGTGGGCCACCACGTCCACCCGCTTGTTGCCAAACCGCGCCACGCCTCCCGGGCGGAGGTCGGTGAGGGCCACCCCCACCGAGCCCACCTCCACCACCTCTTCCGTGGCGTGCTCGGCGATGGCGCTTTCCAGCACCAAGGCCCGGGCGGGCCGGGTCCTGGGCAGGTAGCGGAAGACCAGCAAGAGGCCAAGCCCCAGGGCGATCACGGCAATGGCGATGACGAGAAGGGCATTTTCCCCGAAGGTGAAGTAAACGGAGGCCAAGATGGACCCCACCCCCAAGGCCCCCGCCAGGCCAAAGCCGGGAAAGAGGAAGGCCTCCGCCAAAAGGAGGCCCACCCCCAGGAAGAAGAGGAGGAGCTCAAAGGCCCCGGAAAGCCCCGCAAGCCAACCTCCGGCGAAGTAGAGGGCCAAAAGGGCCAGGCCCAAGGCTCCCATGACGCCAAACCCTGGGGTGAAAAGCTCTAGGAGGAGGAACAAAAGCCCGAGGGCGAGGAGGAGCCCCGCCACGGTGGAGCTGGTGAGGAAGCGGGCCACCTGCACCCGGGGTCCCGGCTCCAGGCGCTCCACCTCGCGGCTGAAGCCCGCTTGGGCCAAGGCCTCGGCCAGGCTGGCCGCCTTGAAGTCCGCCACCTTGAGCTCCACCGCCTTTTCGGCGGAAAGGGTGAGGGGCTCGCCCTTGGCGGAAAGGCCCGGGACCTCCACATTGGGGTCTACCATGGCCTCGGCCAGCTCCACGGGCCGCCCCCTGGCCTCGGCCACGGCGCGGAACTTGCCCTTGAGGGCGGAGACCACCTTTTGGTCCGCCGCCTGGGGTTGGCCTAAGGGCGGGGCCACCAGGGGCAGGGCGGCCCCGATCTCCGAGCCGGGGAGCATGGCCATCTGGCGGCAGGCGAGGGCGATGAGGGCCCCGGCGGAAAAGGCGTTTTGCACCACGGCCAGGGTGGGGAGGGGGGTTTGCAGGATGCGGTCGGCCATGCGGATGGCGGCGTCCACCCGCCCGCCAGGGGTGTCGATGAGAAAGGCCACGCCGCTTGCCCCTTCCCGCTCCGCCCGGGAGAGGGCCTCTTCCACGAAGACCGCCAGGGCCGGGTCGATCTCCCCTTGGATGGGGATGAGGTAGGTCTTTCCCAGGGCCAGGGGGAGCAATAAGGCTAGGGCCAAAAGCCTTTTCACCGCCCTCATTCTATACGGGCTTGGCGGGCGGGTGGGCTATCCTGAGGAGGATGCTGCGCCTCGCCGTTTTGGGCCACCCCGTGGCCCACTCCCTTTCCCCGGCCATGCACCGCTATGCCCTGGAAACCCTGGGGCTAATGGGGAAGTACGAGGCCCTGGACACCCCCTTGGAGGCCCTGCCCCACCGCTTGGAGGAGGTGCGGCGGGACTACCGCGGGGTAAACCTGACCATCCCGCTAAAGGAGCGGGCGTTGGACCTTTTGGACTGGGTGGCGCCGGAGGCCCGCGCCATCGGGGCAGTGAACACGGTGCTGAACCTTCAGGGGCGGCTTTTCGGCTTTAACACCGATGCCCCTGGCTTCCTCGCCGCCTTGGAGGCGGGGGGGATCCCCTTGCAGGGCCCCGCTCTGGTGCTGGGGGCGGGAGGCGCGGGGCGGGGGGTGGCCTGGGCGCTCAGGGAGGCGGGCCTCGAGGTCTGGCTTTGGAACCGCACCCCCGAGCGGGCCGAGGCCTTGGCGGCGGAGTTCGGCCTGAAGGCGGTGCCCTTGGCGTGGGCCAGGAGGGCCAGGCTCCTGGTGAACGCCACCCGGGTGGGCCTGGACGAGCCCGAGGCCACCCCCCTTCCCGAAGAGCTCTTCCCCGAGGAGGGCGCGGCGGTGGACCTGGTCTATAGGCCCCTTTGGACCCGCTTTCTCAAGGAGGCCCAGGCCCGGGGGCTACGGGTGCAGACTGGTCTTCCCATGCTGGCCTGGCAGGGGGCCTTGGCCTTCCGCATCTGGACGGGCCTTCTCCCCGATCCCCAGGGCATGGAGAAAGCGGCCTTGCACGCCTTGGGGGAGCCATGCGCCTGACCCTGGCCGGACCGGTGGTTTACGAGGAAACCATTCAGAAAAGCCGCTTCATCGCCAAGGCGGCCCCCGTGGCCTCGGAGGCGGAGGCCCGGGCCTTTTTAGAGCAGAACCGGGAGGAGGCGGCCACCCACAACGGCTTCGCCTACAAAATCGGCCCCCTTTACCGCTTTTCCGATGACGGGGAGCCCGCAGGGACGGCGGGAAAGCCCATCCTCCACGCCATAGAGGCGCAAGGGCTGGATGGGGTGGTGGTCCTGGTGGTGCGCTACTTTGGCGGCGTGAAGCTCGGGGCCGGGGGGCTGGTGCGGGCCTATGGGGGGGTGGCGGCGGAGGCGCTTCGGCGGGGGACGAAGGTGCCCCGGGTGGAATGGGTGGAGGCCACCTTCCTCGTCCCCTTCGCCGAGCTTGGCCGGGCCTATCCCTTGGTGCGGGACAAGGTGGTGGGGGAAAGCCCTAGCCCCGAAGGGGTCCTCCTTCGCCTAAGGCTTCCCAAGGAAGCCCTCCCCTCCCTGGAGGAGGCCCTAGGAGAGGCCACCCGGGGGAAGGCCCGTAGAATGTGAGGGATGCTTCCCCTATTTGAACCCAAGGGCCGGGTGCTCCTGGTGGACGGGCACCACCTGGCCTACCGCAATTTCTTCGCCCTCAAGGGGCTCACCACGAGCCGGGGCGAGCCGGTGCAGGGGGTTTACGGCTTCGCCAAAAGCCTGCTCAAGGCGCTTAAGGAGGATGGGGACGTGGTCATCGTGGTCTTTGACGCCAAGGCCCCCTCCTTCCGCCACGAGGCCTACGAGGCCTACAAGGCGGGCCGGGCCCCCACCCCGGAGGACTTTCCCCGGCAGCTCGCCCTTATGAAGGCGCTGGTGGACCTTTTGGGCTTGGAGCGCCTCGAGGTCCCGGGCTTTGAGGCGGACGACGTCCTGGCCACCTTGGCCAAGAAGGCGGAGGCGGAGGGCTACGAGGTCCAGATCCTCACCGCCGACCGTGACCTCTTCCAGCTCCTTTCCCCTCGGATCTCCGTCCTCCACCCCGAGGGCCACCGCATCACCCCGGAGTGGCTTTGGGAGAAGTACGGCCTGAGCCCGGAGCAGTGGGTGGACTTCCGCGCCCTGGCCGGCGACCCTTCCGACAACATCCCCGGGGTGAGGGGAATTGGCGAGAAGACCGCCCTGAAGCTCCTGAAGGAGTGGGGGAGCCTGGAAAACCTTCTCAAGAACCTGGACCAGGTGAAGCCCGCCTCGGTGCGGGAGAAGATCCTGGCCCATCTGGAGGACCTGAAGCTCTCCCGGGAGCTTTCCCGGGTGCGCACGGACCTCCCTTTGGAGGTGGACTTCCGGAAGCGGCGGGAGCCGGACCGGGAAGGGCTCAAGGCCTTCTTGGAGCGGCTGGAGTTCGGAAGCCTCCTTCACGAGTTCGGCCTCCTGGAAAGCCCCCTTCCGGCGGAGGAGGCCCCTTGGCCCCCCCCGGAAGGGGCTTTCCTGGGCTACCGCCTCTCCCGGCCCGAGCCCATGTGGGCGGAGCTTTTGGCCCTGGCGGCGAGCGCCTCGGGCCGGGTCTTTCGGGCGGAGGACCCCTATGGGGCCTTACGGGGCCTGAAGGAGGTGCGGGGGCTTCTGGCCAAGGACCTGGCCGTCTTGGCCCTACGGGAGGGCGTGGACCTCCCCCCTACGGACGACCCCATGCTCCTCGCCTACCTCCTCGACCCCTCCAACACCACCCCGGAGGGCGTGGCCCGGCGCTACGGGGGGGAGTGGACGGAGGACGCCGGGGAGCGGGCCCTCTTGGCGGAGCGGCTTCACGCCAACCTTCTTGGGCGCTTGCAGGGCGAGGAGAGGCTGCTTTGGCTTTACGAGGAGGTGGAAAAGCCCCTTTCCCGGGTCCTGGCCCACATGGAGGCCACGGGGGTCAGGCTGGACGTGGCCTACCTCAAGGCCCTTTCCCTGGAGGTGGCGGCGGAGATGCGCCGGCTGGAGGAGGAGGTCTTCCGCCTGGCGGGCCACCCCTTCAACCTGAACTCCCGCGACCAGCTGGAACGGGTGCTCTTTGACGAGCTGGGGCTTCCCCCCATCGGCAAAACGGAAAAGACCGGCAAGCGCTCCACCAGCGCCGCGGTGCTGGAGGCCCTGCGGGAGGCCCATCCCATCGTGGACAAGATTCTTCAGTACCGGGAGTTGGCCAAGCTCAAGGGCACCTACATCGATCCCCTTCCCGCCCTGGTCCATCCCAAGACGGGGCGGCTCCACACCCGCTTTAACCAAACGGCCACGGCCACGGGCCGCCTTTCCAGCTCCGACCCCAACCTGCAGAACATCCCCGTGCGCACCCCCCTCGGCCAAAAGATCCGCAAGGCCTTCGTGGCGGAGGAGGGCTTTCGCCTAGTGGCCTTGGACTATAGCCAGATAGAGCTCCGGGTCCTCGCCCACCTTTCGGGGGACGAGAACCTCATCCGGGTCTTCCAGGAGGGCCGGGACATCCACACCCAGACGGCGAGCTGGATGTTCGGCCTGCCGGCGGAGGCCATAGACCCCCTGATGCGCCGGGCGGCCAAGACCATCAACTTCGGCGTCCTCTACGGCATGTCCGCCCACCGCCTTTCCCAGGAGCTCGGCATCCCCTACGAGGAGGCGGCGGCCTTCATCGCCCGCTACTTCCAAAGCTACCCCAAGGTGAAGGCCTGGATCGAAAGGACCCTGGAGGAAGGCCGGACCCGGGGGTACGTGGAAACCCTCTTCGGCCGCAGGCGTTACGTGCCGGATCTCAACGCCCGGGTGAAGAGCGTGCGGGAGGCGGCGGAGCGCATGGCCTTCAACATGCCCGTGCAGGGGACCGCCGCCGACCTGATGAAGCTGGCCATGGTGCGGCTCTTCCCCCGCCTTAAGGAGGTGGGGGCGAGGATGCTCCTTCAGGTGCACGACGAGCTCCTGCTGGAGGCCCCCAAGGAGCGGGCGAAGGAGGTGGCCGCCTTGGCCAAGGCGGTCATGGAGGGGGTCTGGCCCTTGGCGGTACCCCTGGAGGTGGAGGTGGGCATCGGGGAGGATTGGCTTTCCGCCAAGGGTTAGAGGAGGGCGTAGGCCGCCATCCCCAGGAGGACGCTGAGCCCTAGGTGGCGGGAAAGCCGCCAGGCGAGGAAGACCCCAAGGAGGGCGGCCAGGGTCTTGGCCCAAAGCCAAGAAGGGGGCGGCCCGAAGGCGGACACCAGGAAGAGGGCCACCACCAAGGCGGGCCCCGCCTGGCCGGGGGAAGGGCCCCTTTCCCCCCGCCAGGGGAGATAGCGGAGGAGAAAGGTGCCCAGGGCCAGAACCAGGATGGGGGTCAAGGCCGCCTCCACAAGAAGCCCAAGACGCCCGCCAAGACGAGGCCCCAGGCGGTCTGGCCCAGGAGGTGGAGGGCGAAGGCCAGAAGCCCGGCGCCCAGGGCCACGGGGTTCCGCAGATGGGGCAGGGCGAGGAGCAAGAAGAGGGCGGGCAAAGCGAAGGAAAGCCCTTCCCCCGCCGCCGGGAGCCCCTCGAGCCTTGCGGCGCACAAGACGCCCAGGAGGGTGCCCAGGTTCCAGGCCAGGTAAGCGCCAAGGCCAAGGCCTAGGAAAAACCCCGCGCGGGCGGTTTGGGGCAGGCTGGGAAGGGACTTTAGGGCCACGGCGAAGACCTCGTCGGTGAGGAAGAAGGCCAGTAGGGGATGGCCCGCCAGGTAAGGCCTGAGGGCTGGCCCGTAAAAGGCGTGGCGCAGGTTGAGGAGAAGGGCCACGCCTGCGGCGAGCCAGGGTGAGGCGCCTTCGGTAAGGAGGCCAAGGAAGGCGAACTGGCTCGCCCCGGCGAAGATCAGCAGGGAAAGCAGCTGCACGGCCCACGGGGCAAGCCCTGCGCCCGCCCCGGCCATGCCGAAGGCCACGGCTACGGGGAAGTACCCCAAGGCCACGGGCCAGGCGGCGAGAAGCCCCTGGCGCAAGGGGTTTGGCGTGGGGGGTGGGAGGGCGGCCATGGGGGGATTTTATAAAGCGGGTAGGGTATAGTGGGCCGGATGAGGCACTACTTCGGCACCGACGGGGTGCGGGGGGAGGCGGGCAAGCCCCCCCTTACCCCGGAGTTCGTCCTGAGGTTAGGCCAGGCGGCAGGGGCCTACTTTCGCCAGGAGACGCAGAGGCCCGTGGTCCTCCTCGGCAAGGATACCCGGGAGTCCTCCGACCTCCTGGAGGCGGCCCTGGCGGCGGGGCTCCTCTCCCAAGGGGTGCGGGTGGAGCACCTGGGGGTGCTTCCCACCCCGGGGGTGGCCCACCTCACCCAGCGGCTTGGAGCCACCGCCGGGGCCGTGATTTCGGCCAGCCACAACCCCTACCAGGACAACGGCATCAAGTTTTTCGGCCCCAACGGGGAGAAACTCCCTGACGAGGCGGAGGAGGCCATAGAGGCCCTTTTGGAGGAGGCCCACCCCACCCGGGGCATCGGCACCGTGGGGGACTTCCGGGAAGCGGAGCGGATGTACCTGGACTTTCTCCTGGAACACGCCCCGGACCTCTCGGGCCTAAGGGTGGGCTTGGACCTGGCCCACGGGGCCACGTACCGGGTGGGACCCAAGCTGTTCCAACGGGCGGGGGCCGAGGTGATGGCCTTCTTCAACACCCCCGATGGCCGCAACATCAACAAGGGGTGCGGCTCCACCCACCCCGAGGCGTTGAGCCGCTTTGTGGTGGAGCTCGAGTTGGACCTGGGGGTGGCCTTTGACGGGGATGGGGACCGGGCCCTTTTTATAGACCGCAAGGGGCGGCTTTTCCACGGGGACCACGTCCTGTACCTGGCCGCCTTGGCCTTTGGGGAGCAGGGGGTGGTGGGCACGGTGATGAGCAACATGGGCCTCGAGGTGGCCCTGGGGCAAAAGGGCATCGCCTTCCACCGGGCGGCGGTGGGGGACCGCTACGTGCTGGAGATGCTCAAGGAGAAGGACCTCCACCTCGGGGGGGAGCCCTCGGGCCACGTGATCTTCCGCCGCCACCACACCACGGGGGATGGGCTTTTCACCGCCCTCATGGCCCTGAAGGCCCTAAAGGCCCTGGGCGGGGACCTGGCCGACTGGTACGAGGCGCTTCCCATGTACCCCCAGGTCCTCCTCAACGTGAAGGTGGCGGACAAGGCCAAGGTGATGGGCCACCCCCGGCTTCAGGAGGCCTTGGCCCAGGCGGAGGCGAGGCTACAGGGCAAGGGCCGGGTGAACGTGCGCCCCTCGGGCACGGAGCCCTTGGTGCGGGTGATGGTGGAGGCGGAGGAGGGGGCAGAGGAGGTGGCGCGGGAGCTGGCCGCCTTGGTCCGGGCCCTGGACCAGGGGTAGGGGTTGGGGTTTTCCTTGCTCTTTTGACATCGTAATGCTGGATTGGCGAGGATGTAAGGGAATCGTCCGGATGCCCTCTCTATGGGCGATAGTTTCCCTTTGGGTAAGCGCCGGAGGAGTAAGCTAAGCGCATGTACGGCAAGGCCCACCTGGAAGAGCGCCTGAAACGGGCCCTGGCGGAAGCGGTGCAGGGCCTCGAGGACCCCAGGCTCTTCCTCCTCACGGTGGAGGCGGTGCGGCTTTCCCCCGATGGGCGGGTCCTCACCGTCTACGTGGAGGCCTTCGCCGAGGAGGAAAAGGCCTTGGCCGCCTTGGAGCACGCCAAAAACAGGCTCCTTGCCGCCTTGGCGGCAAGGGTGCGCCTGCGCCGCCTGCCCCGGCTGGAGTTCGTGCCATGGAGACCACGACCCGCCTAAAGGTCCGCTACGCCGAAACCGACCAGATGGGGGTGGTGCACCACGCCGTGTACGCCGTCTACCTGGAGGCGGCGCGGGTGGAGTTCTTGGAGGCCGCAGGCCTTCCCTACCACGAGGTGGAGGCCCGGGGGGTCTATTTCCCCGTGGTGGAGCTCGGCCTTACCTTCCGCGCCCCGGCCCGCTTCGGCCAGGTGGTGGAGGTCAAGACCCGGCTTGCGGGCCTAAGCCGGCGCGACCTCCGCTTCGCCTACCGGGTGGAGCGGGAAGGCTTTCTGTTGGCGGAAGGCTACACCCGGCACCTCTGCCAGGTGGGGGAGAAGGCGGCGCGGATTCCGGAAGACCTCTACCAAGCCTTGAGTGTGCTACACTTAGGGTAGCATTTTGGGCATGGACCCCTTCACCCTCTTTGAACGGCACATCAACCCTGGGCTCGCTGGGCTTCTCCGCTTTACCGGCCTTGACCGCATCGAGTCCCACGCCGAAGGCCCTTACGTCTGGGACACCACGGGCAAGCGCTACCTGGACTTTTTGGGACTGTACGGCACCCTGAACCTAGGCCACCGCCACCCCAAGGTGGTGGCGGCGGTGGAGGCGCAACTTAAGCGCATGCCCATGTCCGTGCGGGTCCTCGTTTCCGAGCCCACCGCCCGCCTGGCCGCCAAGCTGGCCGAGATCACCCCGGAAGGCTTGGAGATGGTCTTCTTCGGCAACTCCGGGGCCGAGGCGGTGGAGGCGGCCATCAAGCTGGCCCGGGCCTACACGGGCAAGCCCGGGATCGTCACCACCCAAGGGGGCTTCCACGGGAAGACCCTGGGGGCGCTTTCCCTCACCCCCAAGCCCGAGTACCAGGACCCGGCCAAGCCCCTCGTGCCCGGGGTCAAGGTGGTCCCCTACGGGGACCTCGAGGCCCTGGAGTCGGCCATAGACGGGGACACCGCCGCGGTCATCGTGGAGCCCATCCAGGGGGAAGGGGGAATCCGGGTGCCCCCGGAGGGGTACCTGCGGGGTGTCCGGGAGATTACCCGCAAAAGGGGCGTCCTCATGATCGCCGACGAGGTGCAGACCGGTCTCGGCCGCACCGGGAAGCTCTTCGGGGTGGACTGGGAGGGGGTGGCCCCTGACCTCATGACCCTAGCCAAGGCCTTGGGGGGTGGGGTCATGCCCATCGGGGCCTGCGTGGGCCGGCGGGAGGTGTTTGAGGTCTTCAAGCAAAACCCCCTCTACCACTCCTCCACCTTCGGCGGCAACCCCTTGGCGGCGGCGGCGGCCCTGGCGGCCATTGAGGTCACCCTGGAGGAGAACCTGCCGCAAAGGGCCTTGGAGGTGGGGGGGTACCTCATGGAGGGGCTTAAGGCCTTGCAAGGGGCGTTCCCCCACCTCATAGAGGACGTGCGGGGGCGGGGGCTCATGCTGGGGATAGAGTTCACCGACGCCGATATCGGCGCCTTGGTGGTGGCGGAGCTGGCGGAGCGGGGCGTCATCACTGCCTTCGGCCTGAACAACCCCAAGGTGGTCCGCCTGGAACCCCCCCTCATCATCGGCCAAGCGCACGTGGACGAGGCCCTCGCTGCCCTATCCGAGAGCCTCGAGGCCACGGAGAAGGCCTTAGAGGGCCTCCTAGGTTAGAATGCGCGAAACGCTACTGGAGTTTTTCAAAAAGACGGGCAAGCCTCACCGCTTGGAGGAGATCCTCCGGCGCTTTGGCTTGGAGAAACGGGAGGCCAAGGCTTACCTGAAGGCCTTGGTGCGGGAAGGCCTTTTGGAGAAAAAGGGAAGCCAGTACTTCCTTCCCGCCAAGGTGGTGGGCCCCATTAGCCTTCACCGGGACGGCTACGGCTTCGTGCGCTTGCCGGAAAAGGACCTCTTCATCCCCCCCGGGTACACCCTGGACGCCTGGCCCGAGGACGTGGTGGAGGCCCGCATCCTGCCCCCCGGGCGGGACGGGAGGCCCTTTGGCGTGGTGGAGCGGGTGGTGAAGCGGGCGCGGGAGCGGGTGGTGGGGACCTTGGACTTCCGGCGGGGCTACGCCGTCCTCCTTCCCGACGAGCCGGGCCTGCCCGAGCTCAGGCTCCTCCCCGAGGGGCTTTTGGGCCTCAAGCGGGGTAGCCGCATCGTGGTGGAGGTCCATTACGGCAAGCGCCCCTACGGGAAGTTCTTGGAATACCTGGGGGAAGGGGACGCCCCGGAAACGGAAACCGAGGCGGTGATCGCCAAGTACGGCCTCAGGGCCGAGTTCCCCGAGGAGGTCCTGCGGGAGGCGGAGGCCATCCCCCTGGCCATCCCCGAGGCGGAGCTTAGGCGGCGGCAGGACTTCCGCGCCCTAAGGGTCTTCACCATAGATGGGGTGGACGCCAAGGACTTTGACGACGCCATCCACATCGAAAGGCTTCCTTCGGGCTACCGGGTGGGTGTCCACATCGCCGACGTTTCCCACTACGTGAAGGAGGGGAGCGCCTTGGACCAGGAAGCCTACCTGCGGGGGACGAGCGTCTACCTGCCGGGGCGGGTCCTGCCCATGCTTCCCGAAAGGCTTTCCAACGGGGTCTGTTCCCTGAAGCCTCAGGAGGACCGCCTCACCCTTTCCGTCCTCTTTGACCTTACGGAGGACCTGAGGGTGAAAAGGGTCCGCTTCGCCGAGGGGGTGATAAGGAGCGTGGCCCGCCTCACCTACACCGAGGTGGAGGCCTTCGCCGAGGGGTTTGGCCTGCCCGAGGAGCACGCCTTCTTGGCGGAGGACCTGGCGCTCCTGCTAGACCTCACGGGGCGACTACGGGAAAAGCGCCTGGCCTTGGGGGCGCTGGACTTTAGCTTCCCCGAGGTGAAGGTGGAGGTGGAAGCGGGCACGCTCCACCTCATTCCCCAGGAAGAACCCAGGGCGCGAAGCCTCATCGAAGAGCTCATGCTCCTCGCCAACCAAGCGGTGGCGGAGCACCTGGTGAACAAGGGCCTTCCAGGCCTCTTCCGGGTGCACGAGGAGCCTTTGGACGAGGCTTACGGCAAGCTCCGCCTGGCCTTGGCCCGGCTCGGGTACACCCTGCCCGAGGAGGTGTCCTCCCAGGCGTTGCAACGGGTTTTGCTCCAGGCCAAGGGCCGCCCGGAGGAGCCGGTGGTGGCGAACCTGGTCCTGCGCTCCTTGCGCCTGGCCCGCTACGCCGCGGAGAACCTGGGCCACTTCGGCCTGGCCATGGAGCACTACCTCCACTTCACAAGCCCCATCCGCCGCTACCCCGACCTGGTGGTCCACCGGGTGTTGAAGGCGGTCCTTCGCCGCACCCTGACCCCGGCCAAGAAGGCCCGTTGGTTGGAAACCTTTCCCGCCATCGCCGAGCACGCCTCGGAGATGGAGCGCAAGGCGGAGGCGGCGGAGAGGGAGCTCACCAAGTACTACATGGCCAAGTGGGCGGAGCTCCACCTGGGGGAGCGCTTCCTAGGCAAGGTGACGGGGGTGGCGAACTTCGGGGCCTTCGTGATGCTGAAAAACGGGGTGGAAGGGCTGGTGCGCCTCGAGGCCCTGGGCCCTTACACCTATAGCGAGGAGGCCCTAGCCCTGTTGGGCCCCAAGGGGAAACGCATCCGCCTGGGGGACGAGATGGAGGTGGTGATCGCCGCCGCCAACCCCAGGCTAAGGCAGATCGACCTCGTGCCCTACCGGGAAGCGGAGGAGGGGGAAAAGCGCCCAAAGGCTCCCAAGGGGGCCTTAAGAAAGGAGGTAGACATGCGCAAAGTGGTAGGACCACCCAAGGAAAAAGCGCGGGACACGCGGCCCGAGCGGGCTACGGTGGAAACGGTGTACTTCGGGGAGTGGGCGCCCAAGGGAGGGCGGGAAACCCGCCCCGTGGACACCCGGGCGAGAAGGCGGCGCCGCCGCCGCTAGGGGAAGGCCAAGGTGCCCGCCCCCACGGCGCTGAGGGTGGGGGCCTCGAGGTCCAGGCGGTAGGCCAGGACCTCGCCCTTTTTCTCCTGGAGGAGCGGGCTTAGGCTCGCCACCACCTCGGTGGCGTCCACCCGGGTGGGGTTGGCCCCCAGGTGGGTCAAGGCGGCCTGGGGCTCTCCTTGGGCCAGGCGCTCCAGGAAGCCCAGGTCCTTCCGCCTCGCCTCTTGTGCCAGGGAACGGGAGAGGGGGGGGTCTCCGAACCTGGGCCCCACGTGGGAGAGGTCCACCGCCAAGGCCAGAAGCCCCGGGTGCTCCGCTAGGACCACCCGGAGCGCCTCCCCCAGGGCCGCCGTCCTCCGCCCCACCAGGAGGGGGACGAAGCGGGCCCTTGGGTAGGTTCCCTTGAGGAAGAAGAGGGGAAGCTCCAGGCTGTGCTCCTCGCGGAAGGCCAGGGGGGTGTTGAAGAGCTCAAAGGGGAGGAGGGCGTCCAGGGCCTGAAGCGCGGCCAGGTCCGGCTCCGCCGGGCCAAAGGGGGTGTGGAAGGGCACGGGGAGGGCGGCGGCCCCTTCCCTAAGGGGCCGGTGGGCCACCCCCACCACGTAGACCCTTTCCGGGGGCGGGGTCTTCTCCAGGGCGGCCAGGGCGGCCCCGTAGACCTCGGGCACCCGGCTTGGCTCCAGGTGGGGAAGGAGGAGCACCCGGGCGGGAGGGGCTTCCCCGGGAAAGCTTGCCCGGAAGGCGTTCAGGAAGGCCCGGGCTTCCCTTTCGCCTTCCGGGTAGGAAAGCCCGGCGAGGCGCATGGGCCTTTCCCGCTTGAGCCGTTCCTCCTCCTCCTTGAGCCGCGCCTCCACCTTGGGCGTGAGGAGGAGGCCCGCCTCCTCCAGGGCCTGGGCCAGCTCCTCCAGCTCCTTCAGGGGCACCAGGACCCCGTGGGCCTTGAACGCCTCCTCCCGCACCTCCTCCAGGGTCCTCCCCTCCATGAGGGAGAGGAGGAACAGCCCCCCTTCCGTGAGGGCCAAGGGCTTCTCGTAGACCCCGTAGGGGTCGCGGAGGAGAAAGCCTCCTTCCACGGGGATGATCTCGGGGGTGCGCAGCCTAAGCCGGCCTTCCATGCTCCTTCCAATATAGGAGAAAGGCCTCCGCCTCCTCCCGGCTAGCCACCCTCCCCTCCGCCTGGGCCAGGAGGAGGGCCTGAAGGGCCTGCCCCACCTCGGGCCCCGGCTCCAGGCCCAGCAGGGCCATGACCTCCTCCCCGGAGAGGAGGGGCCTTTGCGGCAAGGGCTCCGCCAGGGCCTCTTGGAAGCGCCTCAGGAGTTCCCAGGCCTCTTCCTCCAGCCCCTTGGCCCCTAGGCGGTCCGCCGCCATGAGGTAGAGGAGGTGGGGGAGGAGGTCTTGGCGCTTGAGGAGGAAGCGGCGTAAAGCGCCCCTCTCCTCGGGGGGGCGGTCCATGTGGCGGCGCACCAGGGCGCTTACCTTCTCCCCCGTGGCCTTGGGGAAGCGGAGCCAGGCGAGGGCCGCCTTGGCCACCTCCGCCCCCACCTCCGCATGGCCCAGGAAACGGTACCGCCCCACCTCGGGGTCGAAGCGGCGGGTGAAGGACTTCCCCACGTCGTGGTAAAGGGCGGCGAGGCGGGCCTCCAGGGGGGCCTCGGGCCAGAGCCAAAGGAGGTGGAAGAGCACGGAGAGGGTGTGCCGCCAGGCGTCCAGGTGGTGCACGCCCCCCTGGAACAGCCCCTGCAGGAAGGCGAGCTCGGGGAGGTAGACGGGAAGGAGGCCGAGCCGGGCCAGGAGCTCGAGGCCAAAGGCGGCCCGGGAGGAAAGGAGGAGCCTTTCCAGCTCCTCCCGCACCCGCTCCTGCGCCGGGAGGGCCTCGGGGTGGGCCTGGAGGTGTTGGGCGTGGCGGCGGAGGGCCTCCCGGGTGGCTGGGGGTAGGCCGAGGCCCAGGCTTGCCGCCAGGCGCACGCCCCTTAGGCTCCGCAGAGGGTCCTGGTAGAGGTTTTCCTCCCGCACCGGGACCAAAAGCCGCTTCCTGAGGTCCTCCTCCACCCCAGGGAGCCCGAAGACCCTGCCCTCCTTCCACAAGAGGGCGTTGAGGCGGAAGTCCCGCCGCCTGAGGTCCTCTTCCGGGCTCCCCTCCAGGGGGGTGAAGTCCAGGGTGAGCTCCCCCGCCACCAGGCGGTAGTGGCCCCTTTGGGGGTCCAAGGCGAAGAGGCTTCCCCCAAGGCGCTCTTTGGCCGCCTCCGCCGCTTTTTGGGGGTCGGGGGCGGCGAAGTCCAGGTCCTTGGGCCTTAGGCCCAAGAGGAGGTCCCGCACCGCCCCCCCCACGGGGAAGGCCCCCTTGGGGGTATAAAAGGGGAAGTCCACATGGCGCACCAGGCGAAGCACCCCATCATTATCGGCATCACCGGGAACATCGGCAGCGGCAAGAGCACCGTGGCCCGCCTCCTGCGGGCGTGGGGCTACCCCGTCTTGGACCTGGACCTTTTGGCGGAGAGGGCGCGGGAGGCCAAAAAGGAGGAACTTAAGCGGCTTTTCCCCGAGGCGTTCCGGGGGGAGGATCTGGACCGGAGGGCCCTGGGGCGGCTCGTCTTCGGCGACCCGGAAAAGCTAAGGGCCCTGGAGGACCTCCTCCACCCTGAGATCCGCCGCCTCCTGGAGGCCGAGCTGGCCCGCCTCGAGGCCCCCTTGGTCTTCCTGGAGATCCCCCTTCTCTTTGAGAAGGGCTGGGAGGCGCGCCTAGACGGCACCCTCCTGGTGGCGGCTCCTTGGGAGGTGCGCCTCAGGCGGGTGGTGGCCCGTTCGGGGCTCAGCCCCGAGGAGGTCTTGGCCCGGGAACGGGCGCAACTACCCGAGGCGGAAAAGCGCAAGCGGGCCACCTGGGTGGTGGAGAATGCGGGAAGCCTACAGGACCTGGAGGAGGCCCTAAGGGAAGTGCTCGCCGACATCCGGGCGCGCTTTGGGGTAAGGTAGGGCCATGCGGGTGGCGCTCATCTCGGGGGCGAGCCGGGGCATCGGCGAGGCCACGGCCCGCCTCCTCCACGCCAAGGGCTATCGGGTGGGGCTTTTCGCCCGGGACGAAGCGAGGCTTTTGGCCCTGGCCCAGGAGCTTGGGGAAGGGGCCTTGCCCCTTCCGGGCGACGTGCGGCGGCTTGCGGACTGGGAGCGGGCGGTGGCCCTCTTGGAGGAGGCCTTTGGCGGGGTCTATGCCCTGGTGAACAACGCCGGCATCGGCATTATGAAGCCCCTTGCTGAGCTTTCCGAGGGGGAGTTCCGCGAGGTCTTGGAGGTGAACCTGGTGGGGCCCTTCCTAGGGCTCAAGGCCGCCCTTCCCGCCCTCCGGCGGGCGGGGGGCGTGGTGGTGAACGTGGGGAGCCTGGCGGGGAAGAACCCCTTCAAGGGGGGAGGGGCCTACAACGCCAGCAAGTTTGGCCTTCTCGGCCTCATGGGGGCGGCCATGCTGGAACTGAGGGAAGAGGGGGTGCGGGTGGTGAACGTCCTGCCGGGCTCGGTGGACACGGGTTTCGCCGGGAACACCCCGGGGGCGGCTTGGAAGCTCGCCCCCGAGGACGTGGCCAAGGCCATCCTCTTCGCCCTGGAGATGCCGGAAAGGGCCCTGGTGAGCGAGATAGAGCTTAGGCCCACCCAGCCCCCCGCCAAGGGAGGGTAGGCTTAGGGCATGGTGCCTCCCAAGCTGCAAGCGGTGTTGGACCTCATCCGCTCCCTGCCCAAGGAGCTGAAGACCGAGGTCCTCTTGGACTACGCCAAGAAGGTTCCCCCGCCCCCTCAAGGGGTGGAGCTGGAGCGGGTGCACGAGTGCCAGACCCCCTTTTTCCTCAGGGCGGAGGTGGAGGAGGGGAGGGTGCGCCTCCACTTCATGGTCCCCGACGAGGCCCCCACGGTGAAGGCCTTCGCCGGGATCCTCAAAGAGGGCCTCGAGGGCGAACCCCCCGAGGCCGTCCTCGCCGTGCCCCCCTCCTTCTACCGGGGGGCGGGACTGGAGGAGATCCTCACCCCCCTAAGGCTTCGGGGCTTAGAGGCGGCGCTTTTGCGCCTGCAGGAGCAGGTGCGCCGGGCGCTTTGATGCTTTGGGCTTTTCTCGCAGGGTACGTCCTGGGCGGGCTTCCAACGGTCTACTGGTTCGGGGCCCTCCGGGGCCGAGCCTTTAGGTCCTTGGACGCCTACGGGACTTTAGGCTCTGTCCCAGGCCTCATGGCCCTCTTCCTAGACCTCTTCAAGGGAGCCCTTGCCGTGGCCCTTGGCGAGGCGATTGCGGGGAGCCCTTTGGGGGGGCTTTGGGGGGGCGTGGGGGCGGTGTGGGGACACGCCTTTTCCCCGTGGCTTTTCCTCCGCGGGGGCAAGGCCCTGGCGCCCGGGTTGGGGGTCCTTTTCGCTGTGGATCCTAGGCTTCTTTTGGGAGCCTTTTTTCTCTTCGCCCTCCTTACCTTCCTAAGTCGCAAGCCCCGTCCTGCCTTGCTGGCCACGGCGCTGGCTGTGCCCCTCTTGGCCGCTTGGTTGGGGAAAACCCCAGAACACCTTCTTTTCGGCGTGGGAGTGAGCCTTCCTGTGGTCCTGCGTCATCTCGGAGATGAGGCTTACTCGGAACCGAAGGTATAGTCTAGGGGGGTGTGGCTTTCTCCCACGAACCCGCCCACCCCGTTTCCGGTAGGGCGGGTTCGGGGAGGCAGTGGGAAAAAGGGGCCCGCGGTCCAGCTAGGCATTCCCGCTTCCGGAGGTAGCGGGAATGCCCATGGGCCGCTACGGGATAGCTAGCCTTCGGTTTTCCCGGTAGGAGACCTGCGATGGTGCTTAGACCAGCCCTCGTTATCTACAAAGGCAAGCCCGCTTTGGCCGAGGAAAAGGGGGACCGCTTAGAGCTCACCCTGGGCACAGGGGAAAAGCTCAAGGTGCGCCCCAAGGACGTTCTCCTCCTCCACCCAGGCCCTGCGAGCCTGGTCTTGGAGGTGCCGGAAGGGGAAGAGGAGGCGGCCTGGGAGCTTCTTCAGGGAGAGGCGGTGAGCCTGAAGGAGCTCGCCGAGCTGGTCTACGGGGCCTACACCCCGGAGGCGGCCTACGGGGCCTACCTCCTGGCGCAAAAGGGGGAGCGCTTCGTGCTGGAAGGGGAAAGGGTTAGGGCCCGCACCGCGGAGGAGCTCGCCCAGTGGCTTGCGGCCAAACGGGAGAAAGAGGCGCGGGAAAGGGCCTTCCAGGAGGGCATCGCCCGGATTAAGGCGGGAAGCCCCGCCCCGGAGGACCGCCCCCTCCTCGCCGGGGTGGAGGCGGTGGCCTGGGGCGAGCAGCGGGAGAGCCCGGTGCTGAGGGCCTTGGGCCTGGCCGAAACCCCCGAGGCGGCCCACGGCCTCCTCCTGCGGCTTGGCCTTTGGCGGCGGGAAAACCCCCACCCCAGGCGCCTTGGCCTCCCCTTGGAGGCCCCTCGCCTTCCCCTTCCCCCCTTGCCGGAGGAAAAGCGGGAGGACCTCACCCACCTGCCCGCCTACGCCATCGACGACGAGGGGAGCCAGGACCCCGACGACGCCCTTTACGCCGAGCGGGTGGAGGGAGGCTTCCGCCTCCTGGTCCACGTGGCGGACGTGGCCGCCCTGGTGGCCCCGGGAAGCCCCTTGGACCAGGAGGCCCTGCGCCGGGGGGCGAACCTTTACCTTCCCGAGGGCACCGTGCCCATGCTTCCTCCAGAGGCCACGGCCCTTTTGGGGCTTGGGCTACAGCCGGTTTCCCCGGCCCTTACCTTTGCCCTTTGGGTTTCGGAAGAGGGGGAGCTCTTGGAGGAGCGCATTTTCCCCAGCTGGGTGCGGGTGGAGCGGCTCACCTACGCCGAGGCCATGGGGCGCCCGGAGCTTGCCCCCTTGCGGGAGGTGGCGGAGGCCTTCCGCCGACGGCGCCTGGCCCAAGGGGCCTTGGAGATTTCCCTCCCCGAGGTGAAGGTGCGGGTGGAAGGGGATAGGGTCCAGATCCTTCCCCTCCCCCCCTACGGGAGCCGTATCTGGGTGCGGGAGGCCATGCTCCTCGCCGGCTACGCCGCCGCCCACCTGGCCTTCCGGGAGGGCCTTCCCTTCCCCTACGCCACCCAAGAGGCCCCAAGCCGCAGGGTGGAGGGGGAGGGGCTTGCCGCCATGTGGGAGCAGCGAAAGGCCCTGAAGCGGGCCCAACTTAAGGCGGTGCCCGCCCCCCACAAGGGCTTAGGCCTTCCCCTCTACGCCCAGGTGACGAGCCCTCTAAGGCGCTACCTGGACCTGGTGGCCCACCAGCAGCTCAGGGCCTGGCTCAAAGGGGAAAAGCCCCTTTCCCAAGCGGAGCTTCTGGAGCGGGTGGGGGCGGCGGAGGCGGTGGCGGACGCCGTGCGGGAGGCGGAGCGCAAGAGCAAGCTCCACTGGACCCTCCTGTACCTCCAGGAGGCGGGCTACGAAGGGGTGGGGGTCTTGGTGGAGAGGCGGGGTGGGCAGGGGGTTTTCCTCCTGCCCGAGCTGGGCCTTTCCGCCCAGGTGGCCCTGCCCAAGCCCCTTCCCCTTAACGCCGAGGTCCGCCTCCGCTTCCTGGAGGCGGACCTGGCGGGTTTGGAGGCCCGGTTTACCCTGGTCTAGCTACATGTGCTCGATCAGGGCCCGGCCGAACTCGCTGGTCTTGAGCAGGGTGGCGGGCTTGCCCTCCGCCACCAGGAGGCGGTGGAAATCGTAGGTCACGAGCCCCTTGGCGATGGTGCGCTCCATGGCGGCGAGGATCAGGTCCGCCGCCTCGTTCCAGCCCAGGTAGCGGAGCATCATCTCCCCCGAGAGGATGACGCTAGAGGGGTTCACCTTGTCCTGGCCGGCGTACTTGGGGGCGGTGCCGTGGGTGGCCTCGAAGACGGCGTGGCCCGTCTGGTAGTTGATATTGGCCCCAGGGGCGATGCCGATGCCCCCCACCTGGGCCGCCAAGGCGTCGGAGATGTAGTCCCCGTTGAGGTTGAGGGTGGCGATCACCGAGTACTCGTCGGGCCTCAGGAGGATCTGCTGCAGGAAGTTGTCGGCGATCATGTCCTTGATGACGATGTCCCGGCCCGTCTTGGGGTTTTTCAGCACGTGCCACGGGCCGCCCTCCAGGGGCACCGCCCCGTACCGCTCCCGGGCCAGGGCGTAGCCCCACTCCCGGAAGGCCCCCTCGGTGAACTTCATGATGTTGCCCTTGTGCACCAGGGTGACGCTGGGCAGGTCCTCCTTGATGGCGTAGTCGATGGCCGCCGCCACCAGGCGCTCCGTCCCCTCCTTGGACACGGGCTTGAGGCCGATGCCCGAGGTTTCCGGGAAGCGGATTTTGGCGTAGGCCTTGGGGAACTCCCGCTTGAGGAAGTCCAGGACCTTCTTCACCTCCTCGCTCCCCGCCGGCCACTCAATCCCGGCGTAGATGTCCTCGGTGTTCTCCCGGAAGATGACCATGTTCACGAGCTCCGGGTGCTTCACCGGGCTCGGTACGCCTTGGAACCAGCGCACGGGGCGCACGCAGGCGTAAAGGTCCAGCTCCTGCCGCAGGGCCACGTTGATGGAGCGGATCCCGCCCCCCACCGGGGTGGTCAGGGGGCCCTTGATGGCCACCAGGTACTCCCGGATGAACTCCAGGGTTTCCTCGGGAAGCCAGATGGGCTCGCCGTACACCTGGTTGGCCTTCTCCCCGGCGTAGATCTCGGCCCAAGCGATTTTGCGCTTGCCCCCGTAGGCCTTTTCTACAGCGGCGTCTAGGACGGGCTTGGCCGCTCTCCAGATGTCGGGCCCGGTGCCGTCCCCTTCGATGAAGCCGATGATGGGCCGGTCCGGCACCTGCAGGGTGCCGTTTTGGATGGTGATCCGCTCGCCGTCTTCCGGGATCCTTATGTGCTTGTAGGCCATACTGCCCTCCGGGCCCTAGCATACCCCTAGCCAGGGGGAAAAGTGTCCTAGACTCTTCCTATGCCCGAGGCCGTGGTGGTGGGGGCGGGGATTGTGGGGGCGGCCTGCGCCTACAGGCTGGCGCAGGCGGGGCTTAAGGTCTTGGTCCTGGAGAAGGAGACCACCTTCGCCCAGGGCTCCACGGGAAGGAGCGCGGGCGGGGTGAGGGTGCAGTTTTCCGAGCCCCTAAACGTCCTCCTCTCCTACCATTCCATCCTGGAGTATCGGGAGATGGCGGAGGCCCGCTACCGCCCCATCGGCTATCTCTTCCTGGTGCCGGAGGCCCTGAAGGAGGCCCAGGAGGAGGCGCTAAGGACCCAGGAGGCCCTTGGCGTGCCCGTGCGGCGGTTGGCCCTCGAGGAGGCGAAGGCGCTCGTGCCCTTCCGGGAAGAGGGCCTCTCCTTCGCCACCTATGGCCCCCTGGACGGGGTCATCGACCCCTATGGGGCCACGGCCTTCTACCTCCGGGAGGCCCGGCGGCTTGGGGCGGAGGTGCGCTATGGGGAGGCCCTCCTTTTCGCCTGGCGGGAAGGGGGGGTGTGGCGGGTGGAAACCCCCAAGGGGCGGTACCAGGCCCCCTACCTCCTCCTTTGCACCGGGGCCTGGACGGGGGAGGTGGGGAGGCGGCTAGGCCTGGACCTTCCCGTCTACCCCGTGCGGCGCATGGTGTACGCCACCGCGCCCTTGGGGTATGCCCCCACCTACCCCCTCACCATCGACCTCGCCAGCGGTTTTTACTTCCGCCCCGAGGGGGAAAGGCTCCTTTTGGGCCGCTCCAACCCTGATGAGCCCCCAGGCTTCCGGGAGGGGGTGGACTGGGCCTGGCTGGGGTCCACCCTGGAGGCGGGCCTTGCCCGCTTTCCCTTCCTGGAGGGCCTCGCCCTGGACCGCAAGGCCAGCTGGTTCGGCTACTACGAGATGACCACCGACGCTAACCCCCTCTTGGGCTATGCGGAGGAGGGGCTTCTGGTGGCGGCGGGGTTCTCCGGCCACGGGGTGCAGCAGGCGGCCATGGTGGGCCGGCTTATGGCCGAGGCGGTGGTCCACGGGGAGGCGAGGACCCTGGACATAGGGCCTTTCCGCCCCCAGCGCTTCCGGGAGGGCCGCTTTCTGCGGGAGAGGGGCATCGTGTAGGATGAAGGGGCCTAAAGGCGGAAAGGGGTTTGCCGTGCGCATATGGGCTTGGGCGTTGGTGGCGTTGGGCCTGGCCTTGGGCCAGGGGGTGGTGCAGGGCCTCACGGAGAGGGAACTGGAAGCGGTGCTGAAGGAGGCGGACATTCCCTACGAGCGCCGGGGCCAAGGGGAGTACCGCCTGGAGATGGCGGGGCTCGAGAAGGTCTGGCTTTATCTAGACTTTTGCCAAGAAGAGCGGTGCGGGGTCCTTAGCCTAAGCGCAGGTTTTTCCTTAGATGAGGCCCCTTCCCTGGACCTCGTGAACGCCTGGAACCGGGAGCACCGCTTTAGCCGCGCCTACCTGAACGAGGAGGGGGACGTGTGGGTGGAGTCGGACCTGGACCTCACGGGCGGGGTGAGCCTGGGCGCCGTTATCGCCTTCCTGCGCCTCTTCGCCGAGGAGATCCTCCCCGACTTCATGGACCACATCGGCTTTAGCCCCTGAGGGCTAGCGGAGGAGGATGAGGAGGGCGAGGGCGGCGGCCAGGGCGGTGAAGTAGAGCATGAGGCGGTTGAGGGCGGTGTTGACCTCGGCCTACCCGGTCGGGGAGGGTGGCCATGACCCTTTCCAAGATCCCCTCCAGCTTGTAGAGCCGCTCCTCCGTGGTCATTGCCTTTAGGGTAGCGCGGGTAGGATGTCAGGGGAGGCCGGAGATCCATTGGCACAGCCGCGCCTGGATGCGGCGAAGGCGCTCGGGGCTTATGGCGCCCAGCTTGCCCAATAGCAGGCTCTTGTCCACCACGGCCAGCCGGCTTAGGCGCACCACGCTGGCCCGCTTCAGGCCGGTTTCTGGGAAGTCTGGGTCGGTTTCTAGGAGGGTTTCGTCCAGCCCGGGGACCGCCTGGTCCAGTTGGCTGGACACCATGGCCACCAGCCAATCGGGGTAAGGGCCAGGGGTAGGGGTAAGGAGCAGGACGGGCCTGGGTTTGCCGAGGGAAAGGTCGGTGTGGGGGAAGCGGAGCAGGGCGAGGGCTCCGGGGCTCACCAGCGCTCCTTAAGGTCGGCCTCGGTGTAGTCTTCCTCCGGCAGGTCCCTTACCGCCTGGATGAGGCTAAGGGTTTCCCACGAGCGTTCTTCCCCAAGCTTTTTCTCTAGGAGGAAGCGGGCGAAGTCCACCACCTCTTTCTGGAGCGCCTCGGGCATCCTTTCCAGCAAGAGCAAAACCTCTTC
Organism: Thermus sp. LT1-2-5; assembly: GCF_040363165.1. Taxonomy (NCBI): domain Bacteria; kingdom Thermotogati; phylum Deinococcota; class Deinococci; order Thermales; family Thermaceae; genus Thermus; species Thermus javaensis. The sequence continues at coordinate 123,488 of NZ_BSRG01000002.1, read as the reverse complement.
CTTCACCGCCATGGCTCCTCCAGTTTACCCCTAGGGCTAGCAGGGTGAGGAGGGCGAGGGCGGCGGCCAGGGCGGTGAAGTAGAGCATAAGGCGGTTGAGGGCGGTGTTGACCTCGGCCTTCAGGGAGGACACCCGGTCGGGGAGGGTGGCCATAACCCCCTCCACGATGCCCTCCAGCTTGTAGAGCCGCTCCTCCGTGGTCATTGCCTTTAGGGTAGCACGGGGGTCTCCGGACATGGGAGGCCTAAAGTCCAAAAGTGGGTGGCTAACTAATGGGAAACAAAAAATTAGCCCTCTGCGCAGTGCGCAGAGGGCTGGGAAGCGTAATGCCGTATGTTTGTGTTACGGGCAGTTTCCAGAGCTGGTGGGTACGGCCTCTTGGTTGAGCTTAGAGGCGAAGCGGTTTGTGTTGGGGTAAAGCGAGAAGTAGTTGTACTTGCCACCAGGCACTTTCTGGGCTACGCAAATTCGTATCTCGTCTTCAGTATCTTTGCCTCCAGCACCCACAATGACTGTATCAATCCCATTGGATGGGGCTTTGAGGAAGCCCGTGAAGTCCACTGTCAAGTCGTTGATAGGATTGCCGTTGGCATCCTTCCACCCTCCAACAGCGGTTTCGACCTGCCCGTTTTTAACGATCGTGAGATCGCCTGCAAGAGCGCTCCTCTGCCAGTCTACGTTAGTATAGGTGGACTGAACGCTTTCAAGGGCGGTCAGGACATCGCGTGCGTAGGATTGTGCAGCCGCCTGTAAAGCCCGAGTACGTGCATTAAGGATGTTCGGGATCAGCACCGCCGCCAAGATAGCGATGATAGCGATGACGATCAGGAGCTCAATCAGGGTGAAGCCTTTTGCGTTCCGCATACTTCACTTCTCCTTCAAGGTTTCCGCGCCTTTATGTATCGCGCGGCCATGAGTGCCTGTTGCCGAAAAGCCCTTTCAACCTGCGTGCCTTCTAACCCTTTTCCCTTACGGCTAACCCTTCTCTCACCTCCTTTCGGCCCCCATTTTCGGCGGGGTCTTCTTCCTTGTCAACCCCCCCTTTTGGGGGACGCCCTTAGGGCGGCTCGAGGGTGTGAAAGGGGCTAGCGGCGGTAGAGGACCCTCGGCCTAAACAAGGATTTAGGCGCTTCTCGAGGCAAGTCGCTATTCTGCGCCTGGGAGCGCTGAATGTAGAACTCCCCTCCGCCGCTTTGGATGACATCCCCTAGGCTTACCGCGCCGCCGAGGAGGCCTCCGGTCCCGTTGAAGAGGATGTGACCTCCCGCCCACAGGAAAGCGTGGATTTCGGCGAGGCCGTTAAAGGTGATGTCCCGCTCGCTGATGATGGCCAGGGCGCGCTCGTTGAGAAGCTCTGCTTTGCCCTGAAAGGTGAGGCTTTGGCGGCTTGCCAGGGTGCTGTCTCCCCAAAAGGTAGCGTTCGGGTTGAGGGCGATGGGACCTGCGGTAAAGAACTTGCTGTCCCTGGCCATCACGTCTCCCAAGTTGATTCCCCCTGCTGCGGCTACCTGAACCTCTTCCAGTTGGGCGCTTCTTACCTGAAAAGTCCCGCCCACATAGAAGGTGGCGCGGCTTAAGGAGAGGTTGCTGGGGAGGGTCGCGTTGCCCTGTACGCAGATCCTAAGCTCCTTGCCCGAGAGGGCCTGGAGCGTCTTGATGTCCGGGTCTTTCGCTTCCAAGGAAGTGAGGCTCACGTGGCACCTTCCCTCGCCCACGGCGTCGGTGTAGGGACTCGAGGCCCTCACCCCCAGGGTAGCCCTGCTTAGGGCGTCTACGTCAGGTGTCCAGATGTGGTGGGCCTGGTCCCAACGCACCGTGGCGCCCGTGAGTAAGTCGGCGCAGGTGACCTCAGGCTTGGAAGGGGTTTGGTGCACGGGGCAGGCGCGGTACCTGGGTGCGCCCTCTTGGCAGACGCTTCGGTTGGCTCCGGAGGCGTTGCACTGGGTGTCCGCTACCCCTTCCCCCCCGGTGACGGGTGGGGGGGAGGCTTGATCTAGGTCCCGGCAGTTGTTCCCGACCGCGTCGCAGACCTGGATCTGCCCCGTGAGGTTTGTGTAACCCTTGTCCGCGTGGAGCCGGGTCCCCCTAAGCTTCACCCCGCCATTGATGGCCATGCGTCCGCCGCTGATCCAGCCCTGGCTGAAAAGGGGGTCGGTGCGCTGGGCGGGCTGGGTCTCCACCGCTACCAACGCCGCCGCTACGTGGTGGGCTAACCCAGCCGTGCCCCTGCTTTCCACTCGGTAAAGGCCTCCCCCCTGGGGGGTGAGGATAGCAGTGTAGCCCGGGCCTTGAAGGGTGAGGGCTTCTTGGGGGCGGGCCAGGGTGAGGTAGGCCAGGGCGTGGTCGATTCCCGCTTCGGCCCGCTGCCTCGCTGCCGCCTGGCCGGCCAGGTTGCGCCCCGTGGCCAGGTTGGTCTGGGCCCAAAAGCTCAGGGCCAGGGAGAGGAGGAGGATCACCACCATGGCGAGGAGCACGCTAATGAGGGCTATACCTTTCCGCATCCTCACCTCCAGAGGTTGGGGGTGTGTACCACCACCAGGCGCTCGGCTCGGGGGTGGCCGTCCGGGGGTGGGGTGTGGTCCCGGAGGAGAAGTTCCCGATCTAGGTCTGGGGTTTGTCCCCAGTCCACGGTGCTCCCCGGGGTGAAGGGGGAGGCCTTGGTGCGGATGGGGGAGCGGGCGAGGAGGTAAAGGGCGAGCATGGCCACCTTGGGACTAGCCCCTTGCGGGGTTTGTTCTACGGAGAGGCTTCCCCGTTGCCAGGCGTCTGTTCGGTAGGCGACCCGGAAAACCTCTACCTCGTCCATAACCGGGTGGACGAGGCTGGGCTCGCAGCTACCTCGGCAGGCGCCCCAGTAGAGGGTGCCTTGGCTTAGGCGGTAGCCCACGGTGCGCACCCCGTTCATGTTGGTGCGGGAGCAGTAGAGTTCCATGCCCGTATCGCAGAAGAAGCGGAGGATGAGGCGGTCTCCTTCCACGCCGGGGCTTAGCTCCAAAGCGGTGCCCTCTCCCAAGCGGTAGCCGGCCAGGGAGGCTTCCCGGGAAAGGACCAAGGCGGTGAGGGAAAGCTCCCCGTTCAGCTGGGCCAGGGCCCGCCCGTGGCGCTCCAGGCGAGCGGTGGACTGGGTAAAGGCCAGCACCGCCCCCAGGAGGAGGCCTAGAATCGCCAGGCTCAGGAGGAGTTCCAGAAGGGTGAGGCCACCTTGCCTCATGGCTGGTACACCACCGTTTCCAGCCGTAGGCGGGGCCTTTCCCTAGGGACCTCCAGGAGGATCTGGAAGGCTTGAGCTTCCTTGGGGTTCACCCCCGCGCAGGCGAGGGACCCGTCCGCCTCCGCCCGGCAGGGGACGAAGGTGCAGGCGGCCCGGGCGGGACCCAAGGGGATGTCCTCCCGGCAACGCCCGGGGATGGCGGTGGGGTTGGCCCGCAGGTAAACCAGGAAATTTTCCGCCTCCCGGGCCAAGGCCTGGGTAGCCTGTCCCCCCTGGAGCGCCTTGAGGCTCGTTGCCTGAAGACCGATGTAGGCCAGGAGGACAATTCCCAAAATGCTTAAGGCCAGGAGGGCCTCGAGGAGGGTGAACCCTTTAGGGGCACCCCTAGCTGAGTGCCTAAGGCCTTCAACCGTGAAACGGCTGGACTCCGCTACCTGACCTTTAAGGGTTTCATGCTTCGGCCAAATCATCCTTCTTCGCTGGAAGGGTAACAACGTGTTCCGGAAACTACCCGGATCCGTCCGCCTAAGGTGAGGCACAGGGTAGTCCTCCTTTCCCCGAGACGGAGAACGAGTCGAGCCCCCGTGTAGGGGCGGCCCAGGGCGTTGTAGCGTAGCCCTGGTTGGAAGCCGCTTACGAGCTCCACAGAGGCGCTGTGGACCTCGGGGCGATAGCGGGTGAGGACGGGTTCGTTGGCGCAGCGGCCATCCCCATTTCTGTCCAGGCAGGCGGTAAGCTCTCCCGCCTCCTGTACCACCGCCACCATGGCCCCGCGGGTCACGGCCTCCGTGCGGGCTCTTTGCAGGAAGGCTTGGAGCTCTGCCAGGGCTGCCCGTTCCTTTTGGGCTAGAAACCAGGCCCTTCCTTCTAGGCTGAAAATAGCTCCTATAAGGCCCAGGAGGGCTAGGGCTGCTAGGGTTTCCAGGAAGGTGAAGCCGCTACGGCGCACTCTTCTGAAATTCTACCATAAATGGCCTGGTATGATGGCCCTTATGGGAGAGGTCTTTATCGTTTCCGCCGCCCGTACCCCCATCGGCAAGTTCGGGGGGGCGCTCAAGGACCTAAGCCCGGTGGAGCTCGGGGCCCACGCCATGAAGGCGGCCTTGGAGCGGGCTGGGGTGGAGGGGAAGGAGCTGGACCTTTACGTTTTCGGCAACGTGCTCCGGGCGGGGCACGGGCAACTCCTGCCGAGGCAGGCCGCCCTCAAGGCGGGCATCCCCAAGGAGGTGGACGGCTACCAGGTGGACATGGTCTGCGCCTCGGGGATGATGGCGACCCTAAACGCCTTCCAGTTCCTGCGCACGGGGGAGGCCCATTTGGTCCTGGCGGGGGGGATGGAGTCCATGAGCCAGGCGGGGTTCTACCTCTCCCACCGGGCACGGTGGGGGTACAAGTTCCTCCTGGGCGCGCCGGAGAGCCTCCAAGACATCCTCCTCCGGGACGGGCTATCCGACCCCTTCACCGGGGAAGCCATGGGGGAGCAGGCGGAAAGGCTAGCCCAGGATTACGGGGTGAGCCGGGCAGAGATAGACGAGGCTGCCTACCTCTCCCACAGGCGGGCCGCCGAGGCCACGGAGAAGGGCCTTTTCGCCTTTGAGATCGCGCCCATTGAGGTTCTGGGGAAGAAGGGGACGGTGGTGGTGGACCAGGACGAGGGCATCCGGCCCGAAACCACCCTGGAGTCCTTGGCGGCGCTAAAGCCTGCCTTCCGCAAGGACGGGGTCCTCACCGCCGGCAACAGCAGCCAGATCTCTGACGGGGCGGCGGCCCTCCTCCTCGCCTCGGAGGAGGCGGTGAAGGCTCACGGCCTTAAGCCCTTGGCCAAGGTCTTGGGTGGGGCGTGGGCGGCGGGGGAGCCCTGGCGCTTTCCCGAGGCCCCCATCCCCGCGGCCAGAAGGCTTCTGGACCGCCTGGGGATGCGGGTGGAGGACTTCGGCCTCTTCGAGAACAACGAAGCCTTCGCCCTGAACAACGTCCTCTTTAGCCGCCTTCTGAAGGTGCCCTACGAGCGGCTCAACGTCCTCGGGGGGGCGGTGGCCTTGGGCCACCCCATTGGGGCGAGCGGGGCCAGGATCCTGGTCACCCTCCTGAACGCCCTGAGGGTGAAGGGGGAGGCGAGGGGCCTCGCCGCCATCTGCCACGGCACTGGGGGGTCGGTGGCCTTCGCCTTGGAGCTCGTCTAGAGGAGGCCTTCCAGGTCGAAGGCCTCGAGGCGGAACTCCTCCAGGGCCACCCGGAAGGCGCCGTTTTGCGCTAGGAAGCGGGCCGCCTCCCGCAGGGTCTGTTCCACCCAGGCGGGGTCGTTGCCCAGGAGGCTAAACCCCACCACCTCGTACCCCCAGGCGTCCAGGCCGTAGAGCCTGGCGGCGGAAACGGGGAAGCGGGCCTTAAGCCGCTCCAGGGCCGGTTTGATGAGGGCCCGCTTCTCCTTTAGGCTCCGGGCTGGGGTTTCTAGCCTGGCGGTATAAAGACCCAGGTAGGCCTTCATGAGCGTCAGGACCAGTATGCCAGGATTAGAACATGGGCCCGATGCGGAAGTGCAGGATGCCCGTGGGCTTTTCCGGGCTGAAGGCGTAGTCCAGCCGCAAGGAGGGGAGGAGGACGCCGAAGACGTCCAAATCCAGCTGAAGCCCTATGCCCCCGCCCCACTTCAGGCCTTGGGTGTTGTCAGTGAAGCCGCCATCGGCGAAGACGATGCCGTAAAGGTTGGTACCTCCTTGGGGAGAGAGGTTGAAATCGTAGCGGTATTCCACCGAACCTGTGACGAAGGAGAGGCCGCTATACTTACGCTCGTCGTAGCCACGGAGCAGGAAGGCTTCGCCGCCGCTTCCAGAAAGGTAGAAGCGCTCGCTTTTAGGAGGAGCGCCTAGGAGGGTTCCAGCGGAAAGGCGGAAGGCCAGGGCGTGACGCCGGTCCTCGGTAAGGGGGATATAGGTTTTACCCGTCCCTACCAGGGGGACGTAGGCCTGTCGGCCCCCGGTGTCCGGGAAAGACACGCCGATACCAGAGGATAGGCTTAGCTCGTACCCTTGGGTGCGGAAGCGAGGATTGTCCACCTGGATGTAGGCAAGGCCGGTGTCCAGGCGGAGGTTCCAGGCAGGGGTGGGTAAGAGGCTTTGTGCGAGGTTTACGTCCTTGTACCCGGTACCGTCGCAGTAGTTGGGGTCCGAGGGGCCAGCGGAGGGGTTGCAAGGGGCCTTGCCATCGTAGATTTCCAAGCCGTACCGCAGCCTTTGGGCGGATAGACCCATTGAGATCCGTAAGTTGAGTAGCTCCTTGGATAGGGGGCGGGAGAGGCTTAAGCCAAAACCGGTTCTCCTCTCCGTGTATTGCCAGCCCGTGTCTACGGTCCCGTCGTAGAGGATATTGTTTCCTATAGGGACAGAGTAGGCGCTAAGGGAGAGGGAAGTGCGTACCTCTTTAAGGTCGCCCCAGTCCAGGTAAAGCCAGGGAATAGTGTACCCCAGGGAAAAGGAAAGGTTGTCCCGTGCGTCGTTTTGGACCCAAGCCAGGTCTGCCGAAGCTTGATGGCCGAGCCCAAACAAGTTGATTTCTTTGAAGGTCAAGCTTCCCGACCACCCCTCTAAGGAACTCCAGCCGATGGCGGGTTGAAAGAGTCCTGTGCGGGCCTCCTTTAGGGAGAAGGCTACGATGACCTCGTCTTCCTTTTCCCCGGGCATAAGGCGCACCCCGGGGGGCTCGGCCAGAAGCCCCGTGGCCATGAGGCGGCTCATCGCCTGGCGCAAGGCTTGTACAGAGAAGAGGCTTCCCGGTTCAGGAAGCTCCCTAAGGATCACCTCCTCCTGGGTGCGGTGGTCCCCCTGCCACTCCAGGCGGTAGCCCCCGATCTTTAGCTCCAGGACCTCGAGCTCAAAGGTTCCCCCCTGGAAGCGGTAGCGGACGTCCGCCACCTCGTAGCCCTTTTCCTGGTAGAAGCTGGCGAGGCGCCGGGCGTCCTCCTGGGCTAAGGCGGGGGTGTAGACCTCCCCCGGCTTGAGGCGGAGGAGGGCGAGGAGGGTTTCCGTGGGGAAGGCGGTGTTCCCTTTGAGCTCCACCTTCTCTATCACCCCGCCCTCGGGGCCTAGGGCGAGCTGCACCACCACGCCCTCCCCTTCCGGCACCAGGGTGAAGTTCACCACCCGGGAAAGCTTCTTGGAAAGGGCCTGGACCCCTTCCAGAAGGGCGTTATAGTTCAGGTAGTCCCCGGGTTTCAGGGGGAAGTCGGTGAGGTCTAGACCCTCCCCCTCCACCCGCACCACCTTGAGCTCCCGCACCCGCACGGTGAGGACCCCGTCTTCCAAGCGGCTTGCCTCTGGGTCGGGGCCGCTATAGCGGTAGCCCGCCCCCTCGTAGCGCTGGGCGATGCCCCTTAGGGCCTCCTGGTACTTGGCGAAGTCGAAGGGACCCTTGAGGGGGTCCAAAAGCTTGGCCAACGTCTCTTGGGGGAGGAGGGAAACCCCTTCCAGGCGCACCCCCTTCACCTCGGGGCTTTCCTCCACGCGGAAGGTGAGGAGGATGCCGCCCCCCTGTTCCTTGGTTTCCACCGAGACCTTAGGGGTGAAGGGGAAGCCGTTTTGCCGATAGGCCTCCGCCAGGGCCTTGGCCGCCTCCTGGGCCCTTAAGGGGTTGTAGGTGGCCTCCTTGCCGATGGCGAAGTTTTGCTCCAGGAAGCGGAGGAGGCTTTCCTGGGGGAAGGCTTTTCCCTCCACCTTGACCTCTTGGATGGGGGGGTAGGGGGTGAGGAGGACCTTCAGCACGTCCCCTTCCAGGCGCAACTCCACCTTTTGGAAGTAGCCCGTGGCCAGGATGGCCTTTTGGGCCTCCTCCAGGTTCCCCGGTTCGTCCCCCACACCGAAGGGCAAGGCGGCCCGGGCTAGGGCCTGGAGCACGGGGTCGCCTCCCTCCACCACCACGTCCTTGAGGGGGGCGGCCAGGGCCAGGAGGCCGAGGAAGACCAGGGGGAAAAGCCGCTTCATGGCGAAGAGCATACCGGAAGGCGGTGAAGGGGCGGTGAGAGTAAAATGGCGGGGATGGGCGTCTACGAGGAGATCCAAGAGGCGGTACGCTACATCCAGTCCAAGACGGACTTCGTTCCCGAGGTGGGGGTGGTGTTGGGCTCGGGGCTTGGGCCTTTGGCGGAGGAGGTGGAGAAGGTGGCAGAGATCCCCTACCGGGAGATCCCCCACTTCCCCCTTTCCACCGCCCCGGGGCACGCCGGGCGGCTCGTGCTGGGGTACCTCGAGGGCAAAAAGGTCCTCGTCTACCAGGGCCGGGTCCACTACTACGAGGGGTATAGCGCCAGCGAGGTGGTCTTCCCCGTGCGGGTGGGCTACTTCCTCGGGGCCAAGACCTTTATCCTCACCTCCGCCGCCGGGGGGTTAAACCCCCGCTTCCGCGCTGGGGGCATCATGCTCCACCTGGACTACATCAACTTCGCCGGGGCCAACCCCTTGCGGGGCCCCAATGACGAGCGCCTGGGCCCCCGCTTCCCCGTGATGTTCGAGGCCTACGATCCGGAGCTCCTCGCCCTGGCCCGCGGGGTGGCCCGGCAGCAGGACCTCCACCTCTTTGAGGGGGTCTACGCCTGGTTCATGGGGCCGAGCTTCGCCAGCCGGGCCGAGCTTAGGATGCTCCGGGAGCTTGGGGCCGATGCCATCGGCATGTCCACGGTGCCCGAGGTGATCGCCCTTAGGCACCTGGGGGCCAGGGTCTTGGGCCTTTCCACCATCACGGACATGGCGGTGCCCGAGCGGGAGCACCACGCCACGGAGGAGGAGGTCTTAAGGGTGGCGGCGGAGACGGGGCCCATTTTCCGCCGCTTTGTGCGCGGCATTTTGGCGGCGCTTTAGATGGGGCTTCCCGAGGTCCTGGAGCGCATCGCCGCCGCCTGCCAGCGTTCCGGGCGGAGGCCGGAGGAGGTGCGGTTGGTGGCGGTGACCAAGGGGCGCACCCCGGAGGAGATCCGGGAGAAGGTCCTCCGCTACGGGGCCTTCCCCTTGGGGGAAAGCCGGGTGCAGGAGGCCTTGAAGAAGATGGAGGCCCTCAGGGCGGAGTGGCACCTGGTGGGCCACCTGCAGCGCAACAAGGCCAAGTTCGCCCCCCGCTTCGCCCTCATCCACTCCCTGGACTCCCTGCGCCTGGCCGAGGCCTTGGAAGGGGTGGGGGCCAAGGCGGGAAAGCGGCTTCGGGTGCTGGTGGAGGTGAACCTGGGGCGGGAGCCCCAGAAGCACGGGGTCTTGGAGGAGGAGCTTCCCGAACTCCTCGCCCGGGTGCGGGAGATGCCCCACCTCGAGGTCCTGGGCTTCATGACCGTGCCCCCCGTGGGCCCTGAAGGGGTGGTGCGCCCCATCTTCAAGAGGCTTTCGGAGCTCGCCGACCGCTACGGCCTCCCCGAGCGCTCCATGGGCATGTCCGACGATTACGTCTTTGCGGTGGAGGAGGGGGCCACGTTGGTGCGGATCGGGCGGGCCCTTTTTGTAGACTAGGGACACATGGATCTCACCCCCTTGGACGTCCGCTACCAGGAGTTCCCCACGGGGCTTCGCGGCTACCAGAAGGAGGCGGTGCGGGGCTATCTGGCCCGGGTGGCGGAGGTGATGGAGGCCCTCATCCAGGAGAACGAGGCCCTGAGGGAGCGGGTGCGCTCCCTGGAGGAGGAGGCCGCCCGGCTAAAGGAGGCGGAAGGGGAGCTGCGGCGGGCGGTGGTAGCGGCGGAGAGGATCGCCCGTGAGCTCAAGGCCCAGGCGGAGAAGGAGGCGGAGCTCATCCGCAAGGAGGCCCAGGCGGCCAAAGAGCAGGTGGTGCGGGAAGCGGCGGAGGAGCTAAAGCGCATCCGCGGGGAAATCGAGCGGGCCAAGCGGGAGAAGGCCCTCTTCCTGACCCAGTTCAGGGGCCTTTTGGAGGGATATCTGGAGTCCTTGAAACGTTTGGAGGAGGGGGCTTGAGCTCCCGGGGAAGGGGCCTTAGGCCCAGGTAAAGCCAAAGCCGGTAGAGGGCTTCCCGCACCCAGTAGCCCAAGGGATAGGGTCCGGGGACGGGGTAGCCCGCCGCTTCTAACCCCAGAAGCCGGGCCAGGAAGAGGGCCCGGGGGAGGTGGGGGGCGTCGGTGATGAGGAGGACAGGGCCCTGGAGGTGGGGCCTGAGGAAGAGGAGGTTCTCGTAGGTGTTTTGGCTTTGGGTTTCGCAAAGGAGGGCTTCCCGGGGCACCCCTCGCCGGGCCAGGTAGCGGCAACCCACCTCCCCCTCGCTCCAGGTGTCCCCCGGGGCCTTTCCCCCGGCCACGGCGATGCGGGGGGCGAGGCCCTTACGGTAGAGGGTGAGGGCGGCCTCGAGGCGGCGCTCCAGGGCGGGGGAGGGCCTGCCCCCGTACTGGGCCGCCCCCAGGACCACCAGGAAGGCGTAGCCCTCCTTGGCCCAGGCGGGGAGGAGGAAGAGGGCGAGGAGGAGCCAGCGCACGGGCCCCACTTTACGCTCGAGGGCTTCCTTTTTGCTATACTGAAGGGGCATTGGAGAAGATCTTCGGCAGGACGGAAGGGCTCAAGAAGAGCGAGCTTAAAAAGCTGTCCAACCTCTACCGCCGCCGGGTGCCCCCGGAGCGGGTCATCACCCCCGAGCTGGCCCAGGCCCTGGCCCAGCTTTCGGCTGAGGTGGGAAGGCCCTTGAGCCTTCTTTTGGACCGGGAGGGCCGGGTGGTGCGGGTGGGGGTGGGGGACGCCAAGGAGCTCCCCATCCCCGAGGGGGCGAGGGCGGAGCGCAGGCTTTCCGGCTTCCGCCTCCTCCACACCCACCTCTCCCCCGGGGGGCTTTCCCGGCCCGACCTTTCCGTGCTTTTCCTGCACCGCCTGGACAGCATGGCCGCCCTCGAGGTGGCGGAGGGAAGGCCCCACACCCTCCACCTGGCCTTCCTCTCTCCCCCCAAGGCTTTGGAGGAGGACTGGCGCATCCTGCCCCCCAGGCCTTACTTCCAGTACCTGGACCTGGACCACCGCAAGGAGGTGGAGGCCTTGGAGGAGGAGCTGGCCCGGCAGGCCCGGGTGCGGGAACTCCAGGACGGAAGCGGGGAAAGGGCCATCTTGGTGGGGGTGGATCTGGGGGAGGGCCCCGAGGCGGAGGCCGCCCTCCAGGAGCTCGCTGAGCTCACCCGCACCGCTGGGGGGGTGCCGGTGAAGCGCCTGCTCGTCTTTCGCAAGCACCTCGACCCCCGGTACCTGGTGGGCCTGGGCAAGCTGGAGGAGCTAAAGAGCCTCGCCTACCACGAAAACGCCTCCACCCTCATTTTCGGCCTGGAGCTTTCCCCCGCCCAGGCCCGGGAGATAGAACGGGCCACGGGGCTTAAGGTCCTGGACCGCACCCAGCTCATCCTGGACATCTTCGCCCTGCACGCCAAGACCCCGGAGGCCCAGGCCCAGGTGGAGTTGGCCCAGCTCAAGTACCTCCTCCCCCGCTTGGTGGGGAAGGGGAAGGAGCTGAGCCGCCTCGGGGGCGGCATCGGCACCCGGGGCCCCGGCGAAACCAAGCTGGAGGTGGACCGGAGGCGCCTCCAGGAGCGCATTGCCCACCTAAGCCGCAAGCTGGAGGAGTACGCCAAAAGGCGGGAGGAGGCGCGCCGGCAACGGAAGCGCCGGGGGGTGCCCCTCATCGCCGTGGTGGGCTACACCAACGCTGGCAAGACCACCCTGCTCCAGGCCCTGGCCCGGGGCGGGGAGCCGGGGGAGGACAAGCTCTTCGCCACCCTGAGGCCCCTCACCCGCCGGGGCTTTTTGCCGGGGGTGGGGGAGGTGCTCTTCACCGACACCGTGGGCTTCATCCGCCACATGCCGGAGGAGCTCCTCACCGCCTTCCGGGCCACCCTCGAGGAGGTGCGGGAGGCGGACCTCCTGGTCCACGTCCTGGACGCCTCGGAGGAGGGGGCCTTGGAGCGGCACCGGGTGGTGGAGGCCCTCCTCCGGGAGCTCGGGGTGGAGGCCCCCCGGGTCCTGGCCCTTTCCAAGGTGGACCGGGCCGCCCCTTACGACGTCTACTACCTCCAGGAGCGGCTTGGCGGGGTGCCGGTTTCCGCCCTGAAGGGCACGGGGCTTCCCGAGCTTAAGGGGGTTCTGGCGGAGGCCCTCCTCCGCGCCGGGGCCAAGCCCCAGGCCTGGGCTCAGTACACGTAAAACCCCTTTAGCCCGGTTTCCTCGGCCCACTGCACCTCCACCTCCTCCACCCGGGCCAGGCGGGGGCCTTGCTTGAGGTGGTGCAAGAAGGCCTTAAGGTCCTCCTCGGGGCCTTCCGCCACCACCTCCACCCGGCCGTCGGGCAGGTTTTCCGCATAGCCGGAAAGCCCCAGTTCCAGGGCCTTCTTCTGGGCAAAGGCCCGATACCCCACCCCTTGCACCCTTCCCTTCACCAAGGCCACCAGGCGCGGCATGAGGGCATTTTAACCCGCCCTGCCACGCGGTTTTCATCTCCTTTCCCTATGCTTAGGGAGATGCGGCGGGGGCTTTTCCTCCTTCTCCTGGTCCTCCTCCTCGGCCTCCTCGCCTGGCCACCCCTTCTGAAGAGGGCGGTGCTCCGGGGCCTGGCCCTGGGGGGGTTTTCGGGACAGGTGGAGGAGGTGCGGGGCCACCTCCTCTTGGGCCTCACCCTGCGGGGGGTGAGGCTTCAGGGGGAGGGGCTCTTTTTGGAGGCGGAGGAGGTGGGGCTCCGCTATGACCTCCTGGGGCTTTTGCGCCGGGAGCTTCCCCTAAGCCTCACCCTGAGGGGCGCCCGGCTTAAGCCCACCTGGGAGGCCCTCTTCCCGGAAAAACCAGGCCCCCCGCCCGCCCTTAAGGTGGTCTTCCGGAGCCTGGTCCTGGAGGACGCCGAGGTGGAGCTCCCCCAGGGGAAAAGGCTTTTCCTTCCCCCTTTGCGCCTTACCCTCGTGGGGGAAAACCCCTACCGCTTCCTGGCACGGCTTCCCGGCGGGAGCTTTCGGGGAGAGGCGAGGGCCTTGGCCCAGGACCTTTCTGCTTGGGAGGTGCGCTATAGGGGGGAGGTTTCGGGGCTTTCCTTCTTCTACCAGGGACTCAAGGGGGGAAGGCTCTTTGGGGTCTTGCGGCTGGGCCCTCAGGGCCCGGAGGGGGAGGCCCAGGTGGAGGGGGGGCTGGTGGAGCTCGTGGGCTTTTCCCTGGCCCAGGTGGAAGGCCCCATCCGCCTTCAGGGGGACCGGGTGACGGCGCGCCTTCGGGGCAGGGGCCTCGAGGGGCCCCTATGGGCGGCGGCGGAGGTGGACCTCAAGGGGGAGCGCTACCGCTTCCGCCTGGAGGGCAGGCCCAAGCTTCCCGCCTTGGCGCGGCACTTCGGCCTTTCCCTCCCCGTGGAGGGGGAGGGGGCGCTGGTCCTGGAGGGGGAAGGCTGGGCGGAGCTCAGGCTGAAGGGGGAGTTCCAAGGGGAAGGGCGGTTTTTAGGGGAACCCTTCCGCCACCGGGGGCAGCTTGGCTTTGACCGGGTCTTCTCCTTGGCGGCGGAGGCGGAGGGGCGGCTTTTTGACCGGACCTACCGCCTGGACTTCGCCCTGGAGGGAAGGGGCTACCGGGTGGCCTTCAGGGATAGCCTGGCAAGCCGCCTGGCCTTTCGGGGGGAGGGGAGCCGCCTTGTGGGCGGGGGGGTCTTGGCCTGGCCCAGGCCCTTGGAGGGCAAGGCGGAGGTGGCCTTGGCCCTGGAGGAAGGGCGCTACCGGGCCCAGGTCAGAAGCCCTGGGGTGCGCCTTCCCCTCTTTGCCCCCTTGGACCTTTCCGGGGAGGTGCAGGGGGAGGGGGGGCGGGTCTATGGACGGCTTGGGCCCTTGGCCCTGTCGGGCCCCTGGAGCGACCTGGCCCTTTCCCTTTCCCCCACGCCCCTGGCGGTGGGCAGCCTCGAGGGGGAAGGCCGCCTGAGGGAGGGTAGGCTTTCCGCCCTCCTCCGCTACGCCTCCCCCTATGCCGCCTTCCCCGTGGCGGTGGCGCAGGAGGCCTCGGGCTTCCGCTTCCAAAGCCCCTACGGGGAGGGGACGTACCGAAGGGGGGTGCTCGCTTTGCGCCTCCTTGGGCTTCCCGTGCGGGCGCTGGACGAGGTGCGCCTTTACGGCGAGGCCTTCTACCGGGAGGGGGCCCTGGGGGGGCGGCTTCGGGCGGAGGGGCGGTACCTCGAGGCGGAGGCCTCCTTGCGCCGGCTTGGGGCGGAGCTTTCCGGGAGGCTCAAAACCCCCTTGGGGGCGCTTCCCTTCAGGGGGGCTTACGACCCGGGGCCGGGCCTATGGCTTCGGGCCGGAGGGCTCCTGCTGGCTTACCGGGAGGCCCTAAGCCTCAAGGGGGAGGCGGCCTTGGGGCCCTTGGCCCTGCGGGCGGACCTCGCCTACGATGGGAGCTTTTCCGGCTTCGCCCAGGTAAAGACCCCTTACGGGATAGAGGGGTGGTTCTTGGGGGCGGGGAGGCGGCTTTTCCTCCGCCTGGGGGGGTATGTGGAGGGGGAAGGGGAGGTTTACCCTGAGCTCCGCCTAAAGGGCCACCTCACGCCCCCCCTTCCCGAGGGGCTTCGCCTCCCTCCCCTCGCCTTCGCCCTGGACCGGGAGGCCCTCCGGGTGGCGGGGGTGGGGGAGGTGGGGCTTCGGGGGCGGTACCCCTTCCGCCTGGACCTCCCCTTCCGCTACCGGGGGGTGGAGGGCCGCCTTTGGGCGGAGGGGGACCTGGAGGGGGGGGCGGTGCGCCTCGCCACCCCCTACGGGACCTTGGAAGGGAAGGGGCCCTGGCGGGCGGTGCGCCTTTGGGGAAGGGGAGCGGCGCCCCTTTTGGGGGAAGGGAGGCTGGCAGGAGCGGTGGACCTCCTGGCCCTGGCCTACCGGGGGGAGGCCTTCTTCCCCAAGGGGGGCTTGGCCTTGGCCTTCTCGGGGCGGGGGGCGGGCTTTCGGCTTGAGGGGAGGGCCCCGGGGCTTCGGCTCCTGGGGGGGTACGAGGGGGGGCTTCGGCTCCTCCTCCAGGCGGAGGGGCTGGACCTATCCCCTTGGGGCCTCCCCTTAAGGGCCACGGGCACCTGGGGCACCCAAGGGGGGAGGCTCCGCCTGGAAAGCCCCTATGGGGAGGCCCTTTTGCAAGGGGAAGGACTTCTTCGGGCAAGGGTGCGCCTCCTCGGGCCCTATGGGGAGGGCGAGGGGGAGGTTTCCCCCTCGGGCTACCGCCTCGCCCTGAAGGCCCACTACCGCCAAGGCGGGGTGGAGGTCCGCGGGGAGGCCTCGGGGGAGGGTAGCTGGGAGGCCTTGGCCCTGGAGGTCCAGGGGGAGGCCCGGCTCCCCTACCTGGACCCCTTGCCCTTCCGGGGCCGGGTGTGGCGGGAAGGAGGCGTGCGCTATGCCCTGGAGGGTCCCGTGCGCCTTGCGGGGGAGGGCCTCGCCTACCAGGGGAGCCTGGCCCTGCCCTTCCGCGCCTTGGGGCGGGAGGGGGAGGTGAGGGGGGTCTTCCAGGGGGAGGGGCTTCGCCTGCGTCTGGAGGGGGAGGGGCGCTTCGCCGGGGTTCCCTTCGCCTGGGAGGGGCGGTACGGGGAGGGCCTCGCCCTCGCCCTGCGCTACCCCGGGGGGGAGGTGGCCCTGGAGAAGGGGCGGGTGCGCCTTGCCCTGGAGGAGGTGGCCCCCTGGGCAGAAGCCTTCGGTTTGGCCCTGACGGGGCGGGTGGAGGGGGAGGTGGGCCTGGACGGCAGGGGGAGGGCGGAGGCGCGCCTCGCCTATGGGAAGGAGCCCTTGGCCCTGGCCTACCAGGATGGGGAGCTTAGCCTGTGGCTGCCCAAGCGGGGGGTGGGCCTCGCCTGGGAGGCCGGGGTGGGGGCGCTTCGGGGCCTTGGGGCGTTGGTGGGCGGAGGGCGGTTGGACCGGGAGGGGGTGGAGGCCGCCTTCCGCTACCGGGGCCTGGATCTGAGCCTCCAGGGCCCCTTAAGCGCCCTTAGGGTGCGGGGGCTTTACCGGGAGGAGGCCCTGGGGGAGACGGGCCTCGAGGCCACCCTGGACCTCTTCGGGCTTAAGGGGGAAGGGAGGGTGCGCCACGCCTCCTCCTACGCCGAGGGAGAGCTCGCCCTTTCCTGGGAAGGGACGAGGTACTGGGGGGAGGGCTCGCTGCGGAGCCTCCGGTATTTGGTCCAGGAGGGTCCTTTGCGGCTTTCGGGGGAAGGAGGGAGGGTGGAGGTCCGGTGGCAGGCCCCCCTGGCCCTGGGGGTGGCCTATGGGGAGGGGCTAAGCCTCTTCGCCCGGGGGCGGGGGGAGGTGGCGGGGTTCCTCCTGGAGGCGGACCTGGGCTACGGGAAGGAGGGGTACGTGGGGTGGCTGCGGGCCTCGAGGAAGGGCCTTACCCTCCTTGCCCAAGGGGAAGGTCCCTTGCGCTTCCGCCTTCAGGGGGAGGGGCTTCCCGGGCGCCTGGCGGCGGAGGGGGAGGTTTCGGGGCTTGCCCTTTCCGGTGCCGCCCGCTACGCCCTGGAGGTGGGGAAGGCGCACCTGGCCGCCGCGGCCCGGCTTGGGGGCACCCTCCTCGCCCCCCGGCTTGCGGGGGAGGGGGTTCTGGCGGGGGAGGGGGCGGGCCTTCCCTTCCGCTTCGCCCAGGAAGGGTTTTCCCTGGGGGGGCTTGCGCTTTCCGCCGAGGCCTCGGGCTTACGGCTTAGGCTTGCGGGGGAGCGGCTTTCCCTGGAGGCGGACCTGGACCTCACGCCCTTTGGCCTGCCCGCCCGGCTGGTGGCGGAAGGGGAGGGCCCTTGGCAGGGTCCTTTGGCCTTCCGGCTCCTCAGGCCGGAAGGGGAGGTGGCGGGGCGGGCCTGGCTTTCTCCCTTGCGGGCGGAGTTCCAGGGGGAGGCCTATGGGGAGGCGTTCCGGGGGTCGTACGGGGCGGAGGGGCTTGCCCTCTCGTTCCTCGGGCCCAGGGTGCTGGGGGAGGTGCGGTACCAGGAGGCCCTCTCCGGGCGGCTCCAGGTGGCCTACCCCCTTCCCGAAGGGGGGGTGCGGGGCGAGGTGGACCTAGGGTCGGGGCGGTTTGCCCTTCGGGGGGAGGGGGCGCTTTGGGGCGGGGGTGAAGGGCGCTTCTGCCTGCCTAGGCCCTTGGGGGCCTGTGCGGGCCTGGAGGGCGAGGTGGCCTTGGGCTTGGGCTACCGGGAGGTTTCCTTCCGGGGGGCGTACCGCTACCGGGCCGAGGCCGGGTACCTGGGGGCGTGGTGGGGGGAGGGGGCGGTGGAAAGCCCCTATGGCGGGGTACGGCTGGTGGGCCGGGGGGAGGGCTTGGACCTTGTGGGGGAGGGGCTTCCCCTGACGGGGCGGCTGGAGCTTGCCCCCTTCCGCCTGGCCTACCGCTACCAAGGCCCCTTGCCCCGGGGGCTTGGGGAGCTCTGGGCCGAGGGCACCTACCCCGGGCCTTGGCTTTCCGGGCGGTACGCCTATGGGGGGGTGGCCTTGGCCCTGGAGGGCTTGCCGGGCTTCCGGGTGGCCCTCCAGGGGGAAGGGGTAAAGGGGGAGGTGGGGCCCGAGGGGCTGGAGCTGGCCCTTTCCGGCTTCGCTTACGGCCCCTTGCGCCTTTGGGGGGAGGTGGGGGGTTCTTGGCGGGAGGTGGGGCTTAACCTGCGCCTCGCCGCCCTCGGCCGGGAGGCGCAGGTGGCGGGGGTGTACGGGAAGGAGGGGTTGCGCCTTGGCCTCCGGGGGGACCTCGAGGGGGAGGTGGCCTGGGACGGGGCCTGGCGGGGGGAGGTGGCCTTCCGCGAGGGGAGGGTTGCCCTCGAGGGGGAAGGGCTTCCCCGGCTCCGGGGGACGGTGCTGGGGGAGGAGGTGGCCTTGGCCTGGCCCCGGCTCACCCTGGGGGGTCTGGGCCTGGACCTGGTGGCGCGGGAGGCCCAGGGGGAGGCTACCCTCCTCCGGGGCCTCCTCCCGGGGGGCGTGGCCGCCCGGGGGGCGGGGAAGAGGCTTTTCCTGGCCTACCGGGTGCCGGGGGTAGGGCTTCCCCTGGAGGGGGAGCTGGACCTGGAAAGCCTCGCCCTCACCCTCTCGAGCCCCGAGGGCACCGGGGCCCTGCGCTACGCCCAAGGCCAGGTTTCGGGAGGCCTGGCCTTGGAGGTGGGGGGCGTGGCCCTTCGCCTCCAGGGGGAAGGGGCCAAGGTGGGGATAGAGGGGGAGCACCCCGCCTTCCCCTGGTGGGCGGCGGGGGCGGGGCGCCTTGGAGGAGAGGTGGGCCTGGACGGGGCCTACCGCCTGGACTACCGGGCGGGGGAGCAGGAGGTGCGCCTAGAGGGGCGCCTCCTCTCCGCTGAGCTCACCGCTACGGGGCCCTACCTGGAGGGTCGCCTCGCCTACCCGCCCGGGGGCGAGCTTAGGGTGGACCTACCCCTTCCCCCCCTGGAAAGCCGCTTCCAGGGCCGGATCTTGGGAGAGGGGCTTCGGGTGGAGGGGGTCTTGGCGGGGGGTGTGGGCCGGGTGGAAGCCCAGGGGACCCTCCTCCCCTTGGCCCTGGACCTCACCCTCCAGGAGGCGGCCCTGGAGGACTTCCTGGGCCGCTACACCCCCTACCTCAAGGGGCGGGTTTCCGGAAGCCTCGCCCTGAAGGGGGGCGGGGCGGAGGGGGCGGTCTCGGGGGCGGTGGAGGTGGCGGGCACGCGCCTTTCCTTGAGCTTCAAGGGGCGCCTGGGGCCGGGGGGCCTCTCTGGGGAAGGGCGCCTGGGGGAAACCCCCTTCCGGGTGGCCCTGGAAGGGGAAAGGCTGGACCTTACGGCAAGCCCTCGAGGCTTCCCCCTCCACCTTCTCCTGGCCGCGGTGGCGGGGCCCTTGGAGGGGGAGGCCTACTGGACGGGGGCGGTGCGCCTCCGGGTGCCCCTGGCTGACCCTTGGCGGGGGGAAGGGGTTTTGGTGGGGGAGAGCCTGGTCTTCCGGGGTGGGGAGGATGAGCTTAGGGGACGGGCGGCCTTCCGCCTCGAGGGGGGAAAGGTGTGGGTGGAGGCCTTGCGCTTGGCGGGCCGGGGCGTGTGGGAGGGCGGGGGGTACTGGAGCCCCCAGGGAAGCGACCTTTACCTGAACCTGAAGGACACGGTCTTCACCCCCGTGCTCCAGGTGGTGCCGGCCCTCAAGCCCTACCGTCCCGAGGGCTCGGGGAGCCTGAGCCTGCGCCTGAAAGGAGAAAGCTTCCAGGTGGGCTTCAAGGACTTCCGCTTCCGGCTAGGCCCGGTGGCCGGGTACGTGCCCGAGGGGCTCCTGTCCCTGGATGGAGGGGCCAAGGCGGAAGGGGAGCTCACCCTCACGGCCCCCTTCCCGGGGCAGGCCAGGCTGGGCCTCGAGGGCCGCTTGGAAGACTTCCGGGTGAGCGCCAAGGGGGAGGTGTCCCTTCCCGGGCTCAAGGAGGCCACCCCGGCGGAGGTGGTCTTCCGCTACCCCACAGGTCTCTTGGAGGTTCGTCTGGGAGGGTTAGAAGCCCAGGGAACCCTTTTTCCGTTACGTCTTGCTGGTTATGGCCGATTGACCCTGACCTATCCTAGCCTTTACTTGCAGGAGGGCCTCTTGGACGTGAAAGGTTTCTTCTTGTACCAAGAAGGAGGTAATTACCACCTGACCGCTAATGCCGAGGTATTGCGTGCCCGTCTCGTCTTCTCTTCGGCTCGGGAAAACGAGGCTAGGGGGCCGAAGGAGGCTGGTCCTTCGCAGCCGCTTCCCTTGGTGTTTGAGAACGTTCGTTTGTATGCGGAAAGAGGCGTTCTTGTCCAGGAGAGTTTGGTTCAAGGTGAGGTAGGTGGGGAGGTGTACTTGGGTGGGCCCTACCAGGATCCCTACCTTTCAGGAGAGGCCCGTCCTCTTCGGGGCACTTTCCGCTTGTGGGACGTGCTTTTCAACGTTGTGCCTGAAGGAAGTGCCATACGCTTTAGTCCCAGCCTGGGTATCCTGCCTGAGTTCACCCTTCGGGCCACTGGCCAGGCACGGGGCTACGTCTTGCACCTTCAGGCAGAAGGGGGCTTTTTCCGTGAAAATGGCCGGGTAAAGCTTCGCTTGGATCCCAAGCTGACCACAGAGCCCGAGCTAAGCGAACTGGAAGCCTATTCCCTTTTGATCCTGGGTACCCCGGATCTAAATCAGGTTTTGGATGCTTTACCCCAAACCGTTTTGAGTGCGGCGTTGGAGAGCCTACTTGTGGGTCAACTGGAGCAGGAGCTTGGACGGGTCTTGGGACTCGATCAATTCCAGATACGCGCGCCGCTGTTCCAGGGTGGGCAGTTGGAGGATACCCGCTTTTCGGTGGGCAAATACGTAACACCAAATTTGTTTTTGGGGTACGAGGTAGACCTGCGAGGAGCACAAAGCGTGTTTGCCCAGTACCGCCAGGATAGACTGACCCTTTCCTTGAGTTCCCGGTTCCCGGTGGGGGAAGGTGCTTACCAGACGGTCGCTTTTCAGCTTGGATACGAGCTTACACCTACCCTGGGTCTTTCCATAGGCGTGGAAAGTGGCGAGAGCGTGCGCTTTAGCGTGGGCGCCCTTTATCGGTGGTAGCATGGCCCGGTATGCGCGCTTTGGCCAAGCTGGCCCCGGAAGAAGGCCTAACCCTGGTGGAACGTCCCCGCCCCGAGCCGGGCCCGGGGGAGGTTTTGGTGCGGGTGGAGGCGGCGAGCATCTGCGGCACCGACCTCCACATCTGGAAGTGGGACGCCTGGGCCAGGGGGAGGGTCCGTCCTCCCCTCATCACCGGGCACGAGTTCAGCGGCGTGGTGGAGGCCGTGGGCCCTGGGGTCAAGCGCCCCCAGGTGGGGGACCACGTGAGCCTGGAAAGCCACATCGTCTGCCACGCCTGCCCCGCTTGCCGCACGGGCAACTACCACGTCTGCCTGAACACGGAGATCCTGGGGGTGGACCGGGACGGAGGGTTCGCTGAGTACGTGGTGGTGCCGGCGGAGAACGCCTGGGTCAACCCCAAGGACCTGCCCTTTGAGGTGGCTGCCATCCTGGAGCCCTTCGGCAACGCCGTGCACACGGTCTACGCCGGAAGCGGGGTTTCGGGCAAGAGCGTTCTCATCACGGGAGCGGGGCCCATCGGCCTCATGGCGGCCATGGTGGCCCGGGCGAGCGGGGCGGGGCCCATTCTCGTCTCCGACCCCAACCCCTACCGCCTGGCCTTCGCCAAGCCCTATGCGGACCGTCTGGTGAACCCCCTGGAGGAGGACCTCCTCCAGGTGGTGCGGGAGGTCACGGGGAGTGGGGTAGAGGTGCTGCTAGAGTTTTCCGGGAACGAAAGTGCCATCCACCAGGGCCTCATGGCCCTGATCCCGGGGGGCGAGGCCCGGATTCTCGGCATCCCTTCAGACCCCATCCGCTTCGACCTGGCGGGGGAGTTGGTCATGCGGGGGATCACCGCCTACGGCATCGCCGGCCGGCGGCTTTGGCAAACCTGGATGCAGGGCACCGCCTTGGTCTACTCGGGCCGGGTGGACCTCACCCCCCTCATCACCCACCGCCTGCCCCTAAGCCGCTACCGGGAAGCCTTCGGGCTCCTGGCCTCGGGCCAGGCGGTGAAGGTGATCCTGGACCCTAAGGCGTAAGCTCCCCTGGGGTAGCCTCTACCCCGAAAGGGGGTAGAGGATGACGAGAAGGCGCTTCTTGGCCGCCCTTTCCGCCCTCGCCCTGGCCCGGGGGCAAGGCTTGAAGGTGGAGAGGGTGGCGGAGGGCTTGGAGGTCCCCTGGGCCCTCGCCTTTTTGCCCGGCGGGGGGTTTTTGCTGTCCGAGCGGCCGGGGCGCATCCGGCTGGTGCGGGGCGGGAGGGTGGCCACCTACGCCGAGCTTCCCGTCTACCACCGTGGGGAGTCGGGGCTTTTGGGCCTGGCCCTCCACCCCCGCTTTCCCCAGGAGCCCTACGTCTACGCCTACCGCACGGTGGCGGAGGGGGGTTTGCGGAACCAGGTGGTGCGCCTAAGGCACGAGGGGGAACGGGGGGTTTGGGACCGGGTGGTCCTAGACGGCATCCCCGCCCGCCCCCACGGTCTCCACTCCGGGGGGCGGATCGCCTTCGGCCCCGATGGGATGCTCTACGTCACCACGGGGGAGGTGTACGAGCGGGAGATGGCCCAGGACCTTTCCTCCTTGGGGGGCAAGATCCTGCGGATCACCCCTGAGGGCGAGCCCGCCCCGGGGAACCCCTTTCTGGGAAGGCGGGGGGCCCGGCCCGAGATCTACAGCCTGGGCCACCGCAACCCCCAGGGCCTCGCCTGGCACCCGGAAACGGGGGAGCTTTTCGCCAGCGAGCACGGGCCGAGCGGGGAGCAAGGCTTCGGGCACGACGAGGTGAACCTCATCGTTCCGGGGGGGAACTACGGCTGGCCCAGGGGGGTGGGCCGCCTGGGGGATGCCCGCTACCAAGACCCCCTTTACTTCTTCCCCCAGGGCTTCCCCCCGGGGAACCTGGCCTTCTTCCGCGGGGCGCTTTACCTGGCGGGGCTTCGGGGGGAGGCCCTTTTGCGCCTGGTCCTTGCGGGGGGCAAGGGGAACTGGCGCGTGGTGCAGGTGGAGGAGGCCCTTAGGGGCTTCGGGCGCCTAAGGGAGGTGCAGGTGGGGCCTGATGGGGCCCTTTACGTCACCACCTCCAACCGGGATGGCCGAGGGCAAGTCCGCCCGGGGGACGACAAGGTCCTCCGCCTCCTTTAGGCTTAGGGCGTGGAGCGCGTGCTGCCCTTCCGCTTTGACGAGGGTGAGGGGGTCTTCTGGCTTTTGGATCAAAGGCGGCTTCCCCTGGAGGAGGTCTGGGTGCCGGTGCGCACGGCCAAGGAGATGGCGGAGGCCATCCGGGCCATGGTGGTGCGGGGGGCGCCTGCCATTGGGGTGTCGGCGGCCTTTGGCATGGTCCTCGCCCACCTCCGGGGCGAGAGTCCGGAGGAGGCGGACCGCCTCCTCCGCCAAAGCCGACCCACGGCGGTAAACCTCTTTTACGCCCTGGACCGCATGCGCCCCCACTGGGGGGACCTGGGGGCAAGCCTAAAGGAAGCCCAAGCCCTTTGGCGGGAGGTGGAGGAGACGGAAAAGGCGATAAGCCGCCACGGGGCCAGGGTGCTCCGGGGCCGGGTCCTCACTCACTGCAACACGGGGCCCCTCGCCACCGGGGGGTACGGGACGGCGCTCGGGGCCATCCTCGAGGCCCACCGCCAGGGGCGGGTGAGCCACGTCTGGGTGGACGAAACCAGGCCCTACCTGCAAGGGGCCCGCCTCACCGCCTTTGAGCTCAAGAAGGCGGGGGTTCCCGCCACCCTCATCGCCGACAACATGGCGGGCTTCCTCATGCAACGGGGCCAGGTGGACGCGGTGGTGGTGGGGGTGGACCGCATGGCCCTAAACGGCGACTTCGCCAACAAGATCGGCACCTACGCCCTGGCGGTGTTGGCCCACCACCATGGGGTTCCCTTCTACGCCGCCTTGCCCCTTTCCTCCGTGGACCCCAGGCTTCCAAGCGGGGAGGGCATCCCCATAGAGGAGCGTTCCCCGGAGGAAGTCCTCACCCTCCAAGGGGTGCGCCTAGCCCCCGAGGGCTTCCCCGCCTACCACCCCGCCTTCGACCTGACCCCCCACCGCTACCTCACGGGGATCATCACGGAAAAAGGGGTGCTCTACCCGCCCTTTGACGAGGCGCTAAGGGATGCCTTGGGCCTTTCTTGAAGCGCTTTTGGGCCACGCCTGCCCCGGGTGCGGCGGCGCCCTGGACGAGCCCCTCCTTTGCGCTGCCTGCCGCCGGGGTCTTAAGGCCCAGGGGGCGGGGGAGATGGTTTACTTGGGCCTCTACCCCAGGGTGGGGGGGCTGGTGCGGGCCTTGAAGTACGGGAGGCGCTTTGGCCTCGCCCCTCTCCTGGCCCGTCCCTTGGCGGAAGGGGTTCTAGACCAGGGCTGGACCCTTTCCGGGGTGACGGCGGTGCCCACCCTTCTACCCCGCCTTTTGCGACGGGGCTATAACCCCCCGGAGCTTTTGGCCCAGGAGGTGGCCCGCCTCCTTCGCCTCCCCTACCGCCGGGTCCTGGCCCGGGTGCGCTACGCCCCAAGCCAGCCTCTCCGGGGCCGGGGGAGGACCCGGCTTCCCCCGGGGCTTTTCGCCCCCAGGGCCCGGGTGGGGGGAGCTTGGCTTTTGCTGGACGACGTCTTGACCAGCGGGGCCACCTTCCTGAGGGCTCGAGAGGCCCTGCTCCAAGCGGGGGCAGAAAGGGTGTACGGGGCCTTCCTCGCCGTGCGGGACCCCGCCGCCCTCGGGCCTTACCGCTAGGGACCACATTCCTAAATAACCTTACCTCCTAGACTGGAGGGAAAGGGGGTGGACGTGAGGAAGCTTCGCCGCCTAGAGGACCTCCTCCCCCACCTCAGGGAAGGGCGCTACCGCTTGGGTCCCCACGTGGCCAAGCACATGCTCCAGGAGGGCTTCAGCGAGCTAGACATCCTGCGGGCCTTGGAATGGGGTAGGGAGCTTTGCATTTACCCCGAGGACCAGCGAATGCTGGTGCTGGGCTATATGGTCTTTCCCCCTCGGCTGAAGCTTCCCCTGCACGTGGTGTTGGAGTACGCCAAGCCGCGGCACGTGGACATCGTCACCGCCTTCATCCCCAAGGAGCCTCACCGGGTCTACTCTAGGAAGCGCCTCGCCGCCATCCTCCGCTTTGACGGGGCCTTGGAGGAGGTGCGTTGGAGCTTACCCAAGGAAGCTTACCCCGCCTGGGAGTAGGCCCAGGCAGGGGAGGGGTGGGGCTTAGCGCTTGAGCTCGCGGACCACCGCCTGGGTGAGGTCGGTGTCCTCGTCGGCGTAGACCACCAGGCCGGACTGGGCCGCCACCTGGCGGCTCATGACCACGGCGAAGCCCTGGGCCTTGGCCACCTTGGCGATGGCCGCATCCA
The DNA here is from genome assembly GCF_040363165.1 of Thermus sp. LT1-2-5. NCBI lineage: Bacteria > Thermotogati > Deinococcota > Deinococci > Thermales > Thermaceae > Thermus > Thermus javaensis. The sequence continues at coordinate 98,432 of NZ_BSRG01000002.1, read as the reverse complement.
CGTCCTCGAGGACGGGCTTGAGGACCTGATTTTGCCGGTCCTGCCACTTCTTGAGCGTGTCCTGGTAGGTCTTGAGAAGGGCGTCGTAGTCCTGACGCTCCTTGGCCGAGGCTTGGCCGGCCCGCACCTTTTGGTCTAGGGGCTTGAGCTTCTCCTCCAGGGGGGAAAGCTCCTTCTTGGCCTGAGCCTGCACCTCCTGGACCTTCTTGTAGTCGGGGTGGGCCTGGATAAGGGCGTCGGCGTCCACGAAGCCAATGCGGCTGGCCACGTTCTTGTTCTGGGCCAGCATGGGGGTGAGGAGGGCGCCGAGGGCCAGGAAGAGGGCAGCTAGGGGAAGCCGTTTCATGGGCCTAAGCCTATCCGCTTCGGGTTAGGCCAGGGTGAGAGAAAGCTCCCTTTCCCCTTGAAGCGAGGGGGGGTAGGATGCTCCTTGGAGGTGAAGGGTATGCGCAAGACGCTTTGGTTGTTGGCGCTTTTGGCCTTGGGTTCCCTAGCCTTGGCCCAGCGGGCGGTTTCCTTCCGGCTCTCCTTGCCCCCTGCGGGGCTTGGTTTGGGCCTGGAGGCTTCCTTGGAGCAAAGCCTGGCTTTCCGGGGCTTCGCTGACCTCTTTCCTGGGGGTCCAAGCTTCCTGGTGGGGGGAGAGCTCCTCTTCAAGCCGGACTTGGGCCAGTTGGACCGGGACCTTCGGGGGATTAGACCCTATTTCGGTGGGGGGCTTGCTGGGCGGTTCGCTCAAAGTGGCGACCTCGGCCTTCACCTCTCCTTGGGGGTAGAGGTGCTCTTGGACCCCAGGACGGGGGTTTTCCTGGACGGGGAGTACTTCTACCCCTTCGGGGGTGGGGGCTCTTCCAGTCGAGTGGTGCTTGGGGCAAACTTGCGATAAGAAAGGAGTACGGTGTTCCCCGCCCGAAGGGCGGGGACATTTTTACCCTTCACCTTGGGATAAGCTAGCGGTGAGAGGAGGCTAAAGATGCTGGTTCGCGACTGGATGACCAAGGACCCCCTCACCGTGAGCCCCGACACCCCGGTATTGGAGGCCATCAACCTGTTGAAGCACAAGGGCTTCCGGCGCCTGCCCGTGGTCAAGGGCGGCAAGCTCGTGGGCCTGGTGACGGACAAGGACCTCAAGGACGCCATGCCCTCCAAGGCCACCACCCTTTCCGTGTGGGAGATGAACTACCTCCTTTCCAAGCTCACCGTGGAGGAGGTCATGGCTAAGCCCGTGGTCACCGTGGGGGTGGAGGAGCCCTTGGAAAAGGCCGCCCTCCTCATGGAGGAACGGAAGATCGGCGGCCTGCCGGTGATGGAGGGGGATCGGCTCGTGGGCATCATCACCGTGACCGACGTGCTTCGGGCCTTCATTGAGGTCTTGGGTCTTAAGCTTGGGGGCCTTCGCATCACCGTGGACATTCCCGACGTCCCGGGGGCTCTGGCCCAGATGGCCCAGGGGGTGCCCCCGGCCAACATCGTTTCCATCGCCACCGCCGCCCACCTCGAGGGCTACCAGCGCCTGGTGATGCGGGTGGTGGGGGAGGACGTGGAAGGGGTGCCCAAGCGCCTGGAGGCCGCCGGGGAGCGGGTGGTGGATGTCCGCCCCGGCTAGGCCCCGTTCCGGTAAGCGGGGTAGGAGCCCAGGACCTTCAAGAAGGCCGCCCGGCGCAGGAGGCCCAAAAGGGCCTGGGCGGGTCCGGGTTCTTCCAGGTGGCCTTCCAAATCTAGGTAAAAGAGGTAGCTAAAGGGTTTGTCCCGCCTAGGCCGGGACTCCAGCTTGGTGAGGTTCACCCCGGCCTCGGCGAAGACCTGCAAGGCCTCCAAAAGCCCCCCGGGGCGGTGGCGCACGGCGAAGACGATGCTGGTCTTGTGGGGGCCTTCCCCCTTCTTCGCCTCCTCGCGACCGATGACGAAGAAGCGGGTGTAGTTGTGGGGGTAGTCCTCGATGTTTTCCGCCAGGACCGCAAGGCCATAGAGCTCTGCCGCCCGCCTCGAGGCGATGGCCCCCACCCCGGGCTCGGGGTGTTCCGCCAGGGCCCGGGCGGCCCCGGCGGTGTCGTAGACGGGGATGGGGGTGAGGCGAAGCCGGGCCAGGAAGCCGTCGCACTGGGCCAGGGCCTGGGGGTGGCTTTTCACCGCCTTAAGCTCCTTGAGCTCCACGCCTTGGGGTGCCAAGAGGCAGTGTTCTACCCGGTGGACGACCTCCCCTACCACGTGCAGGTCGCTTTCCAGGAGGAGGTCGTAGGTCTGGTTGATGCTGCCTGCGGTGGTGTTCTCCACGGGCACCACCCCAAGCTCCGCCTCCCCCGTTTCCACCGCCTCAAAAACCTGGTGGAAGGTGGGGAAGCCCACGGGGGTGGCGCCGGGGAAGGTCTTGAGGAGAGCCTCCTCGCTGTACGCCCCTTCGGTGCCCTGGAAAGCGATCCTCATGCCCTCCATGGTACAAGCACCCTGGACAGGGGAAAAAGGCCTGGCGTAGCATGGCCTTCGTGGCGCGGCTCCTTGTGGTGGACGATGACCCCCGCATCCGCCACCTCCTCGAGGTGGTCCTTTCCGGCTCCGGCCACGAGGTGGTCTTGGCGGCTTCCGCCAAAGACGCCTTGGAGTTTCTGCGGAGGGAAACGCCGGATCTCATCCTTTTGGACATCATGATGCCGGACATGGACGGCCTCACCCTCTTGGGCCGCATCCGGGCGGTGCGCCGCCTAAGCCGGGTACCCGTCATCATGTTCACCGGCGGGGGGCAGGAGCTGGAGGGCCCAAGCCGGGCTTTGGGGGCGGATCTCTTCTTGGAAAAGCCCATCAGCGGGCGCCGGCTCAAGCAGGCGGTGGAAAGCCTCCTTACCCGGGAGGGGTACCTCCTCCCAGGGGGCGAGCGGGTGGGCACCTTGGCGGAGGTGGGGGGAAGGCTCCGGCAGGCCCTGCCGGAGGAGGAGCGCTTCCGCCTCCTCTGGCGAAAAACGCAAAGCCGCCGCGCCCTGCTCGCCAACCTGGTGGCCAAGGGCTGGACCGAGGCGCTCCTGCGCCGCCTGCTCCCGGGGGAGTACGACCTGTACGATATCCTCGGCCACCTGGCCTACGGCTGGCCCCTCCTTTCCCTGAAGGAGCGGGCGGCCCGGGCCGAGGACGCCCGGTTTGCTTCCCTCCTCCAGGAGTACCTGAAGGCCAAGCGGCTGCCCCTGGAAGGGGACGGCCTCTTGGAGGAGCTGGCGGAAACCCTATACGCTTAGAGGATGGCCGAGCTTTTGGAGGTTCACGAACCCGAGGCCTGGAACCGCCTGGTTTCCGGCTTCCCCATCACCAGCGCCCTGCAGTCCTTCGGCTGGGGGGAGGTGAAGCGGCTTTCCGGTTGGGAGCCCAAGCGCCTGGCCGTGTACCAGGGGGATAGGCTTTTGGGAGCGGCCCAGGTGCTCTTGAAGCGTTTGCCCGGGGGGCTTCGCCTGGCCTACGCTCCTCGAGGCCCGGCCCTTTTCCGCTTAGAGGACCTCCCCCAGGTGGCCCGGGCCCTGGCCCAGGGGATAAGGGGCTCCCACCTGGTGTTGGAGCCGGAGGCGGGCCTTCCGGCGGAGGAAGCGCCCCCTGCCTTCCCCGGCCTCTTGCCGGAGGAGCCCATCCAGCCCGGCTACTCCTTGTGGCTGGACCTCACCCAAGGGGAAGAGGCGCTTCTGAAGGGGATGAAGGAGATGCACCGCCGCAACGCCCGCCTGGCGCAAAAGCGCACGGAGCTCCTGGTGGCGGGGGAGGAGGCCTTCACGGAGTTCTTCCGCCTCTTTGAGGAAACGAACCGCCGGGCCAAGCTCCTCCAGCACGCAGAGGCGTACTACCGGGCGGTCCTTCGGGAGATGAACCAGCCCCTGGGCGAAGCCTTCCTCGCCTTGGCCGCCAAGGACGGGGAGCCCTTGGCGGCGGGGCTTTTCGTGGCCTTTGCCGGGAAGGTGGACTACTTCTACGGGGGAAGCAGCCGCAAACACCCCGAGGCCAAGGCCCCCATGGGGATGCACCTCATGGCCATCCGCCACGGCATGGCCCGGGGCTACAAGGTCTACGACCTCTGGGGGGTTCCCCGCACCCCCGAGGGGAGCCACGCCGAGGGGATCTGGCGCTTCAAGGAGGGGTTTGGCGGAAAACGGGTGCAGTTTCCCGCTTACGCCCTGCCCCTTTCCCCCCTCTACCGCCCCTTGAAGGCCCTGATCCGCCTGCGCAAGACCTGGGTGAACCTAAAGGTGCGGGGAAGCCCACGGGATGTGCTGGGGTAAAGGGGCTTGTCATCTTTCTCAAGGGCTTTCCCGTAAGGTGAGGGGCGTGGTGCGGTTTCTCCTCCCCCTCGCCCTCCTGCTTCTCCTCTTCCTTTGGCTGCGCCCGGGGCCTTCTCGAGCCCCATCCCCGGCCCCGGGGGTGCGCCTTTTGGGGGTGGAGTTTTGGCTTTTCCCCGAGGAGGAAGGGGTGGAGTGGCGCTTTGCCGCGGAGGAGATGGTGGAGGAAGGGGGGGTGTTCCGCATCCGGGGGGGGCTTGCCGGGGAGCGCTACGTGGAGGGGCGCCTGGACCTGCGGCTTAAGGCGCCGGAGGTGGTGGTGGAGCCCGGGGACAACCTGCGGGCCCCTTACGCCGAGGTGGAGATCCTCAAAGGGTGCTACCGCCTGGCCCTTTCCGCCCCCGGCAAGGGGGAGGTCCTCATCCGGCAGAAAGAGGGCTTTTTCGCCCCTTGGGTGCGGATAGAGGCGCCGAACCTTAGGGGTGAGGCGGAGGCCTTCCGCTCGGATTTCGCCTTGGAGCGCCTCGAGGCGCAAAACCCCCGCTTTTCCTTCCCCGCAGGGGGAAGCTTCGGCCCGTGCACCGTGGAAGGAGGGAGCTCGTGAAGAGAATCGTGCTGTTTTCGTTCCTTGGACTGGCCTTGGCGGCTTCGGGCGTGCGGGTGATCCAGGTGGAGGGGGGCAGGCTCTCCGGGGACCTGCGCTACGGCCCCTGGACCTTTGAGGGGGAGGTGAGGGGCCGGGTCAAGGACCTCACCATCCAGGCCCCCAAGGCCACCCTCACCGCCCCCAAGGGCAAGACCATGCAGGAGGCGGAAGGGGAACGGGAGGCCCGCTTTGAGGGGGGCGTGGTGGTGCGCCGGGGCCGGGTGGAGGCCCGGGGGCCCGTCCTGGTTTACCGGGAAAAGACGGGGGAAGGGGAGCTCTTGGGCCCGGCCCGCATGCGCCAGGAGCCCAAGCCCGGGGAGGATCCCGTGGAGGTGGAGGCGAGCCGCATGACCTTCCAGGTGGACACCGACACCTCCACCAGCGAAAACGCCCTCCTCAGGAGCGGCAACCAGGAGGGGCGGGCGGACTTTGTCTACTACGAGGAGGAGCGCGGTCTTGCCGTCTTCAGCGATCCCAAGGAGGTGGTCCTTACCCGCAAGCGTAAGGACGGGGACCTCGTCATCCGGGCCAAGGAGGTGCGAAGCCTCACCGGCCCCAAGCGCCTCATCGCCACCGAGGGGGTGCGCCTCGTGGACGGAGATTTGGTCACCGTGGGGGAAAGCCTCTACTACGACGACACCACCGGGGAGGCCATTGTCCTGGGGAAGCCGGCGGTGAGCGAGAACAAGAAGGAAGGCTTTAAGCTTTCCGGGAGCACCCTTCTCCACAACGTGAACCGCCACCAGGTGCGGGTCTACGGCCGCGCCTTCCGCCTGCCTGTGGAGGAGTTTAAAAAGCTCGGGGAGAAGTGATGCGCCCTCTCCTCCTGGGCCTTGGCCTTGCGCTCCTTTGCGCCTTGGCCCAGGAGGTCTTCCGCCCCGAGGTGGAGCTGGTCCGCAAGGACAAGAAGGTGGTGGCCTGGGTGAGCGGGGAGGAGGATAGCCTCTTCTACGCCGACTACGGCGACCTCCTGGTGGGCAGGCTGGAGGCGCTGAGCGAAACCCGGGCGGTGGTGGAGGGAAGGGCCTTCTTCCGCGACGGGACAAGCGCCGTGGACGAGGGGCTTGGGGTGGGGGATAGGGTGGAGGCTGCCTATAACCCCGACCTCACCCAGGAGGGCCTTCCCCACCTCCTGCGCCTGCGCCGGGCGGGGGAAGGGAAGGCGGAAAGGTACCTGCGCCTCGTCCTCTTCGACCCCAAGGGGGTGGAGGTGCGCCTGGGAACGGAGGTGCGGGCCACGGGGCCCTTGGCGGTGGTGGAGCGGGGAAGCGAGGAGGTGCTGTTCCTCTCTGGGGGGGAAGCCCGCTACCTGGAGGGGGAGGGGCGCCTCGAGGTGCGCCAGGCCCCGGGGGAGGTGGTGGTGGAACAGGGGGCAACCCGGGTGAAGGGAAGGCAGCTTCGCTACCGCAACGAAACCGGGGAGGCCCTCTTGGAAGGCCCCTTGGAGGTGAGGCGGGAAGGGGAAAAGCCCCTTTTGGGCAAGGCGGAGGGCCTCCGCTACCTTCTGGACGAGGAGGCGCTTTGGCTTTTGCGGGTGGAGCTCACCCAAGGCGGGCGCACCACCAGGGCGGACAGGGCCCTGGTGCGGGAGAAGGAGGGCTTCGCCTACCTCTTCGGCCACGTGGAAAGCCGGGACGAGAAGGGCTTCGTGCGGGGAGAACGGGTGCGCTACGCCCTGGAAACGGGCGAGGCGGTTCTCCTCGGGCGGGTGGTGGGGGAGTTTAAGGAGCCCTAAGCGGAAACCCCCGCCATCAGGAGGCCGAGCCGCTCCTCCGTGGCCTCCTCCGGGGTGAGCTCCCCCACGATCCTCCCCTCGTACATCACCAGGATGCGGTCGGCGAGGCTTAGGACCTCGCTGAGGTCGGCGGAGACCAGGAGCACCGCCATCCCCTGGTCCCGGGCCTCCACCAGCCGCTGGTGGATGAACTCGATGGCGCCCACGTCCACCCCCCGGGTGGGCTGGGCGGCGATGAGGAGGCGGGGTTTCCTTAGGAGCTCCCGGCCCACCACGATCTTCTGCTGGTTGCCCCCAGAAAAGCGCCGGGCGGAAAGCTCCGTGGACCGGGGGCGCACGTCAAAGGCCTCCACCAGGGCCCGGGCGTGGCCCTCCACTGCCTCGCCGTCCAGAAAACCCAGGAAGCCCCGGAAGGGGGGCCTGTGCTGGTCGCCCAGGATGGCGTTTTCCCGCACGGAGAAGTCCAGGACGAGGCCCCGGGCGTGCCGGTCCTCGGGGACGTGGCTTATGCCAAGCTCCCGCACCGCCCGGGCCAGGGGGGGAAGGGGCTGGCCCAGGTACCGGGCCACGCCCTTGTGGCGGCGCAGGCCGGTGAGGGCCTCCACCAGCTCGGTTTGCCCGTTCCCCTCCACCCCGGCGATGCCCACGATCTCCCCAGCCCGCACCGCAAAGCTCACGCCTTTAAGCCGGGGCGGGGCGGCGAAGTCCTCTAGGGCCAAGACCACCTCGCCGGGCTTGGCCGGGCCCTTTTGCACCCGTAGGACCACCTCCCGGCCCACCATCATCCGGGCGAGCGCCTCCAAGGAGGTTTCCACCGTGCGCACCGTGCCCACCACCTTTCCATCCCGGATCACCGTGACCCGGTCGGAAACGGAAAGCACCTCCTTGAGCTTGTGGCTGATGAAGATGGCGGCGTTGCCCTGGGCCACGTAGGCGCGGAGGAAGCGGAAAAGCTCCTCCGCTTCCTGGGGGGTGAGGACGGCGGTGGGCTCGTCCAAGATGAGGATCCTGGCCTTTCGGTACAGGGCCTTGAGGATCTCCACCCGCTGTTGCAGGCCCACGGGGAGGTTCTCGATGCGCTCGTCCAGGGGCACCTGGAAGCCCAGCTCTTCCATGAGGCCTTGGGCCCGCTTCCGGGCGGCCTCGAGGTCCAGGTACAAGGCGCTTCCCGGCTCCAAGCCCAAGACCAGGTTTTCCAGCACCGTGAAAGGCTCCACCAGCATGAAGTGCTGGTGTACCATGCCGATGCCAGCGGCAATGGCGTCCAGGGGGCTTTTGGGGCGGTAGGGTTTGCCGTCCACCCACATCTCCCCCTTATCGGGGGGCTGGAGGCCGTAGACGATCTTCATGAGGGTGGACTTTCCGGCGCCGTTTTCCCCCACCAAGGCCAAGACCTCGCCCCAGTTCAGGTCCAAGGAGATGTGGTCGTTGGCGAGGACCAGGGGGAAGCGCTTGGTGATGTCCTTCAGGACCAGGGCCTTCTCCACGCCCGCAAGTATACAAGAGGGGCCGGAAGCGCTCCGGCCCCTCTTCGGGGATGCCCTTTAGCGGGACTCGGGCACCTTGATCTGGCCCTTGATGATCTGCTGCTTGAGGAGTTCCAGCTTGCTCACCAAGCCCGCTGGGATCAGGGCCTTGTTGTACTGGTCCAGGGCGTAGCCCACCCCGTTGTTGCTCAGGCCGAACTCCCGCACCCCGCCCTTGAAGGTCTTCTGCACCACGCTCTTGATCACCTCGTAGGTGGCCACGTCCACCCGCTTCATCATGGAGGTGAGGCCGTGGTTGAGGGTGGCGGGGTTGTTGTCGGTGTCGCCCAGGTAGTTTTGGTTGGCGTCCACGCCGATGAAGAAGAGGGGCGTGGCCTTGGTGCCGTCGGTGCCGCAAGCGCGGGTGTACTCGGCGTACTTGGCCACCTTGGCGTAGGGGTCCGCCTTGCGCACGAAGCGGATGTTGCCCCCTTCCTTGAGGCACTTGGTCTGCTTCACGTAGTCTATGAGCCCAAGGCCCGACCCACCGGCGGCGGCGTAGATGATGTCGGCCCCCTGGCGCACCTGGGCGGCGGCGATCTCTTTGGCCTTGGCGGGGTCGTTCCAGGCGGCGGGGGTGTTGCCCACGTAACCCACCAGGACCTTGCCCTGGATCTTGTCCTCCTTGAAGGCGTACTCCGCCCCGGCGCGGAAGCCTGCCTCAAACTTGTGGATCAGGGGGATGTCCATGCCGCCGATGAAGCCCACCACCCCGGTGCGGGTCATCTTGCCGGCGATGTAGCCCACCAGGAAGCTGCCCTCTTGCTCGCGGAACACGAGCCCCACGGCGTTGGCGAGCTTCCCCTCACCCGGAACGGCGTCGATCACGGCGAACTTGACGTTGGGAAACTCCTTGGCCGTGGCGGTGATGGCGGGTTCGTTGGCGAAGCCCACGCCGATCACCAGGTCAAAGCCCTCCTCGGCGAAGGTGCGGATGCCCTGCCCCACCTGGGAGGGGTCGGCGGGCTCAAAGTCGAAGAGCCTTACCCCGAAGTCCTTGGCCGCTTTTTGCGCCCCTTCCCAAGCGGACTGGTTGAAGGAGCGGTCAAACTTGCCGCCGGCGTCAAAGGCGATGCCCACCCGCACCTGGGCCAGGCTTAGGCCCAGGGCCAGAACCCCAAGAAGCGCCAGTACACGTTTCATGCTCACCTCCTGCGGCTATTCGCCAGGGGCTATTATACCGGGCGGCGGTAAACTCAAGGCATGACCCTGGAGGAAGTGAGGAGGCGGATCAACGAGCTCCGGGACCTCATCCGCTACCACAACTACCGCTACTACGTCCTGGCGGACCCCGAGATCTCCGATGCCGAGTACGACCGGCTTCTCAGGGAGCTGAAGGAGTTGGAGGAACGCTTCCCCGAACTCAAAAGCCCGGACTCCCCCACGGAGCAGGTGGGGGCAAGGCCCCTGGAAGCCACCTTCCGCCCCATCCGCCACCCCACGCGGATGTACTCCCTGGACAACGCCTTCACCTTTGCGGAGCTCAAGGCCTTTGAGGAGCGGGTGGAGCGGGCCTTGGGGCGAGAGGGGCCTTTTCCCTACACCGTGGAGCACAAGGTGGACGGGCTTTCCGTCAACCTCTACTACGAGGAGGGGGTCTTGGTCTGGGGGGCCACCCGGGGGGATGGGGAGGTGGGGGAGGAGGTGACGCAAAACCTCCTCACCATCCCCACCATCCCCAGGAGGCTCCACGGGGTGCCGGAGCGCCTCGAGGTCCGGGGGGAGGTGTACATGCCCGTGGAGGCCTTCCTGCGCCTCAACGAGGAGCTGGAGGAGGCGGGGGAGAAGGTCTTTAAGAACCCGAGAAACGCCGCCGCCGGCTCCCTCAGGCAAAAAGACCCCAGGATCACCGCCAAGCGGGGCCTTCGCGCCACCTTCTACGCCCTGGGCCTCGGCCTGGAGGAGACGGGCCTGAAGACCCAGTACGAGCTCCTCCTGTGGCTCAAGGAGAAGGGTTTTCCCGTGGAGCACGGCTTTACCCGGGCCACGGGGGCGGAAGGGGTGGAAAGGGTCTACCAGGCTTGGCTCCAGGAGCGGCGCAGGCTCCCCTTTGAGGCGGACGGGGTAGTGGTGAAGCTGGACGAGCTCGCCCTTTGGCGGGAGCTGGGCTACACCGCCCGTGCCCCTCGCTTCGCCATCGCCTACAAGTTCCCGGCGGAGGAAAAGGAAACCCGGCTTTTGGACGTGGTCTTCCAGGTGGGGCGCACGGGGCGGGTGACCCCGGTGGGGATCCTGGAGCCGGTGTTTATAGAGGGGAGCGAGGTTTCCCGGGTCACCCTGCACAACGAGAGCTACATCGAGGAGCTGGACATCCGCATCGGGGACTGGGTTTTGGTCCACAAGGCGGGGGGGGTGATCCCCGAGGTGTTGCGGGTGCTCAAGGAGCGGCGCACCGGGGCGGAGCGGCCCATCGTCTGGCCGGAGCATTGCCCGGAGTGCGGCCACCGCTTGGTGAAGGAGGGCAAGGTCCACCGCTGCCCCAACCCCTTGTGCCCCGCCAAGCGCTTTGAGGCCATCCGCCACTACGCCTCCCGCAAGGCCATGGACATCCAGGGCCTGGGGGAGAAGCTCATCGAAAAGCTCTTGGAAAAGGGGTTGGTGAGGGACGTGGCCGACCTCTACCGCCTCCGGAAAGAGGACCTCGTGGGCCTGGAGAGGATGGGGGAGAAGAGCGCGCAAAACCTCCTCCACCAGATTGAGGAAAGCAAGCACCGGGGCCTGGAGCGCCTCCTGTACGCCCTGGGCCTTCCTGGGGTCGGGGAGGTGTTGGCCCGCAACCTGGCCGCCCATTTCGGCACCATGGACCGCCTCCTCGAGGCCACCTTGGAAGACCTCTTGCAGGTGGAGGAAGTGGGGGAGCTCACCGCCCGGGGGATTTGGGAAACCCTTAAGGACCCCGCTTTCCGCCACCTGGTGCGCCGCCTGAAGGAGGCGGGGGTGGAGATGGAGGCCAAGGAGCGGGGCGGGGAGGCCCTGAAGGGCCTCACCTTCGTCCTCACCGGGGAGCTTTCCCGCCCGCGGGAGGAGGTGAAGGCGCTTTTGCGGCGTCTGGGGGCCAAGGTCACCGACTCGGTGAGCCGCAAGACCAGCTACGTGGTGGTGGGGGAAAACCCGGGGAGCAAGCTCGAAAAAGCCCGCTCCTTGGGCGTGCCCACCCTTACTGAGGAGGAGCTTTGGCGCCTCCTGGCCGAAAGGACCGGGAAGGCGCCGGAGGCCCTTTTGGCCTAGCCCGGGCCGAAGAGCTTTTCCAAGGCCTCCTTGAGCCTTGAGCCGGAAAGCCCTAGGGCGAGGAGGGCCTTCTCGTAAAGCTCCGGGGTGAGGAGCCCCCGTAGGGCAGTAAGCTCGGTGCGGGAAAGGGTAGCCCCATAGAGGACGTGCTCCTCGAAGCTCGTCCAGGCCAAGGGCACGTGGGCCTTCACCAGCTCGGCGATGGCCTGGGCGTACTGCCGGATTTCCCACTGGGCCTCGGGGGCCAAGCGGAGCTTGAGGAAGTGGAAGAGGTTGTGCAGGTCCTGCTTCCAGTAGAACTCGGTGTAGAGGTTGAGGGGAAGGACCATGCGCGCCATCTCCCGGGCTACCCCCTTTTCCAAAAGCTTCCCGTAGACCCGGTAGGCGTGTTCTTCCGCCTCCTTGAGGAGGGCCAGGGCTTCCTCGTCCTCTAGGACTCCTTCCGAGCCTTGCTTGTTGTGTTTGGCCTGGCGGCGGAAGGCCTGGGGCTCGTAGAACTCGTCCTTTAGGACGGAGTAGCGGCCCGAAACCTCGTTCACGCTGGCGGTGCGGTGCCGGAACCACTGGCGCACCACGAAGAGGGGAGCCTTCACGTGGAACTTGAACTCCACCATCTCAAAGGGGCTCGTGTGGCGGTGGCGCATGAGGTAGTCGATGAGGGCGGCGTCCTCCCGCACCGTCTTGGTCCCCGCCCCGTAGGAAACCCGGGCCGCCTGGACGATGGCGCCATCGTTTCCCATGACGTCCACCAGGCGCACGAAGCCCCTGTCCAGGACCGGAATGGCGTGCGTGGGCTCCATGCCCTAGAGTCTACTTGCCACTTGGGCTTCCCCGGTCTACCCTTAGCCTATGCGGGTGCGAACCCCCTTTGCCTTCAAGCGGAGGCACGGGCGCTACCGAGGCCCTGGCCTTTTCCCTTTTGGCTTGGGGCGATAGGATAGATAGGCTTTGGGCGCTTTGCGCCTTTTTTGGGGAGTGAAGATGCTACGCTTGCCGGATTTTCCCTTGCCCAACGAACGGGGGCGGTTTGGCCCCTACGGGGGGCGGTACGTTCCCGAAACCCTGATCCCCGCCTTGGAGGAGGTGGAGGCCGCCTACCTCGAGGCCAAAAAGGACCCCGCCTTTCTGGAAGAGCTAGCGCACTACCTGAGGACCTTCGCCGGTCGGCCCACCCCCCTTTTCCACGCCAAGCGGCTTTCGGCGTACTGGGGTGGGGCCCAGGTCTACCTGAAACGGGAAGACCTCCTCCACACCGGGGCCCACAAGATCAACAACACCCTAGGCCAGGCCCTCCTCGCCCGGCGCATGGGGAAAAAGCGGGTCATCGCCGAAACCGGGGCGGGGCAGCACGGGGTTTCCGTGGCCACGGTTGCGGCCCTCTTCGGCATGGAGTGCGTGGTGTACATGGGGGAGGAGGACGTGAGGCGCCAGGCCCTGAACGTGTTCCGCATGAAGCTCCTGGGGGCCGAGGTGCGCCCGGTGGCCGCGGGGAGCCGCACCCTCAAGGACGCCACCAACGAGGCCATCCGCGACTGGATCACCCACGTGCGCACCACCTTTTACATCCTGGGCTCGGTGGTGGGCCCCCACCCTTACCCCATGATGGTCCGGGACTTCCAAAGCGTCATCGGCGAGGAGGTGAAGGAGCAGAGCCTGGAGCGGTTTGGCCGCTACCCCGATGCCCTCATCGCCGCCGTGGGCGGGGGGTCCAACGCCATCGGGCTTTTCGCCCCCTTCGCTTACCTTCCCGCAGGGGAAAGGCCTAGGCTCATCGGCGTGGAGGCCGCAGGGGAAGGCCTTGCCAGCGGTAGGCACGCCGCCAGCATCGGAGCGGGGAAGCGGGGGGTCCTGCACGGGAGCTACATGTACCTCCTCTACGACCACGACGGGCAGATTACCCCGGCCCACTCCGTTTCCGCCGGCCTGGACTACCCGGGGGTGGGGCCGGAACACAGCTACTACGCCGATACGGGCATCGCCGAGTACGCCAGCGTTACCGACGAGGAGGCCCTGGAGGGCTTTAAGCTTCTGGCCCGCCTCGAGGGCATCCTCCCCGCCCTGGAGTCCGCCCACGCCATCGCCCACGCCGCCAAGGTGGTGCCGGAGATGTCCAAGGACCAGATCGTGGTCATCAACCTCTCCGGCCGCGGGGATAAGGACGTGACCGAGGCCATGCGCCTTTTGGGGGGGGAGCTATGACCACCCAGGAAGCCTTTGCCAAGGCCAAGGGGGAAGGGCGGGCCGCCCTCATCCCCTACCTCACCGCAGGCTTCCCCAGCCGGGAAGGCTTTTTGGAGGCGGTGAAGGAGGTTCTCCCCTTCGCCGACCTGTTGGAGATTGGCCTGCCCTACTCCGACCCTTTGGGGGATGGCCCCGTGATCCAGCGGGCCAGCGAGGTGGCCTTAAGGAAGGGGATGAGCGTGCAAGGGGTCTTGGAGCTGGTGCGGGAGGTGCGGGCCCTCACGGAAAAACCCTTGTTCCTCATGACCTACCTAAACCCCATCCTGGCCTGGGGGCCGGAGCGCTTCTTTAGCCTCTTCCGCCAGGCGGGGGCCACGGGGCTCATCCTCCCCGACCTCCCCCCCGACGAGGACCCCGCCCTGGTGCGCCTGGCCCAGGAGATCGGCCTGGAAACGGTCTTCCTCCTGGCCCCCACCTCCACGGACCGCCGCATGGAAACCGTGGTCCGCTACGCCACGGGCTTCGTCTACGCCGTGTCCGTCACCGGGGTCACGGGGGAGCGGGAGCGCCTGCCCGAGGAGGTGCGGGACCTGGTGCGCCGCATCAAGGCCAAGACCTCCTTGCCCGTGGCCGTGGGCTTCGGGGTTTCCGGTAAGGCCACCGCCGCCCAGGCGGCGGTGGCGGACGGGGTGGTGGTGGGTAGCGCCCTGATCCGGGCCTTGGAAAGGGGTGAGCCCCTAAGCCCTCTCTTGGCCGAAATTCGGGAAGGGCTTTACCCGAAAGAGCCGGTCTAGGGCTTGCGCCCGAGGGCCTGCCCTGGTACGTTGGAGGGTACCCGGGTTTCCCGCTAGCCTCCGTTGGTGCGCTAGTTCCCAGGGGTATGCCTGAAGGAGGCGTGCGTGTGGGCCATTGAAGTACAAAATCTTTCCAAGGTATTCCGCAAGACCACCTTCGGCCGCAAGCAGGAGGAATGGGCCCTAAAGGGGGTTTCCTTCCGGGTGGCGGAGGGGGAGACCTACGCCCTCTTGGGGCCCAACGGCTCCGGCAAGTCCACCTTGATCCGCATCCTCTCCACCCTGCTCGTGCCCGATGCCGGGCGGGTGCGCATCCTGGGCCACCCCTTGCCCGAGGGGGAGCGGCGGGTGCGGGAGAGGATTGGCCGGGTAAGCGTGGACGCCGCCTTTTACAAAAAGCTCTCCCCCCGGGAAAACCTCCTCTTCGCCGCCCAGCTTTACGGCATCTCCCCTAAGGAGGCGGAGCGGCGGGCCATGGCTATCTTGGAGCGGCTTGGCTTGGAAACCCGGCGCTTTGACGACCCCTTGGAGGAGATGAGCCGGGGCATGCAACAGAAGGTGGCCATCGCCCGCGCCCTCCTCATCCGCCCACCCCTCCTCCTCCTGGACGAGCCCACCACCGGCCTAGACCCGCGGAGCCGCCGGGACGTGCAGGGGTTTTTGGAAGAGCTCAGGCGGGAGGAGGGCACCACCCTTCTCCTCACCACCCACGACATGGCCGAGGCGGAGCGCCTGGCCCACCGGGTGGGCTTCCTGGTGCGGGGAAGGCTGGTGGCGGAGGGGACGGTGGAGGAGCTCAAGGCCTTGGCCGGGGCTGAGAACCTGGAGGAGGCCTTCTTGCGAATGACGGGTGAGGGCCTCGAGGAGGAAACCGATGCTTCGTAAGTATCTCTTGCCCATGTGGGCCTTTGTCTTCCGCGACTTCCACCTGACGCGGCGGTACTTTTCCTGGGTGGTGGTGTTCACCTTTTACGCCATCGTCAACGCCGCCACCATCGCCCTCATCGGGGTGGCCCAGGGGGATTTCCGCCTCACCCTCACCCTGGTCCTGGGAGCGCTCCTTTGGAGCTACCTTTCCGCCATGTACCAGGAGATCGCCAACTCCATCGCCTATGAGCGTTGGGAAGGCACCCTGGAGTACACCTTTATGGCCCCGGTGTCCCGCCTCGTCCACCTGTTGGGGGTGAGCCTCTTCGCCACCTTCTACAGCGTGGTGCGCACTGCGGTGATCCTGCTGGGCCTGGCGCTTTTTGTGGACCTAGACCTGGCTGGGGCCAACCTGTGGGGGGTGTTGGTGGTGCTGTTGGTGGGGAGCCTGGCCTTCATGGGCCTGGGGCTCATGGCCGCCATCCTGCCGGTGATGAGCCCGGAAAACGGGGCCCAGGCCACCAACATCCTCCAAGGGGTCTTGCTCTTGGTGTCCGGCATCTACTACCCGGTTTCCGTCCTGCCTGCCTGGCTCCAGCCCTTGGCCTACCTCTCCCCCGCCACCTACGCCCTCGAGGCCAGCCGCAAGCTCCTGGGCATCCACCACCCGGACTCCACCCCCGGCCACCTGGTGGGGGCGCCCTTGGGGGCGGTGCTTCCGGAGCTGGGGGTCCTCCTCCTCATGGGGGTGGCCTTCATCCCCTTGGGCCTTTGGGTGTTCGGTTTAGCGGAGCGCTGGGCCAAGCGCACCGGCAAGCTCAAGCGCACGGGCTAGGCCAGGGGTAGCTCCAGGGGCTCGTTCTCCTGGAGGAGGGCTTCCGCATCTGGGTAGCGGAGGATGCGGTAAAGGGGGTCCCGCTCCGCCGGCCTGAAGCCTGCGTCCACGATGTGGCGCACGATTTGGCGCACCGTGGCGTGGGTGCGGCCGTGCCCCCCGGCGGCCGAAACCACGTTCTCCTCCAGCATGGTGCTGCCGAAATCGTCGGCCCCGTAGTAGAGGGCGGCTTGGGCTACCTTGAAGCCCAGGGTGGGCCAGGAGGCCTGGAAGTGGGCGAAGTTGTCCAGGGCAAGCCGGGCGATGCTCAGGGTCTTTAGGTACTCGTGGGCCGTGGCCCCCGGGGCCTTGCCCTTGAGGCGGGTGTGCTCCACCTGCAAGGTCCAAAGGGCGAAGGCGGCGAAGCCGTTTTCGTAGCGCTCCAAGGCCTTGTCCTGCTGGGCGCGGAGGCCCAGGAGGTGGGCGGCGCGCTCCTTGGGGCCTTCCCCGAAGCCGATGACCATGGTTGCGAGGGTATAGAGGCCCAGGGCCTGGGCGGCGTCCACGATGCGGTACCAGTCCGCCGTCTTGATGCGGGCGGGGGCCGCTTTTTGCCGCACCTCGTCCACCAGGATCTCCGCCCCCGCCCCCGGCATCCCGTCCAGGCCTGCCGCTTTGAGCCTTTCCAGGATTTCTTCAGCCCGAAGGCCCGTGAGGCGCTCCAGGCCCAGGATCTCCTCGGGGCTGAAGGCGTCGATGCGCAGGTCGGGGAAGCGCTCCTTGAGGTAGCGCAGGAGGTCCAGGTACCAGTCCAGGGGAAGCTCGGGGTTCACCCCCCCCTGCATGAGGATGCGCTTTCCCCCCACCTGGTAGAGCTCTTCCACCTTCCGGGCGATGGCCTCATAGCTCAGGGTGTAGGCGTCCTTCTGCCGCTTGGTGCGGTAGAAGGCGCAGAAGGCGCAGGCCACGGTGCAGACGTTGGTGTAGTTGATGTTGCGGTCGATGAGAAAGGTGACCACCTGGGGGTCCGTCTTCTTAAGCCGCACCTCGTGGGCGGCGGCGGCGAGCTCGGGAAGGGGGAGGTCAAAGAGGGCCAGGACCTCCTTTTCCGAAAGCCTCTTCCCGGCCACGGCCTTCTCCAGGACGTCCATGCCCCCCATGCTACACCCTCCTTCCCGGTTTGGGTGGGGGCTCGGCCACGGGTACAATGGTCCCATGGAGCTAAAGCTCATCCCCATTGAGAAGCCGGAGAACCTGAACGTCATCCTGGGCCAGGCCCACTTCATCAAGACGGTGGAGGACCTGCACGAGGCCTTGGTGACCGCCGTGCCCGGCATCCGGTTCGGCCTCGCCTTCTCTGAGGCCAGCGGCAAGCGGCTCATCCGCCGCTCGGGCACGGACGAGGCCCTGGTGGAGCTTGCGGTGAAGAACCTCCTCAACCTGGCGGCGGGGCACACCTTCCTCATCGTCTTGGGCGAGGGGTTTTACCCCATCAACGTCCTCCATGCGGTGAAGGCCTGCCCCGAGGTGGTGCGGATCTTCGCCGCCACCGCCAACCCCCTAAAGGTGGTGGTGGCGGAGGAGGGGGAGCAGCGGGCCATTTTGGGGGTCATGGACGGGTTTAAGCCCCTCGGGGTGGAGGACGAGGCCGAGGTGGCCTGGCGCAAGGACCTCCTTCGCCGCTTCGGCTACAAGCTATAATGCCCGGCATGGAAGGCACCTTGGCGCCCGATTTCGCCCTCCCCGACCAGGAGGGCCGCATCCACCGCCTTTCCGACTACCGCGGCCAGTGGGTGGTCCTCTACTTCTACCCCAAGGACGACACCCCGGGGTGCACCAAGGAGGCCTGCGGCTTCCGCGACCACATGGGAAGCCTTCAGGCCCTGGGGGCGGTGGTCCTGGGCGTTTCCGCCGACGATGTGGAAAGCCACAAGCGCTTCGCCGAGAAGTACGGGCTAAACTTCCCCCTCCTGGCCGACCCCGAGCGGAAGGCCATCTCCCTCTACGGGGCCTGGGGGAAGAAGAAGCTTTACGGCAAGGAGGTGGAAGGGGTCTTGCGCCAGACCTTCCTCATCGACCCCGAGGGGAGGATCGCCAAGGTGTGGCGCAAGGTTTCCCCCGAGGGGCACGCCCTTGAGGTGGCGGAGGCCCTTCAGGCCCTAAAGGGGGCGTGATGGAGCGCCCTTTGGAGAGCTACAAAAAGGAGGCGGCTCACGCCGCCGTGGCTTACGTGCAGGACGGGATGGTGGTGGGCTTGGGCACCGGTTCCACCGCCCGCTACGCCGTCTTGGAGCTAGCCCGCCGCCTGCGGGAAGGGGAGCTTAGAGGGGTGGTGGGGGTGCCCACCTCGAGGGCCACGGAGGAGCTCGCCCGCAAGGAGGGGATCCCCCTCATAGACCTTCCCCCGGATGGGGTGGACCTGGCCATCGACGGGGCGGACGAGATCGCCCCGGGGCTTTTGCTCATCAAGGGCATGGGCGGGGCCCTTTTGCGGGAGAAGATCGTGGAGCAGACGGCCAAGGAGTTCCTCGTCATCGCCGACCACACCAAGAAGGTGCCGGTGCTGGGCCGGGGGCCGGTGCCCGTGGAGATCGTCCCCTTCGGCTTTCGGGCCACGCTAAAGGCCATCGCCGCATTGGGGGGGGAGCCTGAGCTCCGCATGGACGGGGACGAGGTCTACTTCACCGACGGGGGGCACCTCATCGCCGATGTCCGCTTCGGCCCCATCGGGGACCCCTGGGGCCTCCACCGGGCCCTTCTGGAGATCCCCGGGGTGGTGGAAACGGGGCTATTCCTGGGCCTCGCCACCCGGGCCCTGGTGGCGGGGCCTTTAGGGATTGAAGAGCTTTTGCCTTAGGGGTAAACTCCCTTCTATGAAGGGCATGCCCCGGTTCTAGGGCGGGAGGTTTTCCCTCCTGCCCGGGGCGCATGCCCCGGTTTTTTTTGAGGAGGAGGCATGGAGAAGGTCTTTTACATCACCACCCCCATCTACTACGTGAACGCCGAGCCCCACCTGGGCCACGCCTACACCACGGTGGTGGCGGACTTCCTGGCCCGCTGGCACCGCTTGGACGGCTACCAGACCTATTTCCTCACCGGCACCGACGAGCACGGGGAGACGGTCTTTCGGGCGGCGGAGCGGGCGGGGGAGGACCCCAAGGCCTTCGTTGACCGGGTTTCCGAGCGCTTCCGCCGGGCCTGGGCCCTTCTCGGCATCGCCTACGACGATTTCATCCGCACCACGGAAGAGCGCCACAAGAAGGTGGTGCAGTACGTCTTGCAGAAGGTGTACGAGGCCGGGGACATCTACTACGGGGAGTACGAGGGGCTTTACTGCGTGTCCTGCGAGCGCTTCTACACGGAAAAGGAGCTTTCCGAGGGGCTTTGCCCCATCCACGGCCGCCCCGTGGAGCGGAGGAAGGAGGGAAACTACTTCTTCCGCATGGAGAAGTACCGGGAGTGGCTTCTGGACTACCTGAGGGACCACCCCAACCTCATCCGCCCCGAGGGCTACCGGAACGAGGTCCTGGCCATGCTGGCGGAGCCCATCGGCGACCTTTCCATCTCCCGGCCCAAGGCCCGGGTCCCCTGGGGCATCCCCCTGCCGTGGGACGAGGACCATGTGACCTACGTCTGGTTTGACGCCCTCTTGAACTACGTTTCCGCCCTGGGCTACCCCGAGGGGGAGCGCTTCAAAACCTTTTGGCCCCACGCCTGGCACCTCATCGGCAAGGACATCCTGAAGCCCCATGCGGTCTTCTGGCCCACCATGCTCAAGGCGGCGGGCATCCCCATGTACCGCCACCTGAACGTGGGGGGGTTTTTGCTGGGGCCCGACGGGCGGAAGATGAGCAAGACCCTGGGGAACGTGGTGGACCCCTTCTCCTTGGCGGAGCGGTACGGGCGGGACGCCGTGCGCTACTACCTCCTCCGGGAGATTCCTTACGGCCAGGACACCCCGGTGAGCGAGGCGGCCCTTAGGACCCGGTACGAGGCGGACCTGGCGGACGATCTGGGCAACCTGGTGCAACGCACCCGGGCCATGCTCTTCCGCTTCGCCGAGGGGCGGATCCCCAAGCCCGTGGCGGGGGAGGAGCTCGCCTACGGCACGGAGCTTGCCGGGAAGCTTAGGGGCCTGGTGCGGGACTTGAAGTTCCACGTGGCCCTCGAGGAGGCCATGGCCTACGTGAAGGCCCTGAACCGCTACATCAACGAGAAGAAACCCTGGGAGCTTTACAAGGAGGACAAGGAGGCGGCGCAGGCGGTGCTCTACCGGGTGGTGGAGGGCCTCCGCATCGCCTCCATCCTCCTCACCCCCGCCATGCCCGAGAAGATGGCGGAGCTAAGGCGGGCCTTGGGCCTAAAGGAGGCGGCGCGCCTGGAGGAGGCGGAAAGGTGGGGCTTGGCGGAGCCCCTTCCCCTCCCGGGGGAAGCCCCGGTCCTCTTCCCCAAGGAGGCCAAGCCGACCAAGGAAAGCGAGGAGAAGATGGAACGAATCGGTTTGGACGACTTTGCCAAGGTGGAACTCCGGGTGGCGGAGGTGGTGGCGGCCGAGAAGCACCCCAACGCCGACAAGCTCCTGGTCCTCCGGCTTTCCCTGGGGAAGGAGGAGCGCACGGTGGTGTCCGGCATCGCCCAGTGGTACCGGCCCGAGGAGCTGGTGGGCAAGAAGGTGGTCTTGGTGGCCAACCTGAAGCCGGCAAAGCTAAGGGGCGTGGAGAGCGAGGGCATGATCCTGGCGGCCCAGGAGGGGGAGAAGCTGGCCTTGGTGACGGTGGACGGGGATATCCCCCCGGGGGCGGTGGTGCGGTAAGGGGCCGGGGAACTTCCCCGGCCCCCGTTTCCCTTCCTAGCGGCCTAGCTCCTCCAGGGCTCGCTTGAGGATGGCGTCGTTTTCCGGGTCCAAGACCGCCTGGCCCCGCTCCTCGGGAAGGGGCCGCTGCCGCTGCGGCTCGGCGTAGCTGAACTTCCCCTCGGCGTCCGCCTTCACCTTCACGGTCTTGCCGTTTAGGGTCACGCTCACCTCCGCCCCCGGGGGGGCCCCCGCCCCTTGCACGGAGAAGGGGGTGGGGAAGCGGGTGTCCTTGACCTCGATGTCGGGCTTCAGGCCCTCCTTGTTGATGGCCCGGCGCTTGGGGGTGAGCCACTCAAAGGTGACCAGGGTGAGCTCGCCGCCGTTGGCCAGGGTGTAGGGGGTCTGGCCCACGCCCTTGCCGAAGGTCTTTTCCCCGATGACCTTGGCCCGGCCGTAGTCCTGGAGGGCCCCGGCCACGATCTCGCTGGCCGAGGCGGAGTTGCCGTTTACCAGGACCACCATGGGGCCATCCCAAAGGGGTCTTCCCGAGGCCTCGCACCAGACCCGGGTGAGGTTCTTGGTGCGGGTGTAGACGATGGGGCCTTCCTTCAAGAAGGCGCTGGCCACGGCGCACCCTTGGTCCAGGAGGCCGCCCCCGTTATCCCGGAGGTCAAAGATGAGCTTCTTGGCCCCTTGGGCCTTGAGGTCCTCTATGGCCTTCTTGAGCTGATCCTCCACCTTGAAGTTGGCAAAGGTTTCCAGGGCGATGTAGCCCACGTCCCCCACCTTGCCGGTGGAAACGGAGATGATTTCCACTTTTTCCCGTACGAGCTCGAAGACCAGAGGGGCCGGCACCCCTTCCCGGCGCACCTTGATGGTGACCTTGGTCCCCTCCCGGCCGCGGATGCGGGCCACCACCTCCTGCAAGGGCAGGGCGGTTACGTCCTCCCCGTCCACCTCGAGGATCACATCCCCCGCCCGCATCCCCGCCCGCTGGGCGGGAAGCCCCTTCATGACCCCCTCGATCTTGGCCCCGGTGCCGTCGGGGTTGGCGGGGGAGAGGGTGGCCCCGATGCCGAAGAACTCGCCCCGAAGGTCCTCCTGGCGGAGGCTTGCCCGCTGGGGCGGGGAGTAGCTGGTGAAGGGGTCCTTGAGGGCGGCCACCATGCCGCCGATGGCCCCTTCCAGAAGGGCGTTGAGCTTCTCCTTGGGCAAGGTTTCCAGATAGTCCTGCTGGATCCTTTGGTAGACCTCCAGGAGGGCCTGGCCGTTGGGGTTTTGCAGGAGGTTTTCCGCTTGGGGCCTAGGAAGCTGGGCGTACACCAGGGCAAGGAGAACCCCGATCCCGGCGATGAACCACGCGCGTCGTTTCATCTTCTCCCTCACCTAGCCTCCACTATAGCGCCCGCCCATGAGAAGCAACCGTGGTCCGCCTTGCGTATAGTGGGGGCATGATCGCCTTCCACCGGGTGGGCCTGGAGTACCCCCGCACGGGGACCAAGGCGCTTTACAACGTGAGCCTCGAGGTGAAGAAGGGGGAGTTCGTCTACGTGGTGGGGCACTCGGGGGCGGGGAAGTCCACCCTCCTTTCCCTCATCCTTAGGAGGCTTCTTCCCACCCAGGGAGCGGTCTACTTCGCTGGTCAGAACCTGAAAAACCTCCGGGGCGACCAGGTGGCCCTCCACCGCCGCCGCATCGGCATGGTCTTCCAGGACCACCGCCTCCTAAGGGACCTCACCGTGGAGGAGAACCTGGCCTTCGTGCTGGAGGTGCAAGGCGTACCCCGGAAGGAGTGGCCGGAGCGCATGGCCACGGCGCTTCGCCGGGTGGGCCTCGCCCACAAAAAGCGCGCCTTCCCCGAGGAGCTTTCCGTGGGCGAGGCCCAGCGGGTGGCCATCGCCCGGGCCCTCCTCCTGGATCCCCCCGTGATCCTGGCGGACGAGCCTACGGGCAACCTGGACCTGGAAAACGCCCTCCAGGTCCTGGAGATCCTCAAAGCCGCCCACAGCCGCGGGGCCACGGTGCTGGTGGCCACCCATAGCCGCGAGCTCCTGGAGGCCTACCCCGCCCGGGTGGTGGTCCTCAAGGCGGGGCAGGTGGTGCGGGACGAGCGTCCCGGGGAAGGTGGTAGCATAAGGGTAAGGGAAAGCCCTGACCGGGGCGGAAAGGAGGGCATATGAACGTCTACAAGCTCATCGGCCGTAACCTGGAGATCACCGACGCCATCCGGGACTACGTGGAGAAGAAGCTTTCCCGCCTGGACCGGTACCAAAACGGGGAGCTCATGGCCAAGGTGGTCCTTTCCCTGGCGGGGAGCCCCCACGTGGAGCGGAAGGCCAAGGCCGAGGTGCAGGTGGACCTCCCCGGGGGGCTGGTGCGGGTGGAGGAGGAGGACACCGACCTCTACGCCGCCATTGACCGGATGGTGGACCGCTTGGAAACCCAGCTCAAGCGCTTTAAGGAGCGGCGCTTCGTGGGCAAGCGCCACTCCTACCAGGGCCCCCCGCCCCCGGAGGTGCGGGACCTCGAGGCCCTGCGCAAGCCCGAGGAGGAGGAAGGCCCTAAGATCGTGCGGGTGAAGCGCTTTGAGATGAAGCCCATGAGCCCCGAGGAGGCCGCCTTCCAAATGGAGGCCTTGGGGCACGACTTCTTCGTCTTCCGCAACGCCGACACCGAGGAGATCAGCGTCATCTACCGCCGCAAGGACGGGAACTACGGCCTCATCGAGCCCGCCTAGTAGTAGGCGGCGGGGTCCACGAAGCGGGTTTCCGCGCCCAACCGCACCGCCACGCGGAACTCCAGCTCCTCGGGGCGGATGAGGAGGCCGCCTCCCGTGTACCCGAGAAGCTGGCCTTGGGAAACCCTCTCGCCCTCCTGCACCAGGGGTTCTTGCAGGTTGGTGTAGACGGTGGAGAGGGTTTCCGTGTGCACCAGCATCACCGTGTAGCCCAGGTTGGGCAGGTACAGGATGCCCGCCACATACCCCTCAGCGGCGGCCTGCACCGGGCTTCCCGGGGCGGGGCCTTGGATCACCTGGAAGGGGCCTTCCTGCCCGTAGGGCACCAGGACCCGCCCCCCGGGCACGGGGAAGGCCAGGCGGCCCACCTGAGCGGGCAGGGGTGGGGGCGGCACCACCACCTGGGGGCGCAAGGCGGCCTGGCGGCGGGCGGCCTCCGCCTTTTGCGCTTCTTCCTGCCGCCTGCGCTCCTCCTCCTGCCGCCTTAGCTCCAAAAGGCGCTGCCTTTCCGCCAGGACCCGGGCCTGGAGGGCGGCGAGCTCCGCCTGCAGCCGCTGCCGCTCCTGAAGGGCGTCCCGCAGGAGGGCCCGCTTGCCCTGCTCCTCCCTTTGCAAAGCGGCCAAGGTGGCCTCGAGGCCCCGCTTTTCCCGCTCCAAGGCCGCCTGGGTTTCCGCCAAGGAGGCCTCCTTCTGGGAAAGGTCGGCCAGGAGAAGGCTAAGCCGCTCCCGCTCTTCCCGTAGGGCCTTTAGGGTGGCCTGGAAGGTGCGCACCAAGGCGGTGTCCTGGGCGGAGAGGTAGCCCACCCAGCGGGCCCGCACCGCCAAATCGGTGAAGGACTGGGCCCTGAGGAGGGGCAGGTAGCGCCCGGCCCGCTCCCGGTAGAGGCTTCGCATGAGGGCTTGGAGCCGGGCCTTGAGGCTTTCCAGGTCCCGCTCCAGCTTGGCGATGCGGCCTTCCGTCTGGCGTACGGCCTCCTGAAGCCGGGCGATCTCTTGGCGCAGGCGGACGCGCTCGCCTTCCAGGCGGGCGATCTCCTTTTCCAGGCGGGCCTTTTCCCCAAGAAGGCCCTCCACCCGGGCGGAAAGGCGGGCGAGCTCCCGGTTTAAGGCCTGGATGCGCCGCGCAGTTTCCTGGTCCAGGCTCCTGGCCCGGGCCGCCTGGGCCTCGAGGCGGCGCACCGCCTCCTCCTGGGCCTTGAGGTCCTGGGACAGGCCCAGGAGGGACAGGCTCAGGAGAAGAAGGAGCCAAAGCCGCACCCTAGACCTCCTTCAGGTAGGCCCGGCTGGCCATGAAGGCCCCCCCGGCCCCCAAGACCCCCGCCAGGGCCAGGACCAAAAGCCCCGTGCGCAGGAGGTCCTCCGGCCCCAGCACCGGCAAAAAGGGCAAAAGCCCCTGCACCGCCTGGGCCAAGGCCCGGTAGAGGAGCCCTCCGAAGGCCACGGCCAAGGCCCCCGCCCCCAGGGTGAGGAAAAGCCCCTCCACCACGAAAGGGCCCTGGATGAAGCGCCGGGTGGCCCCCACCAGGAGCATGATGGAAAGGGCTTCCTTGCGGCTTTCCATGGAGAGGCGGATGGAGCCCATGACGCTAAAGAAGGTGTTGAGGAGGAGAAGCCCCACCAGGATTCCCATGGCCAGTCGGCTTCCCCCCAGGACCTGCACCAGGCGCTCCGTGAGCTCTCCCCCGTACTCCACCCCTTCGATTCCGGGGAGGCCGCGCAGGCGCGCCGCCACCTGGCGCACCGCCTCGGGGTCTTTGAGCCGGAGGCGCAGGGTGTCGGGGAGGGGGTTTTCCACCAGGTCCTTGGCCTCCGCCAGGTAAGGGTAGTCCAGGACCAGCTCGGCCAAGGCCTCCTCCTTGGTGACGAGCCGGGCCGCCGCCACCTCGGGCCAGGACTGGATCTCGCTCAAGACGGCTTCCACGTTGGCCCCTGGCCGCAGGAAGGCCGCTACCTCCAGCTCCTTCTCCAGGGTTTGGACCACCCGTTCCAGGTTCCAAAGGAGAAGGCCCAGGAAGTAGAGGAGGGCGAAAGAGACCAAGGCGGTGAAGAAGGTGGCGAGGCTGGCCGTGGGGTGGCGCAGGATCTGCCGCAGGCCCTGGCGGATGGCGTACACGCCCTACATCTTATGCAGGGTTTGGGGTGTGCGGATGAGATGAGCTTTAGCGCAGGCGCTCCCTCAGGTAGGCCAAGACGGTGTCTGCATCGGTAAAGGGGTTCATCCTGCGCCAGATCCGTTCCACCCGGCCCTCGGGGTTGAGGAGGAGGGTGTCCCGGCTGTAGAAGCCCAGGAGGCTTCGCACCCCGTAGGCCCGGGCTAGCCGGCCTTGGGGGTCGGGAATCATGCCCCCCTTTAAGGAAAGGTGTTCCACGAAGTCGCACTGCTCCTTGGCGGGGTCGTGGCTTACTCCATAGACCCGCACCCCTAGGCTTTGGAAGGCCTCGTAAAGCTCGCTATAGCGCTTGGCCTGGGCGGTGCAGCCTGGGCTTTTGGCCTTGGGGTAGAACCAAAGGACCACGTAGCTCCCCCTGAAGTCCACGGGGCGGCCGTAGCTGTCCTGGGCTTCTAGGAGGGGCGCTGGGTCTCCCGGGGCCAGGGCCTGGGCCCGGAGGAAACCCAAGAAGAGGAGAAGGCCTAAGGTGCGCATGCCCCTAGCGTAGGGGAGGCCTCGAGGCAGGAAGGTGGGCTAGGCTGCAGGGGAAAGAGGGCTTTCCCCTTTTCCTGGGGGGCCAGGGCTGCTAGGCTTGGGTTATGAAACCCTTCCTCTTGGGTCTGGCCCTGGGGGGGCTTCTGGGCGCAGGGGTGGGCTTCTTGGCGCGGCCCGAGGCGGTGCCGGCGCAGCTTACCCTTCCCGCCCCGCCGCAAGGGGAGGCGTGCGAGCCCCAGGTCTACCTCTTCCTGAACGGGCAGTTTTTCCGCATGCTGCCCGTGCCCGGCGGGGAACCCCAGGAGCTTTTCCCGGTGGAGCCCGTGCCCAACCCCTTCGGCGGCTCCTAGGCGGGGGAGAGGTAGTGCCTAAGGCCCACCCCCAAAAGGGCAAAGACCCCGCCCAGGAGGGCGAAAAGGCCCGTGGCCTCCGCCTTTTTCACCTCCAGGCGCACCCCTTGGGCGAGCCTTTGGTAGAGGGCGGAAAGCTCCCGTTCCGAGCGGATCAGGTGGTGCTCCCCTCCCGTCATCTCGGCCATGGCCCAAAGGAGCTCCTCGTCCACCTCGTAAGCCCCGGGGAAGAAGCCAAAGCCCAGGGCCGGGTCCTCGGGGCCCGGGGTCCAGCCGGGCACGCCCACCCCCACGGCGTGGACCTTCACCCCCATCTTGGCCGCCTCGCTCGCCGCTTCCAGGGGGTCTATGCCCGTGCGGTTCCGCCCGTCGGTGAGGAGGAGGATCTCCCCCTCCCCCCCCGCTTCCCTAAGGTTGCGCAGGGCCTCCAGGATTCCTTCCCCGATAGCGGTGGAGCGGCCGAACTCCAGGCTATCTAGGCTCTCCAAGAGGCGCTTGCGGTCCGTGGTGGGGGGGTGGATGGTCTGGGCGTAGCCGCTGAAGGCCACCAGGCCCACGCGGAGCCCTTTGGGGGCCTCTTTTAGGAAGGTGCGGGCCGCTTCCTTGGCGGCCTCGAGGCGGTTCGGCTTGAGGTCGGTGGCCATCATGCTCCGGCTCACGTCCACCACCAGGACCACGGCGTTTTCGCTGGCTTGGCCCGGAAGGGGCAGGAGGGGGCGGCTTGCCGCCAAGACCAAGAGGAAAAGCCCCAGGGCAAAAAGCGCCGTGGGAAGCCAAGGCAAAGGCCCCCTAGCTTCCTTGGCCGCCTCTTGGAGGAGGGCCGCCAGGGGGTGGGGGAGGGCGGCCTTGGGCCTTGCCCTCCAGAGGCCCAAAAGGAGGAAGGCGAGGAGAAAGAGGAGGCTTAGGGCCTCCGGGGCGAGGAGGCTCACGGCCACCTCCCTTCCCGGGCTAGGCCCGTGTAGGCCCCGAAGCTTAGGAGCAAAAACCCCGCCACCGCCAGGGCCTGGGCCAGTTCCTGGGGCCGGGTGCGCCAGACGTAGTGGGGCCTTAGGGCCTGGTAGAGGGGGCGGAAGTCCTCCTGGAGCACGCCGCCCCCTGTGGCCTGGGCCAGGCGCAGGAGGGTCCCCGGGTCGCTGGGCACGAAGTAAAGTCCCTCCCCGATGCGGCTCACCGCCCCTCGAGGGTCACCCAGGGGGCGGACGAAGACGGGAAGCTGGGCCCGGGCCAGCTCCGCCCCCGCCTCCAAGGGGTCTTTCCCGGCGTTGGCCGCCCCGTCGGAGAGGAGGAGGACGGCGGCAGGGGGCTTGGCCTCGGGGAGGTCCCGCTCGGGCCCTTCGGGGCGGAGGACCCGCCGGGCCTGAAGAAGCCCCTGGCCCAAGGGGCTCACCCCTCCCGGCCTCAGGCCAGAAAGGGCCTCCAGGAGGGTCTTGCGGTCGGTAGAAGGCGCCAGGACCAAAACCGCCTGGGGGCCGAAGCTCACGAGGCCCACCTTCACCGAGGGGTCCAGGCCCCTCAGGAAGGCGTGGACCAGGGCCTTGGCCTTCTCCAGGCGGCTTGGGGTCTCGTCGTCTGCGCCCATGGAGTGGCTGGTGTCCAGCACCACCACCGCCTGGGTGAGGTTTTCCCGCCAGGGCAAGGGGGCCTCGGGCTGGCCCGCCGCCAAGAGGAGCAAAGGGAGGGCGAGGAGGTAGGGGAGGGGAAGGGGCTTTGGCCTGGGGGCGAAGGCGGGGTCCAGGGCCTGAAGGAGCCGCCTCCTTCCCGCCTCCTTGAGGAGGTGGGCCACGAGGGCGGCTACCCCCAGGAGGAAGGCCCCTAGGAGGAGGGTTTCCGGGCTCTTGAAGGCCACCTGCGCCTCCTTTCCACAAAGCCCAAAAGAAGGGGGAGGAGGTCCATCTCCGTGGAGGTCAAAAGGAGTTCGGCCCCCGCCTTCCCAATGGCTCGCATGCGGGCGAGCCTGTGGGCCTCGGCCCGCCTCCGGTAGGCCTCCCGCACCCGGGGGTCCAGGGCGTTCACCTCCACGCAGAGGCCCGTTTCCGGGTCGGAGAAGGCCAGGACCCCGGCCTCGGGCAGGGCCCGTTCCAGAGGGTCTTCCACCAGGACCGCCACCAGGTCGTGCCGTGGGGCCAGGCGGGCCAGGGCCTCGGCGAAGGGGTCCAGGAAGTCGCTGAAGACGAAGACCAAGCTTCGCCGCCGCGCCACCTTCCCCAGGAGGTCAAGCCCTTCGGCCAGGGGCCGGGGAGGCCCCGGCTTTTGCGCCTCCCGGGCCAGGAGGAGGGCCTGGGCCTTCCCGCCCCGCGGGGGGAGGAGGCCCCCGGGGAGGAGGGCCCCCACCCGGTTCCCATGGCGTAGTGCGATGTAGGCCACGCTCAGGGCGAGCTCCAAGGCCAGGGTGTACTTCTCCCGCCGCCTGGAGCCGAAGCGCATGGAGGGGCTTCCGTCCAGGAGGAGCCAGAGGGTGAGCTCCCGCTCCTCGCGGAAGCGGCGCACATGGAGCTCCCCCGTGCGGGCGGTGGCGGGCCAGTCGATGCGCTCCGCCTCGTCCCCGGGGCTATAGGGGGAGATCTCGGCCAGCTCCAGGCTCTTGCCGTAGAACACCCCCCGGTAGTCCCCGAAGAGGAGCCCGTCCAGGGGACGCACCACCTTAAGCTCCAGGCGGGCCAAGAGGGCTTCGGGCGTCTCCATAAGGGTCGTGGAGGGGCACGAAGGGGGCGGGGAAGCGGGCGAGGATGGCGTTGAGCACCGCCTCCGCCGTGATCCCCTCCGCCAGGGCCTGGTAGGAGAGGACCAGGCGGTGGCGGAGGGCGTCCAGGTAAAGGTCCCGCACGTCCTCGGGCAGGGCATGGGCCCGGCCCCGCACCAAGGCCAGGGCCTTGGCCCCCTGCACCAGGGCCAAGGAGGCCCGGGGGCTGGCCCCGAAGGCCACGTAGGGCCTGAACTCCTTAAGGCCCGCCCCCTCCAGGTCCCGGGTGGCCTGGACCAGGGCCACGGCGTGCTCCGCCACCTTGGGGTGGACGTAGACCCGGTCGGCCAGGCGGGAAAGGGCCAGGAGCTCCTCCAGGGAGAGGACCTTTTCCACCCGGATCTCCTCCCCCGTGGTCATACGGCGCACGATCTCCAGCTCCTCGTGGAAGGCGGGGTAGTCCACCACCACCTTGAGGAGGAAGCGGTCCAGCTGAGCCTCGGGCAGGGGGTAGGTGCCCTCGCTCTCGATGGGGTTCTGGGTGGCGAGGACCAGGAAGGGCTTGGGCAAGGGGTAGGTTTCCTTGCCCAGGGTCACCTGGCGCTCCTGCATGGCCTCGAGGAGGGCCGACTGCACCTTGGCCGGGGCCCGGTTGATCTCGTCCGCCAGGAGGAGGTGGGCGAAGATGGGCCCGAGCTCGGTGCGGAACTCCCCCTCCTTGGGGTTATACATGCGGGTGCCCAGAAGGTCCGCCGGCACCAGGTCCGGGGTGAACTGGATGCGCCGAAAGCTTCCCCCCACCGCCTCCGCCAGGGTCTTCACCGCCAAGGTCTTGGCCAGCCCGGGCACGCCCTCGATGAGGAGGTGGCCCCGGGCCAGGAGGGCCACCAGCATCCTCTCTAGGAGGTGGTCCTGGCCCACGATGACCCGCTTGACCTCCTTGAGAAGCCGCCTGAGCTTCTCCCCCGCTTCTGAAAAGGGCTCTTCTTCCCAGGCCATGCCGCCCCCTTCCGCTTTGCCGGCCAGTATAGCCCGGAAGGCCTAAGGGAGAACCCCGCCTAAGGCACATTCGGCCGGAAGAGGGCCTTGCCCCGGGCGGAGAGGGCCTCCTTCCAGCGCTCCAGGGGGAAGACGCCTCCCACCAGGCCTTCTAAGCCCTTTAGCTCCGGCAAAAGCGCTACCGCCTGGGCGAA
This sequence comes from Thermus sp. LT1-2-5, assembly GCF_040363165.1. NCBI lineage: Bacteria > Thermotogati > Deinococcota > Deinococci > Thermales > Thermaceae > Thermus > Thermus javaensis. The sequence continues at coordinate 67,998 of NZ_BSRG01000002.1, read as the reverse complement.
GTCCTTTCGGGTGTAGGTGTAGCTCCCCAGGAGGCCCACCTCCTTGAACCAGAAGGGGGAAAGGTCCACGAGCTCAAGCCCCGGGGCGCCCAAGAGGAGGACCCTTCCCCCCTCCTCCGCCAGGGTGAGGGCCTCCCGGAAGCCCTTTCCGCTCCCTGAGGCCTCCACCACCCCTGGGTACCCACCCCGGTGACCCTCGAAGAGGAGGTAGCGGTAGCGCCGGGCCCGCGCGGCGAGGGCTTCCTTGGCGCTTCCGTAGACCTCGTCCGCCCCGAAGGCTTTCGCCTTCTCTGCCTGGTGGGGGTACTTGGCCACAGCGAGGACCTTCCCCTCATAGCCCAGGGCCCTGAAGAGGCGCACGGCGAGGAGGCCCAGGGTGCCCATGCCGAGCACCAGGATCTCCTCAGGCCAGGGCCTGAGCTTCTCGAGGCCCCTTAGCACCACGGCCAAGGGCTCGGCCAGCACCGCCCGCTCCTCCGGGACCCCGTCCGGAATGGGGTAAAGCCGCTCGGGCCGGGCCAAGACCCACTCCCCCCAGCCTCCCGGGAGGTCCCGGTTGTAGCCCAGCATTCCCGGGGCGAAAGCGCCTTCCGCCACGTTCTGGCAGAGCCCCTCCTCCCCCTTTTGGCACTTGGGGCAGGGGGGAAGCCCTCGGTCGGCGCAGGCGAGGAGGGGGTTGACCGCCACCAGGCTTCCCTCGTATTCCCCAAGGATCTCGTGGCCGAGGACGGCGGGGAAGGAGAAGAAGGGGCTTATGGAGGGGGGGCTTTTGCCGTAGAGGAGGGCGAGGTCTGAGCCGCAGACCCCGCTTAGCCTCACCCTCACCCGCACGAAGCCTTCCCGTTCCGGCAAGGGCACCTCGCTTAGGGTGAGGGGGAGGAGCCCCTTGGGGAAGCGCTTCCCTAGAAGCCGGGCCGCGAGGAAGCGGGGGAGGGAGGGGGTGTAGAGGAGGGCCTTCATGACATGGGCACGGTGCGGATGAGCTTGCCCTCAATGCGCTCCAGGATCTCGTCCAGGCTTTTTCCCGTGATGGTGAGGCCGTGGTTCTTGAGCCCCACCACCGCCCGGGCGGGGTCCGGGGCCTGGCGCACCTTCTCCGCCACCGCTTGGGCGAGCTCGTACGTGCCGCAGGGGTAGTTGAAGGGGGTGGCGGGCACCCCCTCCATCCAGGCGTGCACGTGGAGGATGGCCCCCACCTCGGGGTGTTCCCGGTAGATCATCCAGTGCTCAATGGCGTCCACGCTCACCCGCCTGGGCTCCACCTGGGGGGGGACGGAGAGGAGGATGGCGTTCCGCTCGGGGTCGTAGTCCTTCACCATGAGGATGTCCCGGCCGATCTCCTTGAGGTTCGCCTTGTCCACCCCGCTTGCGGACATCCAGAAGCGCCGTTCGTCCTTGCGCACGGAGAGGTTGCCGTAGGAAAGCCCCCCGATGCCGTAAAGCCGCTTCACGTGGCGGAGGTCCTCAGGGGGCAGGATTTCCTCAATGGGGAAGGGGGCGGGGAGGAGGTCCCACTCCTTGAGCTTTTTCCCTGCCCGGTACATGCTCTCCGTAAGCTCGTCTCCCTGCCAGAGCTCCGGTTCCAGGTCGGGCTCGAAGATGTTCTGGATGACCAGGCGGCTGCAGGCGATGGGCCGCAGGCGCTCCGCCACCCGCTCAAAAAAGCGCCCCCCCTCAGCTTCCTGGTAATGGCCGAGCTCCAGGGTGAGGAACTCCACCCCCTTGCCCGGCACGTAGGCCAAAAGGACGTTGGAAAGGGCCCGCACCAGGTAGGGGTAGAGCTCCTTTAGGGGGTCTTGGGGGTAATCGGGAAGCTCCAGCACCGAGGCTACGAAGGTGGCCTGGGCCTTGCGGCGGTAGGGCCGGGGGTTTTCCGGGGTGATGGCGTTTAGAACCAGGTTGGGGGCTTCCGCTTCTGGGTTATGGCGGAAACCCTGGGCTTCCAAGGCTTGGCCAACCCCTTGCAAAAAGGCCTGCAACCTGGGCGTGGGCTCGCCGTGGATGAGGTACTCCCACATACCGCCTCCTTGTCTTGCCCCTAAGCCTACCCCATACTGGGCCCATGGCGGAAGCCTTGTGGGGTGAGGCGGCGCTTCTCCCTGGGTTTCGGGTGGGGCATTTCACCGACCGGGAGGCCCGCACCGGGTGCACCGTGGTCCTGGTGGAGGAGGGGGCGGTGGCGGCGGTGGACGTGCGGGGGGCGGCCCCCGGCACCCGGGAGACGGACCTCCTCCTCCCGGAAAACACCGTGGAGCGGGTGCAGGCCGTTTGCCTCACCGGGGGAAGCGCCTTTGGCCTGGGGGCGGCGGATGGGGTCATGGACTACCTGCGGGAGAAGGGAAAAGGCTTCCCCACCCCGGCGGGGGTGGTGCCCATCGTGCCCGCCGCCGTGATCTTCGACCTGGGGCGGGGGGAGGTTTTTAGGCCCCCGGGGAGGGAGGCGGGGTATAGGGCCTCCTTAGCTGCCTCCCTGGGGGTGGCGGAGGGGAGCGTGGGGGCGGGCACCGGGGCGGTGGCCGGGGGGGTCAAGGGGGGCTTTGGCCTTGCCGGGTACCGCCTGGAGGAAGGGTTTAGGGTAGTGGCCCTGGCGGTGGTGAATAGCCTCGGCCGCCCCTTCGATCCCCTTACGGGCAGGCTTTACGCCGAGGGGCTTCTCGCCGAGGAGGAGCGGGCGCTTTTGCCGGACCTCTCCCGCTACCGGGGGGCGCCGGAGGACTACCGCTACCCCCTTCTCCTGGGCCAGAACACCACCTTGGGCGTGGTGGCCACGGACGCCCCCCTCACCAAGGCGGAGGCCAGGCGGTTAGCCATCATGGCCCAGGACGGGCTTTCCCGGGCCCTCCGCCCCGCCCACACCCCCCTGGACGGGGACCTGGTCTTCGCCCTGGCCTTGGGGGACGGGAAGGGGGTGGGGCCCATGGCCCTTTTGCGCCTGGGGGCCTACGCCGCCGACGCCCTGGCCCGGGCCATCGCCCGGGCGGTCCTCCTGGCGGAGGGGATGCCGGGCGTGCTGGCTTATCGGGAGTTTGTGGGCTAGCGCCCCGGGAAGGGGGCGAGGGCCGCCTCCACCTGGAAGACCTCGCTTCCCCTTCGCACGGTAAGGCGCACCCGGTCGCCCACCTGGCGTTTGCGCACCTCCCGCAGGAGTTCCTCAAAGGTGTTCACTGGGGTTCCGTCCACCTCTAGGATCACGTCGGGAACGCCGCCCGACTCCAACCCCCTAAGCCCTGCCCGGTGGGCCGCTCCGCCCGGCACCACCTCCCCCACCAGCACCCCGCCTGGGGGAAGCCCGAGCTCCCGGGCGAGCTCGAGGGTCAAGGCCCGGGGGCCCCGGAGGCCCAGGTAGGGCCAGTAGCTCCTCATCCCCGCCTCCAGGCCGGCCACGGCCTCCCTCCGGCCCAAAAGGGGTGTGAAGAAGCTCCGGAACCCCTCCTCCGTCTGGCCGATGGCCACCGCCACCCCCAGGACCTTGCCGCTTGCGTCCAGGACCGGCCCCCCCGAGTCCCCCGGGGCGAGGGGCAAGGAGGTTTCCACCAGGCCCTGGGGCAGGAAGGCCGAGGGGCTCACCTCGAGGCGGGTTACCCGTCCGTACCGGGGGGCGATGAACTGGTTGCGGCCGTTGCCGATGTGGACCACGGCCTCCCCCACCCGGGGCCGCCTTTCCGTTTCCAGGGGGAGGGTTTTGGGAGGGGTTTCCTCCGTGGCCAGCACCGCCAGGTCCATGGGCTCGGCGAAGCCTAAAAGCCGCGCCGCCGCCCGCCGGCCATCGGCCAGGACCAGGGTGTAAGGCCCCCCTTCCGCCACCACGTGGTAGGCGGTGAGGACGAGGCCCGGGGCGTAGAAGAAGCCCGTGCCCCGGCTTCCCTCGGGGCCTTCTATGCGGAGGGCGGCGGGATGGGCCTCCCGGTAGACGGCCTGGAGGGCTTCGGCGGGCGCCTGGATGGGCTCAGCCCAGTTCCTGGGGGGCTTGAGAAGGCCAAAGGAGAGGTTGAGGAGGGCTAGGAGAAGGGGTACGAGAAGGAGCAGACCCCAGGCTTTCCGCATGGCCTTATTTTCCGTGAGCCCTGGGGGAAGAAGGTGCTTGGGGCCACCTTAGTGCCAGAGTAGAACGAGACCAAGGAGTAGGAACCCCACCCCTGGCCAAGGGTGGGGCCGGCGGAGCAGGGCGTGGGCCAGGGCCACCCCGAGGAGGGCCAGGAAAGGGTGCGGGGAAAGCCGGCCCCCCAGGGCCAGGTACAGGAGGCCCAAAAGGGCGTTGAGGTCGTAAAGGCCCAGGGCGAGGCGGGCCGCCCGGGGTATCTCCTTGCGGAGAAGAAGCCAAAGGCCAAGGGCAAAGGCGAACCCCACCAGGGCCCATCCCAGGAGGCGGTGGAGGCTCGGCACCCAGAGAAGGGCGGTGGGAAGCTCCATCTGGGTGTATCCCCAGGCAGCGAGGAGGACCAGGAGGAGGCCAAAGCCCATCTGCGTCCAGCCGATGACCCGGGCGGGCACAGGGGGCAGGAGGAGGGAGATGCCGCCGTAGAGGGCGAGGGCGAAAAGGCCCAGGAAGACAGCCATGGGGAGAAGGCCTACCTTCCCTAGGAAAAGAGCCAGCCCTGGGGTGAGGAAGAGAACTAGGAAGGCGGGGTAACGCTTGGGAGCGAGGCCTCGAGCCCGGAGCACCTGGGTGCGGGCGTAGTAGAGGGAGGCCACGTCTCGTAAGGCCAGGGCCAGAAAGCTTCCCCAGGCCACCTGGGCCCCAAGGCCTCCCGCCAGCGCCCCCGCCGGGGCAAGGGTGGCCATGAAGAGGGCTGCGCTGATCTCCGGGAAGAGCTCCCGGGTGCGATTTTGCGCATCGGCCCAGGCCATAAAGGCCCCCAGGGGAAGGGCGAGGAGGAGGGGAAGGAGGAAAGGCCCCTGGGCGGTGAGGGCGGTGAGGAGGAGGCCCGCAAGGGCCAGGAGGAGGTAGGCGCTCCCCACCCTTAGGGCCAGCTCCGTGCGGGGGTAGCGCTTGCCTTTCCGCAGGTCCTGATAGGCGAGCTTGAAGGGGTGCCGGGCCAAAAAGCCGAAAAGGCCTAGGAGGAGAAGCCCCAGGGTGTGGGCCCCCGGGGAGAGGAGGAGGCCCAGGAGAACCGGTTCCAGGGTGAAGCCCCAGCCCCCGTGCTCCGCAGGCAGGGCTACCGACTTTAGGGGAAGGTTCGTGGCGCGCATCCTTGCCTCCAGGGTAGGGGAAGGGCGGAGGGGCAAAGGTCCCTTAGCCCCAAAGCACCTCCAGCATCAACAGGGCGAAAAGGAGCCCGGCCAAGGCGGCAATCCCGGCGAAGAAGCCCCAGATCCCTATGCCCCAGGCGAACCCCCAGGAAAGGGTCATGCCCCCGAGCCCAAGATTGGCAAGGCCCACCTGGAGGAGGGCGAGCCCAGGCCGCCGGAAAACCACTCCCCGGAACCGGGGCAGAGCGTGGTAGGCTACGCCGTAGATCATGAGCCCCACAAAGCCCAAAAGCTGCATGTGGGCGTGGGCGGGCCGCCAAGTGTAGGGCAAGAGGCCAAGCCCCAACCAAAGCCCCACCCAGGTGCCGGCCACAAGCCACAAGAGGGCACTCGTAAGGGCCAGTCGGCTCGCTAGGATCATGGCCTTGGGGTGATGATGCCGAGTACCAAAAACTGCCCCTGGCCAGCCCGCGCCCCATGGGGCTCACCGGGGGCTGCGGCAAGAAGGACCCCTGGAGTGGCATGAACCTCTTCTTCCCCAGCCCACAGGATCCCTTCGCCTTCCAAACAGAGGAGGTGGACCCGGGGCTCCCCCATCCCCTTTACCTCCTGGCCAGCCTTCAAGCTGAAGAGCACGAGCCGCACTTCGGGATGGTCAACCAAGAGTTCCACACCCCGCACCGCTCCGTAACGCGCCCTTTCCAAGAGGTTCACCGCTGGACCTCTTCCAGGAAGGCTTCCAGGGCTTGCAGGACCTCTTTAGGGTCCCGTCCGGCTTGCTTAGCCGCTTCTTCCAAGGGCTCAGCCCCGCCGCAGCAGGTGTCCAGACCGAGCCCGTTCAGAAGCCGCACGGCTTCTGGGTAACGCCGCAAGATCTCGTTGACCGGGGTCATGAGGGCGATCCCTTCCATGCCTTTAGCCTGGGGGGCTAAGGGGGGAGAGGCCATGACCTGGGTCAAGCCTTTTCCGGAAGGAGATCTTTAAGGGTGAGGCTCCCTAGGGCTTTCCGGATCTCCAGGTTTATGCGCACCAGGTTGGGCTTGAGGTAGCAGACCCCCCGCCGTTCCTCCGTGGGACAGCGTTTTAGGGTGGTGCAGAGGTCCAAGGCTACTGGGCCGGACAGGGTTTCCATGACTTTAAGGAGGCTGATTTCTTCAGGGGTGCCCTTGAGCCATACCCCTCCTGCTCGTCCCATCCGGCTTTCCACTAGTCCCGCCTTGGCCAGCTTGGAAAGCACCTTGGCCATAAAGGCAGGTGGGGCTTTGAGTTTATGGGCGATTTTCAATGCGGAGAGGCCCGGCTCCTCCGCTACAAGGAGAAGAGCGTGGAGGGCATAGGACTCTTCCCGCCGAAGAAGGCTGCGCACGGACATGCACGTATGGTACGCCGCACCAGCTTAACCCTGATGAGAAGGGGTTCCCTTAAGGGGTCCAAAGTAAGTGCGGGTCCTGGAATGCGGCGTTTTTCCGGGACTTTTGCCCTTGACCTAAGTCATGGAAAGCCAGCCTCTCAAGTCCGAGTTTAGGGGTCGGAGGTGAAAGGAGGGTTAGGGTATGGAGATCGGCTGGGTAGAGACCACTATCGGGGCCCTCTTCGCCACAGTGATCCTCACTCTTTGGCTTTCCCGGGGTTCGGGATGGCTGGAGCCACGTTTCTGGCGGAATGCGGCCTGGGTCAGCTCCTTAGTTATGACGGGGATTCTCGTTTACCTCACGATGGATTCCCTAAACCAGATCCGGGAGGGCTCAGCCAGAGTCCCCGCTTATACGGTGATAAACAAGGCGATCGGGCTCAAGCGGGACTACGAAAAGCACCGGGACATCCCAGTGATCGGCGAGGGGGTGGGGTTTTTTGGAAGGACGTGGAGCGAGGAGGAGGCCTACGTCCTGGTGAACAGGGGCAAGCTGACCCTGCAGAGCCGCAACTGCATGGACTGCCATACCCTTCTCGGCAATGGGGCCTACTTCGCTCCGGACTTGACCCGAGCGTGGCTTGATCCCAAATGGGAGACCATGGTTATGTCCATGACCGGTAAGGCTACCAAGGAGGAGGCCATGGCCGAGTGGTTGCAGCATCCGGACCGCTACCCCACCTTTGCTCGGCGGATGCCTAACCTCCACCTCAGTGAAGAGGAGACGCGGGCTTTGGTGGCCTTCCTGAAGTGGATGTCGGCGATAGACACCAATGGCTTCCCCGACCGTTTCGCGGGGGTGCAGTAAGGGAGGAGGAGGGCGATGACGGAGGTTATGCCCAAGGGTAAGCTTTACGAGTCGCAAAAGCTGGCCCTCTTGTACTTCTGGGTAGCCCTGGCCCTTTTCGGAGCCCAGATCCTTTTTGGCCTTTTGGCTGCGTGGCAGTATTTAGACCCCGGTTTCCTTTACGGGAAACTCAACTTCATGACCAACCGGATGCTCCACATCAACGCCATGATTGTCTGGCTTCTTCTAGGCTTTATGGGCGGGGTCTATTGGTTCTTGCCCCTGGAGCTGGGCCGGGAAGTGGTAGGTATCCGGCTGGCCCGCTTTGCCTTCTTTACCCTCGTGGCCGCGGTGGGCGTGGTGGTCCTGGTCTACCTCCTGGTGCAGTACGGGCCGGGCAATGCCTTTACCCTGTGGTTCATCACCGAGGGGCGGGAATACATAGAAGCCCCGCGCTGGGCCGACCTTGGCATCGTGGCGGTGATGGTCATCTTCCTCTACAACGTGGTGGCCACGGCGCTGAAAGCGAAGCGGATCACGGGTGTAGTGGCGGTCCTGATGTTTGACCTAGTGGCCTTGGCGGGGCTTTACACGGCCGGCATGCACTATACCCCAAACATTTCCATGGACCAGTACTTCTGGTGGTGGGTGGTGCACCTTTGGGTGGAGGCTACCTGGGAGGTCTTGGTGGGCTCTATCATGGCCATGGCCCTGATGCATCTCTTGGGGACACCCCGGCGCATTGTGGAAACCTGGCTCTATCTGGAGGTGGCCCTTGTCTTCGGCACTGGTATCCTCGGCCTCGGCCACCACTACTTTTGGATCGGCACGCCCGAGTACTGGTTGGGCCTAGGGGGCTTCTTCAGCGCCCTCGAGCCCATACCTTTGGTGGCTATGGTGGTCCACGCCGTTTACGATGCCGGGATGCACCGCATGCAAACAGTAAACCAGCCCGCCCTCTTCTGGGCCATCGCTCAAGCCTTCGGAAACTTTATCGGGGCGGGGGTCTGGGGTTTCATGCAGACGCTTCCCCAGATCAATCTCTACTCCCATGGCACCCAGCTGGCCCCGGCCCACGGCCACCTGGCCTTCTTCGGCGCCTATGTGACAGCCATCTTGACCGTGATCTACATGGCTCTCCACCAGGTGCGCCAAGCCGACTGGCCTCGTTTTGACTCCAAGCTTTGGAAGTGGGCTTTTGTGCTAATGGTGGTGGGCATCTTTGGCATGTCCGCAGCCATGACCGTGGCGGGGTTCACCCAGACCATGGTGGAACGGGCTATTGGTGGGAGCACTTGGCAAGCCTACATTGAAGCCCAGACCCATCCCTGGTTCCAAAACGGCATGGTTTGGCGCTTTGTTTTCGGGGTTTTCTTCTTGGTGAGCTACCTGGTCCTCCTTTGGGACCTCGCCACCATTGGAAAGGGACGGGATACCCAAGCTAAGGAGGTGGGGGCCCATGACTAGCGAGGCGGTACGGGACCTCATGCTCTCCGGGATGCTCATGGTGTCGGCTGCAGGGTTCTACGCCATGTTCTACGCCCTGGGGCGGATGCTGGGAAGGCCCTCGCTGGTGGCCTTTTCCTACATTTTTGCCGGGTTGCAAGCCATGGGTGCCTTGGGCATGATTGTCCCGCCCCACCTGGATCCTTTTTGGAAGTACCTCATCGCCTTTAGTTCCCTGGTCTACCTGTTCGTGCCTCAAGGGATGTGGTGGGTGGTGACCACCTTCCACGAACGGGAGTACACCCATTGAGCTTCGGCACAAGGGCTTCCCGGAATCATCCGGGGAGCCCTTGTCGTGTGAAGGATTTGTGTAAGGGTCTGTGCACGAGAGGCATGCCGCTGCCGAACCCTCTTTCCGATGGGTCCCTAACGGGAAAGTCGCTCCAGCACCTCCCGCACCTGGAAAAAGCGTCCAGCCTAGCCCCTGGGTTTTGACTTGGGTTGCATCAAGGCGTTGCCCTATCCCAGGGCTGTGGCGTGGCTTGGTACATTTGTCACAAGGACACCTGTCCTTGGGGGTAAGCGCTAAAACATGGATGGATAGGTCCGAGTTAGGACCTGCCGGAGGTGAGCGATGAGAGGCGCAAGGTTCCTACTGATGGCGGCGGTGGCCCTGGGGGTGCCGGCCCTGGCGGCGGTCAAGCGTTTTGAGCTCACGGCGCAAAGCAGCGTGTTTCCTGTAGATGAGGGGGTTTACGTAAAGGGGTTCTCCTTTGACGGCATGAGCCCGGGCCCCATGCTGGTGGTGGAGGAAGGTGACACGGTAGAGATCGTTCTTAGGAACGGAGATAGCGTAACCCACGGTCTTTCCATCCACGCGGCCAATACCCAGACGTCCAAGTTCCTGGGCAACGTCCAGCCTGGGGAGGAGCGTGTCTTCCGTTTCACCGCCGATTTTCCGGGCGTCTTCATGTACCACTGCGCCCCCGGGGGGCACGGGATTATGGCCCATACCATGGGGGGACAGCACGGCATGATCGTGGTAGAGCCGAAGAAGAAGTACCGCCTCGAGGCTGAACTCAAGCGCCCACCCGACCTCAAACTCTACATCGTTCAAAGCGAGTGGTACGCTTCGGGAAGGGATTTCTTTGATGGTAAAGCCACCTACGTGGTTTTTAACGGGTACAACTTCCGCTACGTTAATGAGCCCATTCCCGTGCGGCCGGGCGACTACGTGCGCATCTATTTCCTTAACGCCGGTCCCAGCCTCACCAGCACCTTCCACGTGGTGGGGGGCATTTGGGAGTACATCTACTACCAAGGCAATCCAGATAACGTTATGAAGGGCAGCCAGACCGTGTTGGCAGGCCCTTCGGATTCCTGGGTAATTGAGTGGCGGGTGCCCCCGGTGGAGGGGGACTACGCCCTGGTAACCCACGTGTTCAATACCGCCATCAAGGGAGCCTTAGGGATACTTCGGGCCAAGAAAGACGCCCCTCGGATAGGGGAGGTGCGGGCGGAAGGGCCCAGGGCTCTCACCGCCATCCCTGCGGACGCTAAGCGGGTGCTGGATCCCTATGGCCTGGGAACCCCTGACCACGAGCACACGGTCCGCGTACCCCTGGACCCCGCTTTGGCCCAGCCCGTGGCTGTGGGAGCCAAGACCCTGGAGCCCTTGCCCGTGCGGGTGCAGATGGTGGGCAACTCCTTCTATCCCAAGATCTTAGAAATCCCTGTGGGGACCACGGTGGAGTTCATCAACGAGGACGTTTTTGACCTCTTGGAAGGGGAACGCACGGGACGGCACGACGCCGTGGTCATCAACGTCCAAGGGCCAGAGCCCTTTGTGACCCCTAAGCTGGGTCACGGGGAGCGGTACCGCATCACCTTTACCCAGCCCGGGGAGTACACCTACATCTGCAGCATCCACCCCTACATGAAGGGCGTGATCCGGGTGTATGCACCTACCGAGCAAATAGCCCACTCTCACACGCACTAGGGCTCGGGTAAGGTCCCCGGGGGATGGCTCCGGGGACCTTTCCTTGCTGCCGGACTTGCCCCAACCGAATGGCGAGGGGTGAGGATAGGGATAGGGACATTTGGCTTAGGACATCCGTACTACTCGGATATTGCTATCCTAATTTGCGGAGGTGTCCAACATGAAAAGGGCACTAGGTTTTTGGGGTGCGGTATTGGTAGCGGCTTTGGCCCTAGGTCAGGCCCCAGGAGCCTTGGGTCCGGCGGAGCGGGAGCGGGCTTCCCAAATCTACTTTGACCGCTGTGCTGGTTGCCACGGGGTATTGCGCAAGGGGGCCACGGGGCCTTCCCTGGAGCCCAAGAAGATGGCCGAGCGGGGGATAGAGTACCTGAAGGCGGTGATCTTTGGGGGGCTTCCTGGGGGGATGCCCGATTGGGGGCGCCAGGGAATTTTAAGCGACGTGGACACCGAGCTCATGGCCCGGTTTCTCCTGGAGGAGCCCCCAGCCCCTCCTATCCCGAGCTTTGAGGAGATCAGGAAGACCTGGAAGGTCTACGTTCCGGTAGACAAGCGTCCAAACCGGCCGCAGCATGGACGGAACTGGCAGAACTTCTTCGGCCAGGTACTTAGGGATACGGGCCAGGTGGCCATCGTTGATGGGGACAAAAAGGAACTGGTGACCATCGTGCCCACGGGGTTCGCAACCCACATCCTACGTTCCTCCGCCACCGGGCGGTACTTCCTAGCCATTGGTCGCGATGGCAAGGCCAGCCTGATTGACCTTTTCATGAACCCGCCCCAGGTGGTGGCCGAATCCAAGCCCTGCGTAGACGCCCGCTCCATTGAGTCCAGCAAGTTTAAAGGCTATGAGGACGAGTACGCTGTGGTGGGGTGCTACTGGCCGCCCACTATGGTGATATTGGATGGGCTGACCCTGGAGCCTCTGAAGATGGTTTCCACCATGTCCTATGCCAAGGGAGCAGGGGAGTTCGTTCAGGAGGCCCGGGTGGCGGCCATCGTGGCCAGCCAGTACAACCCTGAGTGGATCGTAAACCTTAAGGAGTCCGGTCAAACTTGGCTGGTGGACTACTCGCAGCTGAACAAGCCAGGCCGCCCCCTCCCCATTACCATGATCGACACCGAACGTTTCCTGCACGACGGCGGGTGGGCCCTTAAGCGGTACTTTATCGTAGCGGCCAATGCGGTGAATAAACTCATCGTCATCGACACCAAGACCCGGGCGTTTGTGGCCGAGGTGGAAGCGGGGGTAAGGCCCCACCCGGGCCGGGGTTCCAACTGGACCCACCCTACCTTCGGACCCGTGTGGGCCACGGGCAACATCGGCAGCCCTGAGGTGACGGTGGTGGGGGTAGATCCGGAAAAGCACCCCCAGCACGCCTGGAAGGTGGTGAAGCGGATCCAGCTTCCTTACACGGGTACCCTCTTCATCAAGACCCATCCCAATAGCCCTTGGGTGATCGTGGACTTCCCCATGAGCCCAAGCCCTCAAGCAGCGGCAAGCCTGTGCGCGATAGACAAGCGTAAGCTGGAGGTCGCGAAGTGCTGGGAGGTGCCTGGGGCTCAGGAGCGTAGGGCCCGTATGGTGCATCCGGAGTTCAACAAGGGAGGAACGGAGATCTGGGTTTCTGCCTGGGGAGCGAAGGATACACCTACCTTCATCGTGATTTACGATGCCTTGACCCTGAGGGAGAAGGCCCGGATCACCGGGGACTGGGTCCGCACTCCTACGGGCAAGTTCAACGTATACAACACCGCCTACGACATCTACTAGCAGGGTTGGGGGAGGAATGTTTCCTCCCCCATGACCCGGATCATGGAGGCTAAGGATCTTTTCCCAAAGGCTAGGAACATGGAACGCCCAGACTTTGCCCAATACCCCTACCTAGTTGCCTGGGAGGTGACGAACGCCTGCATGTTAGCGTGCCGGCATTGCCGGGCCTCGGCCATGCCTCATCCCCTGCCGGGGGAGCTCTCCACAGACGAGGGCTTGCGCCTTATAGAGGAGGTGGCCACCTACACCCCTAAGCCCCTCCTCCTTCTCACCGGTGGGGATCCCTTGGCCCGGCGAGACCTTTTTCATCTCGTTGAGCATGCTCGAGACCGGGGCTTGAAGGTGGGCTTGACCCCTGCTGCGACTCCCTTACTCACCAGGGATACGGTATTCCGTTTGAAGGAGGCTGGGGTAACTCGGCTTGCCCTTTCCCTGGACGGGGCAAGCCCGGAGAGCCACGATGCCTTCAGGGGGGAAAAGGGTACTTTCGCCCGGACCTTGGTGGCTTTGGACTGGGCCCGGGAAGCGGGGCTTCCCACACAGGTGAACACTACGGTAACCCGGGATAACTGGCCCGAACTTAAGGCGATACCCGAACTCTTGGCGGAAAAAGGCGTGATCCTTTGGAGCCTCTTCTTTCTGGTCCCCGTGGGACGGGGAACGTTTCTCAAGCAGCTTTCCGCTAAGGAGTTTGAGGAGATCCTCCACTGGCTTTACGAGGTTTCCAAGGCTTATCCCTTCCACGTCAAGACCACCGAGGCCCACCACTTCCGTCGGGTGGTTTTACAAAGGCGGCAGGCGGAAGGGGGAAAGGACCGAGCTTTGGCGGCTGGTGAAAGCCTGCACCGGGAATATTTTCAAGACGGCATGGAACACTCCCGCTTGGGAGTCACGGACGGCAACGGATTTGTTTTCGTGTCGGCCACTGGGCATGTGGCCCCTTCGGGCTTTTTGCCGGTGTATGCAGGCAACGTGCGAGAAAAGTCTCTTCTGGAGATTTACCGAGAAAGCCTGCTTTTCCGCGAACTCCGTGACAAAAACCTCCTTAAGGGGAAGTGCGGAGTTTGCGAGTACCGCTACGTCTGTGGAGGGAGCCGGGCTCGGGCCTGGGCGGAAACGGGGGACTACCTGGCTGCTGACCCCCGCTGCGCCTATGTGCCGCCGGCGTGGTTGGACCTGAAGGGCAAGCGCCCCCTTGCGGAAAGAGGATGAGGCACAAGTGGATGATCTTGACGTTAGCGTTGTTAGGGATGGCTTTGGCCCAGGATGGAGGCAAGCTCTACGCAGAGTATTGCGCTGGCTGTCATCCGCCCCCGGGGCAAGGGGTTCCAGGGCGGGGTTAGACCCTTTATTCCAAGACCCTAAGGGGCGTGCCTAGTTGGTGCAGGTGGTGGCCTTTGGCCTGCAAGGCTCCCTTAAGGTGGGTCCTTTTACGTATGGCGGCTGATGCCTCCCATGGGCCGGCTGAAGGATGAGGAGATTGCCCTTGTACTCAACCCCATAGGCGTCCGCTTCGGCAACCGGAACCCGCAACCTTTACGCCCACTGAGGTACACGGAGCTTGGGATAGCGCTTAGCCCCCCCAAGGGGTGCTTAAGGGCAGGCCTACCCGGTAGAGCCAGCGTCATGCAGAGTTGTGGTCCGGGCAGGCGAGGCGGAGGTCCTCTGGGGTCAGGGTGAGCTCGAGGAGGGCGCAGCGGAACCCTCCCTCTGCCCGGAGATGGCGGCAGGTGAGGCACATGCCCGTGTCCGCCATCACACCCTGGCGCACCAGGCCCTCGAGGAGGCGCATGAGGGGAAGGAGAAGGGCCTTCTGGTCCATCCCCGTAAGCGCCCTCCGCACGGGGTCTAGGTAATCCCCCAGGGCCTCCGCCAGCCGCCTTCCCTTAGGCGTGAGGCCAAGGCGGGAGCGCCGTTTGTCCTCTGGGTCTTTTTCCCGCGCCAAAAGCCCCTTCCGTTCCAGGGCGCCCAGGGCCTCGCTCACCGTGGCCGGGGTGAGGGCGAGGAGGTGGGCCAGGTCCACCACCCCCTGGGGCCTTGCCGCCAGGTGGAGGAGGAGCTGGGCTTGGGTGGCGGAAAGGCCCAGGCGGTGGGCCTTTTGCGTGAGAAGGGCCCGTTCCGCCTGGGCCAGGCGCTCTAGAAGGAAGAGGAGTTTCTCCTCAGCGTCCACCCCCTTAGCTTAGGGCCGGAAGACGCTGAAGACGTAATCGGTGTTGGCCGCCCCCTGGTGGCAGGCGTGGCAGGCCTTGGGGTCCACGGCCAGGAGCTGCTTGTCGGGGCCGAAGGCGTAGTAGCCCCAACCGCCCGTTTCCGGGTAGCGCTCGGGGTCTTTGACCATGACGCCGATGAGCTTCCGCGGACCTTCCACAAGGGCGTTCCCTTCGGACTTGGCCTCCACCAGGTCGAACACGATGACCGTGCCCTTGGGGAAGGGGGCCTTCTTGCCCTCCAGGTACGTGGGAAGCCCCGTGGGGTTCACGTAGATGTGGTGCAACCCGCCGAAGCTCTCGTAGAGGGGATGGCCGGGCTTGAGCTCCATGCTCTTCACGTGGAGCCAAAGCCGGAAGCCCTCAGGGTAAGGAACCCCTTCTTGCCCAAAAGACAAAAGGAGCGCCAGCAGGACCAGCAAAATCCCCGCTTTCTCGGTTCCCGACCTCGTCATTGCCGCCTCCTTAGGACTCCTAAATAATATCGCCCCCGTGCCGCTTCCGTCAAGCCGGGAGGGGTTAGGGGTTTTCCAGAATCTCTCTCAGCGCTTGGGCGTTGTTGTAGCGCCTTTCCTTGGCGGCGAAAAGGAGGGTGACTCGCCCCGTTTGGGCCAGAGCCTTGAGCTTGGTCAGGGAAGGGTTTCCCGCCACCTCCTCGCGATAGCGGGCGAGGAACTCGGGGTACTTGGCTAGATCGTGAGCGAACCAGCGGCGCAGGGCCTCGGAAGGGGCAAGCTCTTGTGCCCACCAGCTCACCTGGGCCTTGGCCTTGGAAAGCCCCCGGGGCCAGAGCCGGTCCACCAGGACCCGCAGGCCGTCCTCGGGGGAGGGGGGATCGTAGACCCGTTTAACCCTCAGATCCATTCCGCCTCCGGCAAAACGCACTCTGGGCACTGGGCCTCCACGAACCGGAGCCAGTCCAAGACCTCCTCGGCGTTCCGCACGGGGCCTAGGTGGTAGACCTCCAGGTGGGCGTCCGCCACCAGAGCGCCTCCTGGCGGGATGGCGGCAAGCAGCGCCTCCTTGGGGTCTAGAAGGAGGGGCAGGGGGCTTGGGGTGAGGGTCTTAGCCAGGAGGAAGGCTTGGGCGTTTAGCACCTCGAGTTCTGCGTGCTTGCGGGCCAGGTCCTGGGCCAGCGTCAGGTCCCGCACCAGGGCCAAGGGCTTTCCCTTGAGGTCAGGCAGGTAGACCTTGGCCCCTTCCGGGGTGGAGAGGGAGAGCGGGGGCAAGGGTTTTCGCAGCATACTTCGAGCCTAGCATGCTTCGAGCCTAGGTGGGAGGCAGGAAGCGTGCCTTACCCAGGGGCACAAAGGGTGTCCTTAGGCCTTGACCTGCATCATGGACCGCTAAAGGGGTATCCCCCAGAGTGGGCCTTGGAGGTGAGCCATGCCCCACGTAATCTGCGAGCCTTGCATCGGTGTCAAGGACCGTTCCTGCCAGGAAGTCTGCCCCGTGGAGTGCATTTACGATGCTGGGGAGCAACTCTACATCCACCCGGACGAGTGCATTGACTGCGGGGCCTGCGTGCCCGCCTGCCCGGTGAGCGCCATCTACCCTGAGGAGGACGTTCCTCCCCAGTGGCGGGACTACATTGAGAAGAATCGGCTCTGGGCCCAGACCCTGCCCAACCTTCACGTATTGGAGGAGTAGGATGGCCTTGCCCTCAGGCCTGGTGGTGGAGGTCCGCCAAGAGGTCCCCTTCCTGCCCAAGGTGGCCTTTACCCTCATCAGCCTGGCCTCTTTGCTGGGGGCGATCTTTACCGGCCTGCACCTGGGTCTTGCCCCGGCATGGCTCGTTGTGCGCTGGCTCCTCCTCTGGCTCTGCGGCTTGGCCTTAGGGTTTGCCGCTTGGCGGGCCTTCTACCTCCGAAAGGAGCCGGATCTACCGGAGGCCTCGGGGTTTTTGGAGGAGGAAGGGCGGGTCTGGGCCCACCTGGCTCGGAGGCTTACTTGGCCCCTGGCCCTCACGGCCCCTCTTTCCCTTTTCTTCACCTATCTAGGCGGGCTAAAAGGCCCTCTCTTCCTTGGCACCCTGCTTCTTACGGGGGCCCTGTGGGCAGGATGGCCCCGGGTGGCCTTCGCCTCAGCCTTGGGGCTCTTCCTCCTCTGGGCCTGGGCCGACACCCTCACCCCGGAAGGGTTCCTCCTACGGGCGCTTCACTTTCTCGCGTTTGGCCTCTGGCTCGGTGGGGCGCTTTTCAACCTTGGGGTCAACGTGCCCGTGGGTATGCGTCACCCCCAGGTGCCGGCGGTGGTAGCGGGGGCCAGGCAGCTGGAACGCTTCCGCTGGGTGGTGCGCTTTGCCCTACCCACGGTCTTCCTCACCGGTCTGGGGATGGCCTTGGCCTATCGGCTTCCCCTCTCCACTTTCCTCGGCTTCCCCTTTGCCCTCATCCTCTTGAAGGTCTTCCTGCTTGCCGGCCTTGTAGTCATCTTCATTACCTGCCCCCTCTACCGGCAGTGCTCCCCGGTGCAGGGGGTTTGCCGCCTCGAGGACCTCAGCGTCCGGCCGCTCCGCCGCCTGGACAACCGCCGTACCCCGTGCGCCCTGGGACTGATCCGGGCCACGGAGGCCATGGCGGAACTGCCTTCGGGGGTGGTGCTGGAGCTCCTTTCCAAGGACATCTACGCACCCTACGAGGTTCCCGCCTGGGCGGGCAAGTACGGCTACCGGATCCTCAAGCACGAGCAAAGGGGGGTCTTCCCCTTCCGTTACCACCGGTTCCTAGTGGAGAAGCCATGAGGGTGGTTTTGGAGATCCGTCGGCAGGCGGTGCCTGGGGCACCTTCCCGTTGGGCGCGCTACGTTTTGGAGGCCTCTCCTGGGAGCGGCTCTTGGATCTCCTCTTGCGGGGGAAGACCGAGGGGGACGGAACCCTGGCTTTCCGCTACTCCTACAGACAGGGCATCTGCGGCTCCGACACTCGCACCATCAACGGCCGCAATCGGCTGGCTTGCAAGACGCTGGTGAAGGACGTGGGCCCCCGGATCCGCGTGGAGCCCTTGAAGGCCTTCAGGCTAATTAAGGGCCTTATTGTGGACATGGAGCCCTTCTTCGCGGCCTACCGGTCGGTGAAGCCCTACCTCATCAACCCTGAGCCTCCGCCCGAGCGGGAGAGGTGGCAAAGCACCGAGGGGCGGGCACGCTACGAGGAGACCACCCGGTGCATCCTCTGTGGCGCCTGCACCTCCAGCTGCCCCGTCTACTGGGTGAACGGGCGCTACATTGGCCCGGTAGCCATTGTCCAGGCGCACCGCTTTCTTTTTGATTCCCGGAATCTGGGGGCGGAGGAGCGGCTTGCCGGATGGCTTGAGGGGGCGGAGCGGGGTTTGGCAGTGCCGCAACGCCCACAACTGCACCGAGGCCTGCCCTCGGGGGATTGATGTGAACCGGCTCATCACCGAGGTAAAGCGGTGGAACCTGGAGGCGGCCTTTTAGAGAGTGTGCTTTTTGTTTCTTTATTCACGAACCTTTAAGGGAAAATTATCACGAGGACCCTTGGGGTCCCCGAGAAAGGAGGAAGCGTGGAAGAGGGCATCGTCATTGTGGGCGGCGGTTTCGGTGGCCTGGCGGCGGCTAAGGCCTTGGACCGGGCGGGGGTGTCCTACCTCCTCGTGGACGTCCGCAACCACCACCTCTTCCAGCCCCTCCTCTACCAGGTGGCCACGGGATTTCTCGAGGCCCCGGCCATTGCCTACCCCTTGCGGCCCCTCCTCCGGAAGGGGCGTTTCCTCCTGGCCCGGGTGGAGGAGGTGGATCTAGAGGAGCGGCGACTCTTTTTGGAAGGTGGAAAGGCGCTCCCCTACCACCACCTTATCGTAGCCACGGGAAGCTACCCTCACGACCTTGGAGTTTTGGGCATAAAGGAACACGCCCTTTTCCTGAAGACCCTGGAGGACGCCATAAAAATCCGGAACCGGCTCCTAAAGGCCTTAGAGGAGGCGGCGTGGGGACAAAAGCTCCTTCGCTTTGTGGTGGTGGGTGGGGGGGCCACGGGGGTGGAGCTTTCCGGGGCCTTGACTGAATTTCTACGTAACGTCCTTCCCCGGGACTTTCCCGAGATCCCCGGCGCCGAGGTACACCTTCTGGAGGCCGGGCCTAGGCTGCTTCCCACTTTCCGCCCGGGGCTTTCCGCTTACGCCCTAAAGGCCCTTTCTGGTTTGGGGGTGCGGGTGGCCCTCCAGACCCAGGTGGCCCGGGTGGAGGAAGGGGGTGTAGTCCTGAAGGACGGGACCTTTTTCCCCGCCGACCTCGTCCTTTGGGCCGTGGGGGTCAAGGGGAACCCGCTTCCGGGCCTACCCCAGGACCCCCGGGGCCGGGTGCCCACGGACCCCTTTTTGCGGCTTCCCGACCACTCTGAGGTTTACGTGGTGGGGGACGTGAACGGCTTAGGCCTTCCCGGGGTGGCTCCGGTGGCCTTGCAACAGGGGGCCTGGGCCGCTAAGAACCTCCTTAGGGCCCTAAAGGGACAAGCCCCCCTTCCCTTCCGCTACCGCGATAGGGGTCAGCTTGCAGTTATCGGGCGCAACCGAGCGGTAGCAGAAGTGAGGCGACTGGCTTTTGCTGGCCTACCCGCTTGGCTCCTTTGGTCCCTGGTCCATTTGAGGGAACTCGTAGGGTTCCGTAACCGCCTCCTTGTCCTTCTAGACTGGGCTTACACGTACTTTTTCCGCCAGCCGGGGGTGCGGGTGTTGTGGAGGGAATTACCCATCGAGTTCAGCCTCTGCATGGGCCAGGAAGGCGGTTCGTAGCCGTTCCACCACATGTTTCGCAGAACGTCCCTCCTTAAGGGTTTTGAGGAGTTCACCCAAGAGTTCGCGCAAGATCCTGTGCTCTAGCAACCTTTCCTTCAGCTTCCCGGGGCTAAAGGTGGGATAATAAAGCGCTTCTTCCAACGCTATGTGGGCTTCTAGCTTTTGGGCCAGAATCTCGGCGACTTCCCGGGAGGGAAGGTCCTCGAGAAGAGAAGAGAGGTATGCATGGTCTTTCCGTAAGCGTTCAGGGGAGACGCCCAGGGTTACCAGTAAAGCCCGCCCCCCCTCTGGGCTTCTAAGGGTTAGGCGCCCCGGCCGCAGCCGAACCACCTCTCCAGGTAACAAGGCTCCCCTCCTTTGCCAGAAGTGCAGAAGAAGATTGCCTTTGAGGCCCACCAACAAGGCATCCTCACTCCGGAAGACCTTGATTTCCACTTCCTGCCCAGGAGCGACTTCCAGTACCTCAACTCGCCCGCCCGGACGAGCCAGGCTTTTGCCTAAAAAGGCTTTTACCATAGTGTTTCTCCTAAACCGGATATCCACTGGTTGGGGTATCTAGGGCGTGAGGTAGGCCTATGATCTGGAGAATGACCATCTTGGTTGCCGCCTGAATTTTGCAAGGACATCGGTTGGGAATGAAGGCCATGCTTCCAGGACCAAGGGCGTGCTCGGTACCCTTGAGTTCCAGCTGGCCCTGTCCCCGAAGGACGAAGAATACGAGCTCGCCAGCAAGGGGTGGTGAAGGAAAGACCTGTCCGGGGAGAAGGGAAACGAGGCGAGTTTGGAGATGAACCCCCTGGGCTAAGGGCTCGAGGCCGGGCGCTTCTCGGCGGAACCGAACGAGCTTCAGCACTTGGGGGTAAATATGGGTTTGGGAAGTGTGCCTACCCATTTGGTTAAAGTTTGGACGCTACTAGTGGACTCAACCATGACCTGGGTCAAGGGCTAACCAAAGGGTGGATTCCGGTTGCTGGCACAGCCCCCGGAAGGCGCAAGCCCCGCAGGTGGTGCCGCATCCCAGGGGCTTGGCGTAGCCGCGGCGGGCCAACTGGCGCAAAAGGAGTTTGGTTCCCTCCCGGGTTAGCCCCAACGCCTGCGCCAGCTCAGCGGGGGTCTTGGGCGTCTTGAGAAGGTCTAGGGCCTTTTGCGTCATGGGCGGAAGGGAAGGTGCCCGGCCAGGAAGGCCAGGGCGTAGGCCAAAAGGAGCTGGTAGGCCACGGAGAAGGTGGCCCAGCGTGCCCCCACCACCTGGCGCAAGGCGGCCAGGGTGGCCACGCAAGGGGTGTAAAGGAGGACGAAGACCAGGTAGGCCAGGGCCCCCATGGGGGCCACGGCCTCCTTCAGGGCGGTCTGTAAGGGAGTGGGTTCAGGGGCCAAGGAAACACTGGCCGGGGCGAAGAGGGAAAATAGCCCCTGCAGGGTGCCCCAAAGGGCCTGGAAGAGGGCTTGGGAGAGGGTGCGGAGGCCCTCGAGGAGGCCCAGGGGCGCCACGCCTTCCCCGCTCAGGAAGCTTACCCCCAAAGCCCCCACCACCACCTCCTTGGCCACGAAGCCGGGGATTAGGGCGCCCACGAGCCGCCAGTCCCCCACGCCCAAGGGTGCAAAGAGGGGGGTAAGGGTTTGGGCCAGCAGGGCATAGGGGCTTGTGGCCCCCAAGGGGACATGAAGGAGGGCCCAGATGAGGAGGACGGCCACCAAAATGGGCCCCCCGGCCCCCCGCACAAAGCTTCCCGTGCGGGCCAAGGAGAGGCGGAGGAGGAGCTTGAGGGGCGGGAAGCGGTAGGGGGGAAGCTCCATGGCCCCCTCGCCCCGCCCGGCCCGCAGGAAGCGCCCCAGGAACAAGGCGGTGGCGAGGCCCACCAGAAGGCCCAAAAGGTAAAGCCCAAGAACCACCAAGGGTGCATTCATGGGGAAGAAGACAAAGGCGAACAGGGTAAAGACGGGAAGTCGGGCCCCGCAGGCCAGGAAGGGGATGGCCAAGGCTACCCGCAGGCGGTCCAGGGGATGGGCGAGGGCCCGGGTGGCGTACACGGCGGGCACGTTGCAACCAAACCCCAAGACCAAAGGGATGAAGGCCTTGCCGGGAAGGCCTGCCCACTGCATGACCCGGTCGGCCACGAAGGCCATGCGGGCTAGGAACCCGGAGGTTTCCAAAAAGGCCAGGGCCAGATAGAGGAGAAAGAGGACCGGGGTAAAGGCCAGGACCGTGCCCACCCCCGCCACCACGCCCTCCGCCAAGAAGGAGCGGAAAAGAGGCGGCAGGGGTGCGGCGGCCACCCACCCTGCGAGCACCTCCTGCACCTGGCCGATGAGGTCCACCCAGGGGCCCGATAGGGCAAAGGTGAAACGGAAGGCGAGGAAAAGGGACAGGAGGAAAAGGGGTAGCCCCAAAAGGGGATGGAGGACCAAGCGGTCCAGGCGCTCGGTGAGGGAGGAGGGGGTGCCTTGGCGCTCCACCGCTTTTTCGTACACCTCCTTGGCCTTCTGATAGCGCCCCTCCAAGGCCAAGAGGTAGGGGTCGTGCCCTTCCAGGAGGAGTTTTTCCCGCTCCTTCCGGGCGGCCGCCAGGAGGGGTTCGGGTAAGGGGACCTCCTCCCCCAAAAGGGCGAGGAGGGCAAGCCCGCGGCTGGGGTAGAGGGGCTCCAGGGCGGCCAAGACTGCCTCGAGGGGGGCGGGGTAGCGCACGGGGGGGGTAGGCGTCCTGGCCTCCAAGGCCGCCTGCAAAACCCCTTCCACCTCGCCCCGGGCGGCCACGGTCCCGGCCACGGGCAGGTCCAGGGCCTGGGCCAAGGCCTCCAGGTCCACCCGAAGCCCCTTGGCCTCCGCCTCGTCCAGGAGGTTCACCACCAAGGCCATGGGCAGTCCGAGCTCCATGAGCTCCAGGGTTAGGACCAGGTTCCGCTCCAGGTTCCCCGCATCCACCACGTTCAGGATCCGGTCCGGGGGGTTTTGTAGGAGTTCCGTTAGGACGAGGGCTTCCTCCGGGGAGGTGGGGAGGAGGCTATAGGTGCCCGGCAGGTCCACCAGTTCCACCCGGGCTTGCCCTAAAGGCAGGTGGGCCGAGAGGCGTTCCAAGGTGGTGCCGGGCCAGTTGCCCACCTCGAGGCCCGCCCCGGCGAGGGCGTTGATGAGGGAGGACTTGCCGGTGTTGGGGTTGCCCACCAAGGCCCAGCGCTCCTCCGCCTTCAAGACCAAGGGAGTCTGGGGTGCGCACCGGGGGCAGCTCATGCCTCGTCCAGGGCCTCCACCATTACCGCTTGCGCCTCTTCCTTCCTTAGGAGCAAGAAGGCTTCCCCCGCCCGCACCTCCATAGGGTCGCCCAAGGGTGCCTGGAGCAGGACCTCCACCGTGGCGCCGGGGCGGAGGCCCAAAGCCAGGAGACGGCGGCGATCAGGCGCCACCTGGAGCACGCGGGCGCGTTGGCCAGGGGAGAGGGCGGAGAGGGGATACATCAGGGCACCTCCTGCCTTTGAGGCTACGATGGGCTTGAGGAAAAGTCAACCATTCCGCTCGGATTACATGAGTTAGAAGCGATACTCATTCTCACAAAATCTCCTCCTCTAAGGCCTTGGGGTTGGGGATTTCCACCCTTCGACCGGAAAGCCGGATCAGTCCCCGTCGGTAAAGCTCCCCCAGGTTGCGGGAAACCGCCTCGGGCACGGTGCCCAAAAGGGCAGCCAGCTCGGGGTTGGTGGGAAGGCGGAAGCCCTGTCCTTCTTCCTTTAGCCTTCCCAGTAGGAACTCGCAAAGCCTCTCCCGCACCTCGTGGAAGACCAGGCGATCCAGGAGGTGGAGGAGTTGGCCTTGCCGCCGGGCCAGGTAGCGTATCAGGGCCCGCGCCAGGGGGGGTCTTTCCTCCAGCAGGCGGTAGAAGGTCTCTTTAGGGATGCAGAGAACCTCGCTTTCCTCCAGGGCCTCGGCGCTGGCCGGGTAGGTGGGCCGTTCCAAGAAGAGGGCCACCTCGGCCAAGACCCGGCCTGGCCCCTCCACGTGGAGGACCACCTGCTTCCGGCCCTCAGGGTCTAGCTTGTAGACCTTGATGAGGCCCTTTCGCACCACGAAGAGGGCCCGGACGGGCTCCCCCTCCAGAAAGAGCACCTCGCCCCTTCGCAACGAGCGAGGCCTAGCTTCCCGGGCCAGGGCCTCCAGGTCCTTGGAGCCCAGTTCGCGGAAGAGGGGTACTTGGGCCAGGTCCATACTTCACCCCTTTAGGGCCTCGAGGCGCCTTTTGGCTTCCTGCAAGAAGGGCTCCAGCTTTAAAGCGCGGGCGTACGCCTCCTTGGCCACTTCCCTGTAGCCTAAGGCCTCGGCCAGATCCCCCAGGCGTAGCAGGCCGGAAAGGGCCCTTTCCTGGAGGTAGGTCCGTTCCGCCTCCGCCCACTCCCCGTAGGGGTCGTCGCCGAAGAGGGGGCCTTTGTAAAGCTCCAGGGCCTGGCGAAGGGTTTTGAAGGCGGAAAGCCCCTCCTCTAGGTCTGCTCTGCGCATGAGCTCCTCAAAGCGCTCAAAGTCCAGGAAGCGCCGCTCCGGGAGGCGCAGGCGGTAGTACTCCCCTTCCCGCTCCACGATGCCGGGCAGGGCCTTGCGCAGGTGGTACACAAGGGCGTAAACCTCTTGCCGGGCCCGCTCGGGTTCCAACTCGGGGAAGAAGGTCTCGGCTAGGTCGTCCGCATAGAGGGCCCGGTCCTTGTTGGCCAAGAAGAACTTTAAGAGGCGGTAAGCCCCGCTGCGGCCAAAGTCCTTGGGGGAGAGCTCCTTGCCCCGGAAGCGGAGGCGGAAGCCTCCCAGGGCGTAGACCTCGAGGTCCAGCTCCTGCGCCTCGGTTTGGGGAAAGAGGAGGGGGATGGCGAGCCGGGAGAACCATAGGGCGGGGGCGGCGGGACCGGTGGGGGGTTTGGGCGGACGGGCGTGGAACAAGGTGCCCACGGCCACCACCTGCCCCTTGGCCCAAAGGGGCAGGCAGATCCTGGGCCTTCCTTCCGCTTCGGGGCAGTGGGGAAGGCCATTTTTCAGACCCACCACCTTTCCCCGCCAGGCGGGGCAGTCCTGCATGGCGCACGGGGGAACAAGCCCCAGCTCCATCCGCTCCCCGCCGGGGGTCACCAGCCTTACCCCGGTGGCCTGGGCCAGGCGTTTGAGGGCCTGGAGGAAGGTGTGCCGAGCCTCGGAAACCTCCCCGCGGTAAAGGCGTTCCCCTAGGGCCAAAAGCCCCACCTCCCCTAGGCGGGTGAGGAGGGTGTAGAGGGTGCTGGCGAAAAGGGGGGCGATGCGGGAAAGGGCCTCGAGGGCCTCCTGGTGGTCCGGTTCCGGGTTCCGCGCCGCCAGGTTGAGCACGCCGATGAGGCCGTGGGGAAGCTCCAGGGGGTAGCAGATGTAGGTCTGGTAGCCCAGCTGCTTCACCTTTTGCCGCAGGTACCGGGGGTCTTGTTGCAGGGTGTGGGTGAAGAGGGGCTCCCGACGGAGGGCCACGATGCCCGGGTACCCCTCGCCCAGGTGAAACCAGGGCTTCTCCAAAAACGCTTCCCGGTGAAGCCCTTCGTAGGCGGTGAGGATTAGGTGGTGCCCCTCGGGGTCGGCGAGGAAGAGTTCGGCGGCGTCCATGCCCAGCCCCTGGCGCAAGACACCCAGGAAGCTTTCCAAGGCGTCGGGGAAAGCTTCCGGGTGGCGCAGGAGGTGCTGGGTGAGCCGGGAAAGTTCCAGAAGCAGGTCTGGGGGCTCAGCCCGCTCGGGGTAGAGCTCCACCAGGTACCCGCCGTTTTCCCGGTAGCCCTGGCAGCGAAGCCGCTTCCCTTTGAGGAGCAGGGGAGTGCTGGCTCGGTAAGCGCCCCGCTTCAGCTCCCGCTGCACCGGGCAGCGGGCGCACAAGGGGCGGCCGAAGGGATCTTGCCCCTGCACCAGCCCAGCGCAGGCGCCTTGACCTTCCAGGCCCAAGGAGGGATCCGCCTCCAGCACTTCCGCCAACCCTTCGGCGGTGAGCCTGAGCCGGGCTAAGGGCCGCATCGCCTTCAGGGTAGGGCCCTTCTCTTAGGACAGATGTCCCGGGCCTGGCAAGTGGCCGCCAGGAGGTACCTCCACACTAAGGGCCGGAGGTGAGGATGAAGCGAAGGCTCTATCCCCTGGTCCTGGCCTTCCTCCTGGCCCCGGCCTTGGCCCAGGAGGGGAAGGCCCTTTACGGCCAGTTCTGCGCCGGCTGCCACGGGGCCGAAGCCCAGGGCCTCCCTGGGGCGATCCCGCCTTTGGCCGGGAACCCCAGGGCCTGGGACGAAGCGCATGTGGTCCAGGTGGTGCGCCAAGGGATTTCTGGACCCTTGGAGGTGGGGGGCGTCACCTACAACGGGGTCATGCCTCCCATGCCGCAGGTATCCGAGGCACAGGCACGGGCCATAGCCCAGTACCTGAAGGGCCTAGGCGGGGTCCCTGCCGGGACGGCACCCCCAGCACCCCAGATCCAACTCGCCCCAAAGGGGGTTGGGTTTGGGCTTTCGCCCAGCCCGGCTCAGGGAAAGCCAGAAGCCCCGAAGCGACCACCGGGTCCGCTTGGGGTTCATCACCCCCCCTCGGCACCCCAGCTCCCGGTCTACCCGGCGGTGCCCGTACCCGGGGTGCTCCCGCACCCCCGCCTCCAGTAGGTGTACCCGGTGGCCCGGGGAACCTCCAAAGCCCGCGGGACGATGGGTGGGGGAGCCAACCCTTGGGCGAGGGCTTAGCTCCATGCGCTCGCCCAAGGGCCTCCCCTTCCTCTTTCTTCATGAGGCGCCGCGCCTTGTTCTCCCGCCTCTCGCCGGGGAAGAGGGAGGGCTCCTTCCCCACGAGCTCCCACCTCCCCTTCACCACGGGGTTGGGGCGGGCGTCGTGGGCCCGAGCCATCTCCACCAAGCGCTTTACCCCTTGATAGACCGCCTCCAAGGCGGCTTGGAACTTCCCCCGCGGGGGGATAACCTTGAGCTTCTTCCCCTTGTCCGCTTCGTCTGGCAATCCTGCCGTGGGCTCTAGTGGTTGCATATCCTCCAGGAGGCGTGGGTCCAGGTGGTGGAGGGCGTAGCGGGCGAGGGATGGATGGGAGGGGAAGGGTTCTTCCATGAGGTCAGGAAGGAGGGCGAGGTAGAGGGCGTGGGCGTAGCGCCAGGGTCTGCCCCTTCGGCCCTTGGGGGTGGGAGGGGCGACCTTCTGGGCCAGGCGAAGGCAGTGGGTGAGGACCTCCTTGGGGCTTGGTTCTCGTCGGGGAAAGCCGCGCTTGCCCATAGCCCTAGGATGAATGATTCTGGGTGGAGTGTGTAAGGTAAGCCCACCTCACGGTGGTCTAACTTCTGCAAGAGGAGGCTAAACATCTGTGGCACGCCTTTGAGGTAAAGGGAGGCCGGCCATGATCAAGACCCTCAAAGGCACCTGGCTTAAAGAGTGGGATCCTGAGGATCCCAAGCGCCGGGACCCCGCCTTGGCCTGGCGCACCCTTTGGATCACCACCTTCAACCTCACCCTCTCCTTCATCACCTGGTATGTGGTGAGCTCCTTGGTGGTGCGCCTGCCCAAGTCCGGCTTTTCCCTGGACACGACCCAGCTCTTCTGGCTCACCGCCATGCCGGGGCTGGCGGGGGGACGTTGCGCATCGTTTGGACCTTCCTGCCCCCAATTTTAGGCACCCGGCACCTGGTCACCTTTTCCACCTTGCTCCTCCTGATCCCCCTCCTAGGGTGGGGCATTGCCGTGCAAAATCCCCATACGCCGTATGGGTTGCTCCTTCTTCTCGCCTTCTTGGCGGGGATTGGTGGGGGGAACTTCTCGGGCTTTATGCCCTCTACCAGCTACTTCTTCCCCAAACGCCTTCAGGGAACGGCCTTGGGCTTTCAAGCGGGAATCGGCAACTTTGGGGTTTCCGTGGTGCAGTTCGTAACCCCTTGGATCATCGGTTTCGCCCTCTTCGGTTCCCTGCTGGGAGGCCCTCAGACCTTTACCCCTAAGCCCGGGGTCAACCAACCCATCTGGCTGCAAAACGCCACGTTTATCTGGATTCCCTTCGTGCTGGTGGGCGCCTGGCTCGCCTGGACCTTTTTGCGGAGCGTCCCGGTGCGGGCCAACTTCCGTGAGCAGTTTGACATCTTCCGCGACAAGCACACCTGGATCATGACCAGCCTCTACATCATGACCTTCGGCTCTTTCTCGGGCTTTTCCGCCATCTTCCCCTTGCTCATTCGGGAGGTCTACGGGAAGTTTGATGGCGCCCCTGATCCCTTGCGCTATGCCTTCCTTGGTCCCCTGGTGGGTTCCTTGGCCCGGGTGTTGGCCGGCCCCGTAAGCGACCGCTTGGGTGGGGCCAGGGTAACCCAGGTGTCCGCCATGGGGATCTTCCTCTCGGCCCTTTTGGTCACCCTCTTCACCCGGCCCACGTCCTTGGAGCAGTTCCCCTTCTTTGTGCTGGCCATGCTTCTGGTCTTCTTCTTTAGCGGGGTGGGCAACGCCAGCACCTTCAAGCAGATGCCCATGATCTTCCCCCCGAGGCAGGCGGGCGGGGTGCTCGGTTGGACGGCAGCCATCGCCGCTTACGGACCTTTCCTCTTCTCCACCCTCGCCGCTTACACCCAGAAGGCCACGGGAGGCTTCACCGCCTTCTTTTACGGCCTCATGGTCTTCTACGCCCTGAACCTCTTCCTGAACTGGTACTACTACGCCCGGAAGGGGGCGGAGAAGCCCTGCTGAGCCAAAGCCTAGCCGGTGGGCCCCCGCTTTTGGCGGGGGCTTTGACCTGGGTCATGGCGGAAGCGGAGCCGCTTTCGGGAGACTGGGGGCGCTATGGAGCTAGATGTGCGGGACATACCCCCAAGGGAGCGGCATCCCCGGATCTTCGGCGTATTTGACGGCCTTGCGCCGGGGGAGAGTTTGGTTTTGGTCAACGACCACGATCCCAAGCCCCTTTACTACCAGCTGCAGGCGGAGCGGCCCGGGGCCTTCGCTTGGGAGTACCTCGAGGCGGGCCCCGAGGTGTGGCGGGTGCGGATCACCCGGCGCTAGGGGGGGACATGGTCCGGCCGGAGATGAAGGTGGCGGAGGTCCTGAGGCGCTGGCCCGAGCTCCTGGAGGTCTTCTTGGAGGCGAGCCCCGCCTTCCACAAGCTCAAAAACCCCCTTCTCCGCCGGACCATGCCTAGCCTGGTCACCGTGGCCCAGGCGGCGAGGATCGGGGGGCTTGCGCCGGAGGAGCTTGTGGCTAGGCTCAACCGCGCCTTGGGGGTAGAGGCCAGACCTTCTATGCCCTTGGCGGAGGAAAGCCTGCTGGGTACCCCACCCCCCGCTTGGCTTTCCGCCCCCGTGGGTTTCCACCTGGACGTGCGGCCCATCCTGGAAGGAGGAGGCGAACCCTTCCCAAACATCATGGCTGCCGTCAAGGAAGTGGGGCCGGGGGAGAGGCTTGTGCTGGAGGTCCTTTTTGAGCCCGTGCCCCTTTACAAGGTTTTGGCCAAGCAGGGATTTTTGGCCTGGTGCGAACAGCTGGGGGAGCGGCACTACCGGGCCCACTTCTACCGCCAGGGTGGGGGCGAGAAGGCGGGCCTACAGGGGGCGGGCTTGGCCGAGGCGGACTGGGAAGCCTACCAGGCGGAAGTCTTCATTGAGGAGAACCTGGAACCGCCCCTGCCCATGGTGCGGGTCCTCGAGGCCCTGGCAGCGCTGAAGCCGGGGGAGAAGCTCTTGGTCCACCACGTGCGCCGACCCGTTCACCTCTTGGCCCGTCTAGAGGAGGAGGGACACGCCTACGCCCTCGAGGACTTGGGCCCAGGGCGGGTGAAGCTCCTCATCCGTAAGGGGGGGTAATGGGCTTTTGGCACTTCCTCTTTGTGCGGGCTGCCCTCGTATACCTGGTCTACACCGCTTTCTTGGGGGCACTTTTTTACCTTGCCCCCCACCTCGTGGGCCCCTTTCGGCCAAGCCACGTGCACGCCGGGCTCGTGGGCTTCTTCCTGCAGATGGTCATGGGCGTGGCCTACTGGATGATGCCCAGACCGGGGGGGCTTCGGCAGGACCGCCTCGAGGCCCTCACCTTTTTCCTCCTCAATGCCGGCCTCCTCCTGCGCCTTTGCCTGGAGCCCTTTTACCTCCTGGGGCAGGAGGGGCTTCGCCCTTGGCTTGGGCTTTCCGGCGCCCTGCAGCTTCTTGCCACCCTGGTCTTTGCCCGCGCCATGACCCAGCGGGTGGTGACGGCGGATATGCTGAGAAAAATGCGCGAGGAGCGGGAAAGGAGGGGGATATGAGCGCCGTAGAGGTGGGGATGGAAGCCCTGGTGTTGGACCTGCCCCCTTTGCCCGAGGAGGTCTTCCAGGACCTCCTCGCCTTCGGAGGGCTCACCGAGGAGGCCAAGCGGGCCATGCGCCTGGATGCGGAAAGGCTTCTGGAAGGCGCCGCCTCCTTCGTGGCCCGGGTGTACGATCACCTAAGCCGCCACCCGGGCACTGCCAAGGCTCTGGGCTGGGAGGGGCGGGTGCCGGAGGAGGAGCTTTACCTGAGGCGGGCCTTTTTCGCCGCCTGGTTCGCCCGCACCCTGGGGGTGGATACCTCGGCGGAGTTCGCCCGGGAGATATACCGGGCGGGGCTTTGGCACGGGGGCTTGGGGCCAAAAGGGGCCTTCATTCCCCCGGAGTACGTGGGGCTTTCCTTCGCCCAGGTGGGGCGGTACGTGGCGGAAAGGGTGCGGGACGTGCGCCCTTGGCTCGTGTACCTCTCGGCCCAGGAGGAGGTGATGCGCAAGGGCTTTGACGCCGCTTTGGCCCTAAAGGAGGGGGGCGCTGCCGTGCGCTTCCAGGCCTTGGGCCTGGCCCAGCCCGCCTTGCCCAAGCCCCTTGGGTTGCGGGCGCTAAGCGTGGAGGAGGCCTTGCGCAAGGTTTACGCCGCGAACCCGGCTTTGCGGGACCTTTCCTTGGAGCCCCTCTTCGCCGAGGAGGAGGTGGGGCTTTGGCTGGAGCCCAAGACGCTTTGGCGCCTCAGGCCCCGGTTCGCCGTGCTGCGAAACGGCCGCGACGTGCGCTACCTGGAAGGGCTCGCCACGCCTCTGGCGGAGGGGGATACCCTTACCCTCCTGCCCCCCGGCCGTTAGCCATGACCTAGGTTATGGCTCCTCGCTGGGGCAAGGCGCAGGATCAAGGCATGGTGGCGACCCCTCACTCCCGGATCATCCCCTTGGCCATTCCGGCGGGGTTCATCTTTCTAGGGGAAGCGTTTCTTCTTGCTAGCGCCGTGCTTTTAGCCCTCCATCCGGAGGCTTTCCTCATTCCCAGGCACCCCTTGGGCCTGGCGGGGGCCCACCTTTACCTCTTGGGGTACGGGGTGGGGGTGCTCCTTGGGGCCTTGCACCAGCTTCTGCCGGTGGTGTTGGAGGCGCCCCTGCACCGCTCGGGCCTCGGCTACCCGGGGATGGCCCTTTGGGCCTTGGGGGTAGCCCTCTTGGTCCTAGGCTTCCTCCAGGCACCCACCCTCGTTCCCATCGGCGGCGGCATTACCCTGTTGGCCCTTCTCCTCTTCGCTTACCACGCCTACCGGACCTTCCGCCGCGCTCCCCGGTGGAATCGGGTGGCCACCGCTTTGGCCTGGGTGGTCTTCTACCTGCTCCTCACCCCCTTTGTGGGCCTCTTCCAGGCCTTGAGCCTCCGTTTTGGCCTCTACGACCCCGAGCGTCTCGCTTGGCACCTTTTGGCCGGCCTTGGTGGGATCTTCCTCCTTTCCATCCTGGGGGTGGGGTACAAGCTGGTTTCCATGTTCACCCTAACCCACGGGGTGGACGAGGGGGTCTTAGGGCTTTTGCTTTGGACCGCCAACCTGGGGCTTTGGGGCCTGGCCTTGGGGGAGAGGCTGGGGTACGGCCTCCTTCTCCTGGCCTATGGCCTCGCCCTTTACGACACCTACCGCATCCTGCGCCGCCGGGCGAAGCGCAGGTTGGACATCGGGGTGCACCACTACCTGGTGGGGCTGTTTTTCCTGGGGCTAGCCCTGGCTTGCCTTCCCCTTAGGCCGATCTGGGCCGCTTTGTGGTTTGCCCTGGGGTTTGTGGGCCTCGTGGTGAGCGGGATGCTTTACAAAATCCTTCCCTTCTTGGTCTGGACCCACCGTTATGCCTCCAAGGCGGGGAAAGTTCCGGTGCCGCTCCTTAGGGAGATGTTGCCGGAAAGGCTCGGCTACCTAGCAGGAGGGCTTTGGGCGGTGGGGGCGCTTCTTTTCCCCTTCTTGCCCCAAGCGGCCTGGGGGGTGGCCGTGGGGGCGGTGGTGCACGCCTACGCCCTTTGGGAGGTGATGCGGCGATGAACCTGGAAGCGCAAGCCTGGAACCTGCTCGAGGCGGTTTACGACCCGGAGCTGGGCCTGGACGTGGTGAACCTAGGCCTCGTTTACGAGCTCAAGGTAGAGCCTCCCCAAGCCTTTGTGCGCATGACCCTCACCACCCCGGGCTGCCCCTTGCACGACAGCCTGGGGGAGGCGGTGCGGCGGGCCTTGTCCGCCCTTCCGGGGGTGGAGGAGGTGCGGGTGGAGCTCACCTTTGACCCGCCCTGGACCCCGGCCCGGCTCTCCCCGGAGGCCAGGCGGCTTTTGGGTTGGGACTAGGGAAGGTCGGGTGGGGGCTCCTCCAGGAGCCTTAGGAAGGCCGCCACCACCTCGGGGTCAAACTGCCTGCCCGCTTCCTCTTTAAGGTAGGCCAGAGCCTTCTCCCGGGGCCAGGCCTTGCGGTAGGGGCGGTCGGAGGTGAGGGCGTCGTAGACGTCCACCACGGCGAAGATGCGGGCGGAGAGGGGGATTTCCAGCCCCTTGAGCCCCCTAGGGTACCCCGAGCCATCCCAGCGCTCGTGGTGGGCGTAGGGGATTTCCAGGGCTTTCTTCAGGAAGGGGATGCCGGAAAGCCACTCGTAGGCGTAGACCGGGTGCATCCGCATCACCCGCCACTCTTCCTCCGTTAAGGGGCCCGGCTTCAGGAGGATGGCGTCGGGGATGGCGATCTTGCCCACATCGTGCAGGATGGCCCCGCGCCGGATGTGGTCCAGGTCCTCCTCGGGCACGTCGAGGGCCCGGGCTAGGCGCAGGGTAAGCTCGGTGACCCGCTCCGTGTGCCCGGCGGTTTCCTGGTCGCGGAGTTCCACCGCCTTGGCCCAACCCAAGAGGGTGAGCTCGTAAGCGGCTTCCAGCTCCCGCTGGCTTTTCTGGAGCTCTTGGAAGGTGAGGGCGTTGTCTAAGGCCACAGCCCCTTGCCCCACCAGGGCCTCGAGGAACTCCTCCTCCTCCGGGGAAAGGTTCCAGGGCCTGCGGGTGAAGACGGCGAGGGCCCCCAAAAGCTTGCCCTTGGCGAAAAGGGGGTAGACCCGTTCCGCCACGAAGCCTTCCTTTTGCATGAGCTCGGGAATGGCCCCAGGGTCTTGGCCGAGGTCGAGCACGTGGACCACCTCGCCGAGGAGGGCGGCCTTGCCCACATGGCCTTGGCCTAGGAGGACGCGTTTAGGCCAAAGCCGCTTGGGGGTGAGGAAGCCCCGGAGTTCCCGAAGTTCTAGCGCCCGTTCCCGGGGGTGGAAGAGGAAGCAGGCGCTGGCGTCTAGGGGAAGACGCATAACCTGGTTGAGGAAAATCTCCAAGGTGGGGCCGAGGTCTAGGGAGCTGGTGATGGCTTGGTCTATGGCCCGCAGGGCTTCCAGGTGTTCCACCCGCCGGGCGAGCTTCCGCCGCAGGCTGGCCCGGCGCACGGCGTTGCCCATGGCCTCGGCGATGAGTTGGGCTCGTTCCACCTCCGACGGGGTAGGGATGCGGGGATGGGGCCAGGCCAGGGTCAGGGCCCCAATGGGCTCTGTGCCGGCCAAAATGGGCACCACCACCCCACTCCAGCCCTCGGGCACCAAGGGTTTAGCCCCGGGGCGCACCCGGGGGTCGTGCTTGAGGTCTGGGCTCAGCACCACTTCCCCCCGGAAGGCCCGGGCCACCATGCCTTCCTCGGCTAGCGTAGGGGGGGTGGGAATGTCCTTGAGCCAGCCGCGGCTTGCCGCTTCCTCCAGCCGCCCCGTTTCTTGGTCGTAGAGGAGGATGCTTCCCACAGGTGCCTCCAAAACACTCAGAGCGGCGTCCAGGGCGTGTTCCATCATTTCCTTCAGGTCCTCGCTTTGCCTTAGGGCTAGGCTCACCCGGGCGAAGGCCTCCAAGACCAGCTCCTTCTCCTTCGCCTCGGTGATGTCCAACCCCACCCCCAGGATGGCGGGTTTGCCCATCACCTCCACCCGGGCAGCGGAGTAGTCCAGCCAGCGCGCCTTTCCCTCTTTGGTGAGAATGCGGAAGGTGTAGCGGCCAGGCGGGTTTTCCCCCCGCAGACGGGCTAGGCCTCTTTTTTGAACCATTGCCTTGTCAGCGGGGTGAACAAATTCCCAGATGGGTTTTTTCTGTAGCTCATCTAGTGTATACCCGGTAAGCTGGGTGACCATAGGGTTGGCAAAAGTGAGCCGAGCCGACTCAGGGTTTTCCGGCGCTTCCAGCTGCCAGAGGAGGATGAGGGCGGGGGCGGTTTCCGCCAGGATGCGGAAGCGCGCTTCCTGCTCCACTTCCTGGCTCACATCGTAAGTGTAGCCAGTGAGGAGACAGGTTTCGGGGTCAAAGGCCAAGGTATCCCGAAGCCAGACCCAGGTCTTCTTTTGGCCGTGGAGAAAGCGGTAGGTGTAGACCTGAGCTTTTCCCGCCTCTTTCACCGCGCGCCGGATCGTTTCTTCTAGCCCGGCCCGATCTTCGGGGTGAACCTTTTGGAAGAAGAAAGCGGGGTCCTGCAGGAGGCTTTCTGCTGGATAGCCTAAAAGGGTTTCCGACTGGGGGCTGGCGTAGAAAAGGGGAGCGTAGGCGGGGTCCTGATCTTCGGTTACCCGGGCTTGGTAGACCACACCTGGTAGGGCTTCCAAAACGTTTTTGAGCCGGCTTCGTTCCTCTTCTATTTCGGTTTCATCTATAACGTTCAGGACGATGCCTTGGACGGCGGGCTCGTGCAAGAGGTTTTTCCCCCAGACCCGCACCACCCGCGTCCTTCCCCGGCCGTCCAGGAGGCGCAGGCGATACTCCCGCATCTCCCCAGGGTGGCGGAGGAGGTCTTCCAGGGCCGCCTCAGCGTAGGGGCGGTCTTCGGGGTGAACGAAGTCCAAGACCCGTCGGTCATGGCGGGTGTGGCCCTGGGGGTTGTAGTGGAGAACCTGTTTCACGTTGGGGGAGACGTAGCGGATGTGGCCTTCCTGATCCAGGAGGTAGATGAGCTCGCGGCTGTTTTCCAGCAGGGCACGGAAGCGCCGCTCCGAGGCTTCCCAGGATTGGGCGGTTCTTTGCCATTTGCGCTCAAAGGTCCGGGTCAAAAAGACGATGAGCCCGCCGGATAAGAGGACGAAAACCACTCCCTTGACGCTTTGCCAGAAGGTGAGGGCCTGGGGTGAGGGGGTGAAGCTAAGGAGAAGCCGATCGCTTCCCAGAATCCAGGCCAAGGAGAGAAGGAAATAGGCCAAGACGAGCTTCCACGGATCGCTAAGCCGCACCTTTCTCCTAGTATAAAGGTAAAGGCCTTCCCAATAGATACCCCTGGCCCAAACGGAAGCCCAAGGCTTTTAGGTAGGCTAGGGTGGCTTCGTCCTCCACCCCCTCGGCGATGGCCTCGAGGCCCAGGGCCTGGGCCAGGGCCAAGACGGCCCCCACCACCCGGGCGGCGGGGCTTTGCGGGTCTGGGGGGCTGCCTAGGGCCTGGGTGAAGGCCTGGCCCAGCTTGAGCCCATCCACGGGCAGGGTGGAGAGGCGCTCCAGGCTGGAGTGGCCGCTGCCGAAGTCGTCCAAAAAGACCCTGACCCCATGAGCCCGAAGCACTTTAAGGCTTTGTGTGGCGTCCCGGCCCCGCTCGTCGGGGATGAGGGTGGACTCCGTGACCTCCAGGACCAGGGCTTGCGGGGGGCAGCCGGTGTCCTCGAGGACCTGCGCCACCTGGGTGGGATACCCCGGGTCTAGAAGCTCCTGCGGGCTCACGTTCACGTGCACGGGCAGGCCGTGCCTCGCCTGCTCCTCACAGGCCCGCCTGAGCACGAAGCGGCCCAAGGCTCCCATGAGGCGGTGGCGCTCGGCGAGGGGGATGAACTCGCCTGGAGGGGCGAGGTGCCAGCGCAGCAGAGCTTCCATGGCCACGGGCCTACCCGTTGCCAAGTCCACGATGGGCTGGTAGGCGAGCCCAAGCCCCTTTCCCCCTTCCAGGTCCCGCCTTAGGGCCTCCACCAATTCCCTTTCCCGCCTTAGGGCCTGTTGCAGGTTGGCTTCAAAGAAGGCCAGGCGGTCTTTCCCTTCCCCCTTGGCTTGGTAAAGGGCCAGGTCCGCGCGTTGCAAGAGCTCGCCTGGGGAAAGCCCTGGGGTGCCCAGGGCCAGGCCCACGGAAGTGGTGAGGTGGTAGACCCGTTCCCCCACGGGGATGGGCAGGCGCACCACCTCAAGAAGTCTTTCTGCTACGGCCACCGCCTCCTCGGGGCCCTTGAGGTGGGTGAGGAGGACCAAGAACTCGTCGCCGCCCTGCCGGGCCACCAGGTCGCGGGGGCGCAGGGCAGCCCTCAAGCGGGCGGCCACCGCCCGCAGAACCTCGTCCCCGGCGGCGTGGCCATCCAGGTCGTTCACCAGCTTGAGCCCGTCCAGGTCCAGGTAGAGGAGGGCCAGGCCGTGGGGGTCTTCCTTGAGGGCTTGGGCCAGTTTGTCCAGGAAGAAGAGGCGGTTGGGGAGGCCCGTGAGGGGGTCGTGGTAAGCCAGGTAGTGCAACCGCCCCTCGAGCTCCATCCGCCTGAGGAGGAGGCCAAGCTGGCTGGCGAAGGCCTGGGCCAGCTCCAGGTCTAGGGGGGTAAAGGCGTCTTCCCGCTCGAAGTTGTCCAAGTACAAGAAAGCTTTCCGCTCCCCGGCCAAGAAGACGGGCACGGAGAGGATGGCCTTGATCTCCCGAACCCGGCCTGCTTCCTCCATGACTTGCCGCCTTTTGGGGTCCAAGCGGGCGTTGAAGCGGGCGAGGTCTCGCCAGGTGAAGACCAGGGCGGCGTGGTGGCTGGTGAGGGAAAGGGGTTCTTCCGGCCGCAAGCAGACCTGGCGCAGGGCCTCTAGGTGGTAGCCCCTGGCCGCCACGAAGTGGTAGCAGCCATCCTCCATGAGCACGGTGACGCTTCCCGCCTGGGCGCTGGGGATGGTGTCCAAGGCGGCGTCCAGGATGAGGCCGAAAATGGAGTCGGATAACCCCTCGGCCATAAGGGTTTCGTAGATGCGGAGGAGGTTTTTGCGGAAGGCGTTCCAGCGCCGCTCCCGGGCTTCGGCCTCTTCCCGTTCCGTCACGTCCACGCCTAGGGCCAGGACCTCGAGGGCCACGCCCCCCGGTCCCGGTACCGCCACCAGGGTCCAGGCCACGGCCCGTCCTTCCCGCGTGAAGTGGGTCTTGGGGGACCCAGGCTCGGCCAAGGCCTTTGTCAGCGGGAGCGAAACCCCATGGGGAAAGGCCTGCCTTAGGGCGTGATTGGCGTGGAGAAGCCTGCCTTCCGGGGAAAGCCGGGCTAGGTAAAAGGGGGAGGCCTCCACCAAAAAGCCGAGCCAGCGGGCCCGCTCCCACAGCTCCAGAGTCTGCGCCAGGGCTTCGGCGAGGAGGCGGAGGAGGGCTTCTTCCCCTTGGGAAAAGCGCCTTTTCCGCAGGCAATCGTCCACGCCCAAAAAGCCCCAAAGCCTTCCCTCCACGAAGATGGGGACCACCAGGAGGCTTTGGATCTCCTGGGCCAGGAGGAGGGGTTGTTCCTCCAGGGGGAAACTGGCCACGGGGCCCGCCACCGCCTGGTTTTGCAGGAAGTGGCTAAGCCAGCGCCCGTACCCCGCCTCTTCCATGGGTAGGTTCTGGAGGGCGGGGTTTTGGATCTGGGGGCTCACCCCCTCCCCGGCCCACTCGGCGAGCTGGCTTGCATGCCAGGCACCTTGACGCTCTTCTAAGCGGAACAGGTAGGCCCGGTGGGCCTTAAGCGCCTGGGCCACGCCCTTCAGGGCTTGGGGAAGCCCCGTTAACCCTTGGCGCAAAAGGGGCAAAAGCGCCTGGGGCAGGTGGGTGCCCGGTGCTGGGTCCATGGCCAGACCGGAAGCATTTTACCCCAACCGCTCTTCAGGAAACCACTCCGTTTCAAGGAAGAGGAGCTAGAGGCCTTCAGGAGCGCTTCAGGCCACTACCGCCAAGCCTTTGGCCTTGGCCTGGTACATGCGGGTGTCAGCGGCGGAGAGGAGTTCGTCCGGGGTGGTGCCGTCCTCGGGGAAAGCCGCCACCCCGATGTTCACCCCCAGGCAGATCTCGCCAAAACAGAGCCGTTCTATGGCCTTGGCGTAGCGGTAGGCGGCGGCGACGGCCCCCTGTTTGGGGGTGTGGGGGAAGAGGACGGCGAACTCGTCCCCACCCCAGCGGAAGATGCGGTCCCCGTTGCGCCGCTCCTTTTGCAGGGCTTCCGCTACCTTGATGAGGGCCAGGTCCCCCACGGCGTGGCCCAGGCGGTCGTTCACGGGTTTAAAGCCCTTTAGGTCCAGGATGGCCAGGGATAGGGGGTAATTGTAGCGCTCTGCCCGCTGGAGTTCTTCTAGGAAGTGACGGTCGAAGGCCCGGCGGTTGAGGAGCCCGGTGAGGGGGTCGGTGAGGGCGGCTTCCTCTAGGAGGCGTCGGGTCCGGTGCTCGTGGAGGAGGGTGGCCAAGGGGGCGGCGAAGAAGCGGGCCACTTGGAGGGAATCCTCCCCGAAGGCCCGGGGGTCGTGGTGGTTGTCCAAGTTCAGGTAGGCGAGCACCTCGCCTTTGTAGGGTACGGGAAGGCACAGGTTGGCCCGTATTTCCCCCACGCGCCCTGCGGTGTCCATGGTTTCGGGAGGGGCGGTGCGGTGGCTGATCTCCGCAATGGGCCGTTCCTCCGCGCTCATGATCCGGGGTTCTCCCCGGCGGGTTGCTTCCTCGCCCCGGCCGTACCAAAGGAGCATGCCCTCGGGAGTGAAGCGCACCGCCTTGAGGCCCTCGAGGTCGTAGCCCACCACCGCTTGGAAGCGGTACTCCCCGCCTTCCGATACCAAAAGGCTTCCCGCTTCTGCGCCGGGCACTTGGCGGATGGCCTCCTCCAAGACCGCTTGGTAAAGCGCCTCCAAGGGCCTTTCCAATAGGTCTAGGAAAAGGCGGTTCACCGCCTGGTGCCGGCGCTTTTCCGTGAGGCCCTCCAAGCCGAGGCCGATGGCCCGACAGGCGGAGAGGAGAAGCTCCTCCTCCGCCTTCCGCCAGAGCCTCTCTTCCCGTTGCCCCACCACCAAGACCCGCCGGGCCCTGGGGCTACCGGGGGAGGGGATGGGCAAAGCGGCGAAGGTGCGCCAGTTCAGGTTCCGGAGGGCGGGGACGGTTCGGCTTTCCTCGGCGTAGCGGGCGGTGAAGACGGGGCTATAGGTCTCGTAGACCTGCCAGGCCAGGCCTATCCCGTAGGGTAGCCCCTCCTCTATGACCCGGAGGAGGCTAGGTTCCGTCACCCCCTGGTAGGCCAAGGCCACCATGCGGCTTCCCCTGGCTTCCCAAAGGGCTCCGCTTTCCAAGCCTAGCACTTGGAGGAGGAGGTCTAAGGCCTTTTGGGCCGCCTCCTTTGGGGTGCCTGCGCTTTGCATCCTCTGGGCAAGTTCGGCCAGGAGTCGCCGCTCCTCCAGGTCCGCCAGGCGGGAAAGCTGAAGGCTTACCGCTTGGGCGAAGCGGGTAAGCCCCTCTAGCTCTTCCGGGGTGAAGGAGCGGCTCCGCTCCAGGTTAAGGACCGCCACCACTTCCTCTCGCTCCATGAGGGGAAGGGCCAGTTCGGCCTGGGCCTGGTGGCCCGGTGCGCTGATGTAGGTGGGTTCTCGGTGCACATCGGGCACATAAAGGGGCTTCCCCTCCCGAAAGGCCCGCCCCACGATCCCGCTGGCGGGTATGGTGTCCAGGGCTAAGGGAGGTTCGCTGGCCAAAAGGCGGAAGCCTTCCCCTGTTGGGACCCAGACCCCAGCGTGCCCCCCTTCTCCGAAGGCGGCGAGCCTTTGGGGCAGGGTGCGGAGGAGGGTTTCCCGGTTGTCGGCCTGGGGGAGGGCCTCGAGGGCCTCGGCCAGGAGCTTTTGCGCCCGGGCCAGGCGCTTGGCCCGGCGATGGGCCAGGCGGAGGCTTTGGCCCACCTGGTGGGCCAGGAAGGCGGAAAGGAGGAGAAGCCCCGCCGCCACCAGGTCAAACCCGGGGAATAGGAGGAGGAGAAGCGTGGACAAAAGCGCCGCCGCTAGGCCTACCCCAAGCCCCCGGGCGCTGGCCAGGGTGGCGGTGAAGATCATGAACCAGGGGAGGATGTAGGGGTCTTTATACCCCCAAAACCCGGCCAGAAGCCCCAGGAAAAGGGCGCCCAGGGCGACGGCGGAGTAGGGGAGGGGCATGTTGGCGTTATCCTAACCGGGAGGTTTCCTCTTTGCCAGGGGGGGTTAGGGAGAGATGGGCGAGGGCCCTTTCCGCCGCCTTCTTGCCCGAGCGCACCACCTCGGGAAGCCCCACGCCCAAGAGGTAGTTCCCCGCCAGGAAGAGCCCAGGAGCCTCGAGGAGGGCCATCTCCAGGCGGGCCAGGCGGTCCAGGTGCCCTACCCGATAGGCGGGCATCCCCTCGGGGAAGCGGAAGACGAAGGTGCGCTCGGGCCGCACCGCCTTACCCAGGTAGCGCTGGAGGTCCTCCAGGGCGAGCCGGGCCAGCTCCCCTTCGCCCTTCCGGGCCGCCTCCCCGGAGAAGTAGGCCCGCACCAGGCTAAAGCCCTCAGGGGCCCGGCCCGGCCACTTCTGGTGCGTCCAGGTGAAGCCGCGCGCCCGGTAGTTCTCCCCCTGGGCGATGAGGAGGCCGTGCCCCTCCACGGGGAGCGCCTCCTTAAAGGCCAGGCTCACCGTGGCCGCCGGGGTGTGGGGGATGCCCTTTAGAAGGGCCGTGGCCTCGGGGAGGAAGGGCCTCAGGAGGGAGGCGGCCACGGGGGCGGGGGTGGCGAGGATCACCGCCTCCACCTCCAGGGCGCCCTTAGGGGTGTGGAGGCGAAAGCGGCCGCCCAAGGGCTCCAGGGCCAGGACCGGGGTGGCGAGGAGGACCCGGTCGGCTACCCTTTCCGCCATCCTCCGGGTGAGGGCGGATAGCCCCTGGGCGAAGGAGAAGAAGAGGCTTCCCCCTTCGCGGCTTCCCCGCCCCCTTCGGGTTCGCATGGCCCCCAGGAGGAGGCTTCGGTGCTTCCGCTCCAGCTCCAAAAGGGCGGGGAAAGCGGCCCGCAGGGAAAGCTCCTCCGGCTCCCCCCCGTAGATCCCCCCAGCCAGGGGGGCCACCAAGGCGGCGAAGACCTCGGGGCCAAGGCGCCTTTCCACGAACTCCTTTAGGCTTTCGTCCTCCTTGTCCCCCCGGGGGAGGAAGAGGTCGTAAAGGGCCCGGAGCTTCCCGGAAAGGGAAAGGAGGGGGGTCTTGGCCAAGGCCTTGAGGTCCCCCGGCACCACCTGGAGTAGCCCCTCAGGGAGGGGATGGGCTTTGCCCTTGCGCAGGATGTAGGCGGAGGGTTTGGCGGGAAGGGTGCCGATGGGCTCCAGGCCCAGGGCCTGGGCCAGCTCCAGGACCTCCTTCTTGTAGCGCACGCTAGCGTCTGGGCCGCCCTCCACCAAAAAGCCTTCCCCCTGGTGGGTGAAGACCTTCCCCCCCAGGCGGGGCGTGGCCTCCAGGAGGAGGAAATCCACCCCTTCTGCCTGGAGGGAGAGGGCAGCGGAAAGCCCCGCCCACCCTCCCCCCACGATGGCTACCTGAGCCACGCCGCCTCCACCAGGTCCTTGAGGACCTGGATGTAATCCAGGTCGGCGTTGAGGCTCCGGGCCCTAAGGAGCCTCAGGCCCACCTCCGCCGCGGTGGCCTGGGCCTCGAGGTCCAGGTCGTAGAAGACCTCCAGGTGGTCGGCGGGGAAGCCCACCGCCTGCACCACCGCCTCGGCGTAGCCTTCCTCCCTAAGGTGCCGCAGGAGCTCGTTGATGTCCGGGCCGAGCCAGGGCTCGGGGGTGCGCCCCGCCGACTGGTAGGCCACATAGAAGCGGGGCAGGGAA
Organism: Thermus sp. LT1-2-5; assembly: GCF_040363165.1. Classification (NCBI taxonomy): domain Bacteria; kingdom Thermotogati; phylum Deinococcota; class Deinococci; order Thermales; family Thermaceae; genus Thermus; species Thermus javaensis. The sequence goes on along the minus strand of NZ_BSRG01000002.1, from coordinate 26,348 downwards.
AGGCGCTTGGCAATGAGCTCCGCCGTCTTCTCCACCTGCTTGGGGTAAGGGTCGCCCCGCTCCACCGCCGCAAGGGGGATGGAGTGGGCGGTGAAGACGTAGGCGGCCCGCTTGGGGTCCCGAAGGCGCCAGATGGCCTCTTCCAGCCGCCTGGCGTAGGCGGCGATGAGGCCGGGGTGGGCCTCGTAGCTTTCCACCCAGACGAAGTCTATGGCCTCGGGCAGGGCCTTGAGGGCGGCTTCCACCTTCTCCTTGTACTCCGCCACGCTCCTCAAGGAGTAGTGGGGGGCGGCCACGATGGCCACCGCCCGCCGCACCCCGTCCTCGTGCATGGCCGCCACCGCCTCGCCCAGGGTGGGGTGCCAGTGCTTGGTGCCCACATAGACCCGGGCCGGGCCGTGGGGGGCCCGGGGGGCGAAGGGGCCCAGAAGGCGCTTGGGAAGGGGGGGGGCCTCGAGGTTCAAAAGGGCCTGGAGCCTCAGGGCCTGGACCAGGGTGATCTCGTTCAAGGGGCTTTTGCCGATGCGCTCGTAGCGCTCGCTGAGCTCCTTGAGGAGCTCTTCTGGGGGTTTCTTGCCCCGGCGGATGTCGGTGTAGTAGGGCTCGATCTCCTCGGGGGCGTAGGGGGTACCGTAGGCCATCAGGAGTACGTTCACGCCGCCACCTCCTTCAGGAGTTCTACCACGTAGCGCACGTTTTCCACCGGGGTCTTGGGCAGGATCCCGTGCCCAAGGTTGAAGATGTGCCCGGGCCGTCCCCCGTTTTCCTCCAGGATGCGCAGGACCTCCCGCTTGAGGACCTCCTTGGGGGCGAAGAGGAGGGCGGGGTCTAGGTTGCCCTGCACCGGCACCCCCCCCAGGACCTCCCGGGCCCAAGGGAGGGGGGTGTGGTGGTCCAGGCCGAGGACGTCCCCCCCGGCCTCCCGCATGTCCCTTAGAAGCCCCATGGTCCCCACCCCAAAGTGGATCACCGGCACCCCCAGGGGCTTTAGGGCCTGGAAGAGCCATGCCATGTGGGGCTTCACGTAGCGGCGGTAGTCGGCGGGGGAAAGGGCCCCCACCCAGGAGTCGAAGACCTGGAGGAGGTCCGCCCCCGCCTCAGCTTGGGCCCGGAGGTAGCGGGCCATGGCCTCGGCGAGCCGGGCCATAAGGCGGTGCCACAGCGCCTCCTCCCGGTACATGAAGGCCTTCACCTCCAGGAAGTGCCGGCTTGGCCCTCCCTCCACCAGGTAGCTCGCCAGGGTGAAGGGGGCCCCGGCGAAGCCGATGAGGGGTACGGTTAGCTCCCGCTTCAGGATGCGGATGGCCTCGAGCACGAAGGGCACCGCCTCCTCGGGCTCCAGGGGCAAGAGGGCCTCCACCCCCTTTTCGTCCCGAATGGGGTGATGGATCACCGGGCCCTTGCCCTCCACCAGGGAAAGCTCCACCCCCATGCCGTACAGGGGGGTGGTGATGTCGGCGAAGAGGATGGCGGCGTCCACCCCCAGTTGCCGCACGGGCAAAAGCGTCACCTCGGCGGCCACCTCGGGGTGGCGCACGATCTCGGGCAAGGTGTAGCGTTCCCGAATCTTTTGGTACTCCTTTTGGTAGCGGCCCGCTTGGCGCATGAACCAGACGGGGGGCCTGGGGGTGGGAAGCCCCCGGGCCGCCTTCAGGATCAGGTCGTTCACGCCCCCCATGCTAGCATGGGGCATGCGCGCCTTTCTTCTCGCCCTTGTTCTCACCCTAAGCCCCTTGGCCCTGGCCCAAGAAGACCCCGTGGTGGCCCAGGTGGGGACGGAGGCCCTCACCAAGAGCCAGTTTGAGCTCCGCTTCGGCCTTTTTGCCAAAAGCGCCCTAAGGCAACTGGGCCTTCCCGACTCGGAGGAAACCCGGGCCCTTCTGGCCCAGTACCGGCCCCAGTACCTGGAGGCCTTGGCGGAGGAGCGGGCCTTGTTGCAGGCGGCGAAGGCCCTGGGGTTTTGGCCCAAGCCGGAGGCGGTGGAGGCCCAGGTGCAGGCCCTCCTCGAGGCCTTCCCCGACGAGGCGGCTTTGGGCCAGGCCTTGCAGGGTGCAGGGCTTCCCGACCTCGCCGCCTACCGCCTGCTGGTGGCGGAGGCCTTGGCCCTGGAGGCCCTGGAAAAGCATTACCGGGAAAGGATAGAGGTGCCCCCTGCCGCCCTCAAGGCCCTTTGGCTCCTCTCCCCGGAGTACCGCCACGGAACCCTCTACTGCGCCCGGCACATCCTCTTGCCCACCCTCGAGGCGGCCAGGGAGGCCCTAGGCCGCTTGGAGAAGGGAGAGCCCTTCCCTCAGGTGGCCCAGGCCCTGTCCCAGGACCCGGGCTCCAAGGAGGCGGGCGGGGACTTGGGCTGCGAGCCGAAGGGCACCTACATCCCCGCTTTTGAAGAGGCCCTCTTGCGCCTGAAGCCCGGGGAGGTTTCCGGCCCAGTGGGGACGCAGTTCGGCTTCCACATCCTCCTCCTGGAGGCGGTGAAGCCCGCAGGCCGCTACCCCTTGGAGGAGGTGGCGGAGGAGCTCGCCGCCGGCGTGAAGGACCGGGCCTGGGAGAAGCTCGCCAAGGCCCTCATCCGCCCCTACCCCATCCGGCTTTTCCCGGAAAGGCTTTAGGGAAAGTGGAGGAGGGCCTCGTCCCCCACGGGGCCCTGGGCCAGAACCAAGGCCTCGCCGGGGGCGTAGATGCCGCTTTGCCCCTCAAAGGTGAGCCCGAGGATTTTCCCGTTCAGCATGGGATTTAGGAGCACCTTCAGGTGCTCCCGCCCCAAGAGCCTTTCCCGGGCCGAGGCCAGCCACACCTCCCCCTCCCGCCGGGAAGGGTCCCAGGGCCAGGGCTTCTCCCAGGGGGCGGGATTGGCGGAGGGCTGGAGGAGGACCTCGGCCCCCAAGGCGTCCACCCGGGCCAGGTGGCGCTCGAAGAAACCGTCCAGGCAGATGAGGATCCCCACTCGCCCGGCTTGGGTTTCCACCACGTGGGGGCCGAAACGCCCCCCCTTGAGCCAGCGCTCGGGGGGGGTGCGCTCCATCTTGGGCACCTGGGCCAGGAGACGCCCCTCGGGGTTATAGAAGAGGGCCAGGTTCTGGAACAAAGGGCTTCGGGCAAAGCGCCCCCGGGCGAGCTCTTCCTCGTAGGGCGGGGCGAGGATGCTTCCCGCAAGGAGGTAGGTGCCGTGGGCCTTCGCCGCCTCCGCCATCACCCGGTGGAAGACCGCGTAGGCCCGCCTGGCCCGCCGCCAGGGGGAAAGGGGGTTTTGGAGGAGTTCCCTTAAGTGAAACTCCCCCTCCAGGTGGAGGAGGAGGGGCAGGCCAAAGAGCTCGGGGAAGGCAACTAGGCGGGGGGCGGGGGTGCCCTTCAGGGGGCCTAGGAGGCCATAGACCCGCTCCCGGAAGGCCTCCTCCGTGCGGTAGGCTTCCGGCAGGACCTCCGCCTGCACGGCCATGAGGGTGCGGAAGGGCACCCCTATAGGATACCCCTAAAGGCTTTGCGCCACGATAAAGACCCCCATGACCACCAGGAAGAGGGCGAAGCCCCGCTTCAGGGAGGCCTGGGGAAGCCTAAGGGCGATCCTTCCCCCAAGGAGGCTTCCCAGGAGCCCCACGGCGATAAAGAGTCCTACCACGGCGTAGTTCACCGCGAGGCCGTACTCGGGCAAGAGGTGGAGGTACTTGTAAAACCCGGAGAAGGACTTGAGGGCGATGATGAGGAGGCTCGTGCCCACCGCCAGGTGCATGGGAAGCCCCCCCAGGAGGACCAGGGCGGGCACGATCAAAAACCCGCCCCCTACCCCCACGAACCCCGTAAGAGCCCCCACGGCTAAGCCGTCCAGGACGATTTTCCAGCCCTTGCGCTTCCCCCCTTGGGCCAGGGGAATGGGCCGGGCCATGAAGTATGCGGCGAGGAGCATGACCAGGGCGAAGACCAAGAGTTGCACCTCGCCCGAAACGTACCGGGAAAGGAAGGCGCCCAGATACGTGCCCGCCATCCCGGGCAGGCCGAAGAAAAGGACGTTCCGCCAATCCACAAGACCCCTCAGGGCGTAGGGGATGGCCCCCAGGAGGGCGATTCCCCCCACGATGAGGAGGCTTTCCGCAATGGCCTGCTTGGGGGGCTCCCCCAGGAGGTAGACCAGGACGGGCACGGTGAGGATGGAGCCCCCGGAGCCTAAAAGCCCCAAGGAGAGGCCGATGAGGAGGGCACCAAGAAGGGCGAGACTCATCGCTCCAGGGGCAGGCCCGAGGCGGCCCAGGCGTAGGTCCCGCCTTCCAGGTTGTAGACCTTCTCCCCGTCAAAGCCCTGCTGCACCAAAAAGTCCGCCGCCACCCCTGAGCGGTTCCCGGAGTTACACACCAGGAGGATGAGACGGTCCTTGGGGAGCTCGTTCAGGCGCTGGGGGAGGGTGGAAAGGGGAATGTTCACCGCCTTGGGCACGTGTCCTTCCCCGTATTCCCACGCCTCCCGCACGTCCACCACGAAGGCTTCCTCCAAGAGCTTGGCCGCTTCCAAGGGCCCCACCTCCCGGTAGGAGGTGGCGCCGTAGCCCACCTCCACCGGGGTGGTGTCCACGGGGAGCCCTGCGCGGTACCAGCGGACGATGCCCCCCTCGAGGTTGTACACCTGATAACCTTGGGCGCTAAGCCAGGCTGCCGCCTGCCAGGAGCGGTTGCCCGTGCGGCAGTAAAGGACCACGGGGCGGTCCTTGGGGATCTCCCCGTAGCGGGCCATGAACTCGGAAAGGGGAAGGAGCTGGGCCCCGGGGATGCGGGCCTGAGCGTACTCCTCCACCTCCCGCACGTCGAAGAAGGGCACGCCCGCCTCGTAAAGCTTTTTGGCCTCCTCGGGGGACAGGTCTTTCACTTGGGTTTCGTACACGGTTCGCCTCCTTAAACAGTCACCAGTTCATCACCTTTCACCATGGGGAAGCCGGCTTCCTGCCAGGCCCTAATCCCCCCAGTGAGGTTCAGGGCGTTGCGGAAGCCGTGGGCCAGCAGGGCGGAGATGGCGGTGCTGGAACGGTCCCCGCCCAAGCAGTGAACGATGAGGGGCTTGTCCTTGGGAAGTTTGGGGAGGTGGGCCAGCACCCTGCCCGCATGGATGTTCAGGGCCCCCGGGATGTGCCCGGCCAGGTACTCGTCCCGCCCCCGCACGTCCAAGACCACCGCCTCACCCCGTTCCCAAAGGGCCTTGGCCTCCTTGGCCGTGATCTGGGGCACGGTTTCTAGCTCCCCTTGGGCGTAGCCCTCGAGGCCCGGGATATACCCCACTACCTCGTCTAGCCCGATGCGGATCAGGGCCCGGGTGAGGGCCTCCACCTCGGAGGGGTGAGCCAGGAGAACCAGGGGTCGGTCGTAGGGGAGAAGCCAGCCCGCCCAGGTGGCGAAGTTCTTCCCTGCGGGGATGTTGATGGCCCCCTTCAGATGTCCCCCAGCGAAGGCGAACTTATCCCGGGTGTCCACCAGGATGGCCCCCTTCTCCAGCCAGCGGAGGAACTGGGCCTGGGTGAGCCGCCCGGGGTGGGGGATGCCGCCCAGGATGGGCATGCCGTCCCGGTTGAGCCGCTTCATTTCCTTGAAGTAGGTGGGGGCTTCAGGCTGGCCTTGGAGGAGGGCCTTCACGAACCCCTCCTCATCGCCCCGTTCCAGGTACTCCGCCCACCAGGCGTGGCGCCGCTCGTAGCCCACGGTGGTGGCGGGAAGGGCCCCGAGGGCCTTGCCGCAGGCCGACCCCGCCCCGTGGCCGGGCCAGACCTGCACGTGGTCGGGAAGGGTGAGGAACTTCTCCTTGAGGCTGCGGTACATGCGCCTAGCCCCGGGTTCCGCCGTGCCCTTAAACCCGGCCGCCTCCTCCAAGAGGTCGGGCCGCCCCACGTCCCCCACGAAGACGAAGTCCCCGGTGAGGAAGAGGAGGGGCTCGTCCGTCACCGCCCCGTCCGCCACCAGGAAGGAGAGGTGCTCGGGGGTGTGGCCCGGGGTATGGACCGCCTTCACCCGGATGTTCCCCACCTTAAACTCGTCGCCGTCTTTCAGAAGCACGTGGGAGAAGCCCTCCAGGCCCCGGTACTTCCAGTTCTCGTCCCCCTCGTCCGAGAGGTAGAGGGTGGCCCCTGTGGCCTTGGCCAGTTCCCTAGCTCCCGAGAGGTAGTCGGCGTGGATGTGGGTTTCGGCGATGGCGGTGATGCGCAGGCCCAGGCTTTGGGCGAGCTCGAGATAGGTGTCCACGTCCCGCTTGGGGTCCACCACCAAGGCTTCTCCGGTGGCGGCGCACCCTAGAACGTAGCTCATCTGCGCCAAACCTTCCTCGTAGATTTGCCGGAAGACCATGGGTTTACCTCCTAGACGGGACCTTTGTCCCCACGCGCCTAAGATACCCTATGGGGGTAATTGGTGTCAAGCCCGCGCAACGTGAGGTCTCTCTCTATGAAGGGGCGACGTCATCTGTTATATTTGTCAAAGGACGTACCCCTACGGGGGTATCCAGCTTAAGGAGGAAGCGATGCCGTTACTGGGACCCAAGGAGCAAGAGATCGTTCGCGAGCGGCTTTCTAGCCTTACCCGGGATGTGGAGATGGTGCTCTTTACCGACTCTTCCACCCTCATCGCCCCGGGCAAGGAACCCTGCCTTTACTGCAAGGAAACCAAGCAGCTCTTGGAGGAGCTCGCCCCCCTTTCCGACAAGCTCCACCTGGTGGTCTACGACCTCGCCACCCCCGAGGGGCAGGAGATGGCCAAGACCTATAAGGTGGAGGCGGCCCCCACCCTGATCCTGCGGGAAAAGGGCTCGGAGGCCATTAACCTCCGCTACCGGGGGATTCCGGCGGGATACGAGTTCGCCAGCCTCCTCGAGGACCTGGAGATGCTGGGCCGCGATGGGCACGGCCTGCCGGAAAACGTGGTCCAGGAGCTTAACAACCTTCCCGAGGAGGTGCGGCTCCAGGTTTTCGTCACCCCCACCTGCCCCTACTGCCCGCAGGCGGTGCGCACCGCCCACCGCATGGCCTACGCCTCCTCCAAGGTCTGGGGCGAGATGATCGAGGCCAACGAGTTCCCCGAGCTTTCCAATCGCTACCACATCCACGGGGTGCCCGACACCATCATCAACGAGGGCAAGGAGCGGGTGTTGGGGGCCCAGCCCCTTTCCCAGTTCCTCCAGGCCATCCGCAAGGCCGTGGGGGTTCGGGCCTAAGATGACCCGCCGCGCCCTTCTCGCCCTTCTTCCCCTCTTCCTCTTCGCCTGCGGTCCCAAGGGGAGCTACCAGAACGTGTCCCCGGAGGAGCTCTACCGGGCCTTGAGCGCCGGGGCCATGGTGGTGGACGTGCGCACGCCTGCGGAGTTCGCCCAAGGCCACGTGCCGGGAGCGGTGAACCTCCCTGTGGAGGAGGTGGCCCGTTGGGCGGATACCCTCCCCAAGGACAAGCCCGTCTACCTCTACTGTCGTAGCGGCAACCGCAGCCGCCAGGCGGCGGAATACCTGAAAAAGAAGGGCTACACCAACCTCTACAACGTGGAAGGAGGGGTGTTGGCCATCGCGCGGGCAGGCTACCCCTTGGTCCGCTGATGGACGCCTTGCAGGTGGGGCCTTTCGCCATCCCCTGGGCCCGGGTCCAGGTGGCCCTGGCCCTCCTGGCCGGGGTGGTGGTGGCGGAGGTCCTGGCCCGCAGGGTGGACAGGAGGATTGCCCCGTGGGCCTACAACGCCATCTGGGTAGGGCTTCTGGGGGCGCGGCTTGGGTTTGTGCTGGAAAACTTTCCCGTCTACGCCCGCGACCCCCTTTCCATTCTCTACGTCTGGCAGGGGGGTTTTGACCCCCTTTGGGGTATCTTGGCTTCGGGAGGGTACACGCTCATGGTTTTGCCCAAGCACCTTTGGCGCTACGCCCTGGTGGCCGCTTTGGCGGCGGGTCTCGTGGCGGGGCTTTTCCTTCGCGGGGGTGGCCGGCAGGAGGGGGGGCTTCCCGCCCTTACCCTCACCACCTTGGGGGGCACCCCGGTGAACCTCCAGGAGTTCCGGGGCAAACCCCTGGTCCTGAACGCCTGGGCCACCTGGTGCCCCCCCTGCCGCCGCGAGCTGCCCATGATGATGCGCTTGAGCCAGGAAAACCCCGAGGTGCGCTTCGCCTTCGTGAGCCAGGGGGAGGGTCCGGCGGTGGTGCGGAGCTTCTTGGAACAGGAGGGGCTGGCGGCGGACTGGGTCCTGCTGGACCCGGAAACCCAGCTTTCCCAGGCCCTTGGGGTGCAGGGCCTGCCCACCACCTTCTTTTTTGACCGGGAGGGGCGGCTTGTGGCCCGGCACCTGGGAGAGCTTTCCGAGGCGGTGCTTTTAGGCTACCTGCGGGCCTTGCGCTAGGCCCCGGCGGAGAGGAGCTTCTCCTTGCCCCCCACCACGGTCCTCAGGTGGACGGGGCGGCCCCAGAGGCGGTGGAGGTTTTCCAAGACCGCCTGGGTTTTTCTCAGGTCCAGCTCTGCCCCCTCGTAGGCGTGGGCCAGGAGGAGCTCGCCCCGGTTTTGGTAGTTGGCGTCAAGGAGCTCCACGATGGGGTAGCCGGCGTTGGTGAGGCGGAAGAGGAGGGCTTGCTTGGCTTGGGGGAAGGCTTCCAGCTCCCCTGGGGAGAGGAGGCGCTGGCGCAGGGCGAACTCGAGGGTGAGGAATTCCTCCAGGAAGCTCAGGTCGGTGTGGACGGTGCGCACCTGGAAAAGCTTTTTTCGCCCCTCTCCCGTGGGCCTTTCGTAGCGGAGCTTTTCCCCCAGGGGCAAGGCCTCGTACTCCGGGCCGAAGCGCCCCTTATCCCAGCGCTCCTCCACCTCTTGGAGCAGGAGGTAGCCTAAGCGGTAGGGGTTGAGCCCGTGGGGGGCAAGGAGGCCCGCCTGCAACTCGGCGAACTCCACCGCCTCCTCCGGGGTGAGGAGGGGGAGGAGGAGCTTGGTGTGCCAGTAGGTGGCCCAGCCCTCGTTGAGGATCTTGGTGGCCGCCTGGGGCACGTAGTAGAGGCTTTCCTCCCGGATAATCTCCAGGATCCCCTTTTGCCATGGAGCCAGGGGAGCGTGCCGGGCCAGGAACCCTAGGATGTCCCGGGTAGGCTTTGGGGGCAGGGGCTTGGGCTTGGCCCCCTCCTCCGCCTCCTTGGGAAACTCGGGGGGCGGGTTGACGAAGGGGTCCAGGTAGGGGCGGACCCGAAGGCGCTTTGGGGCCTCTTCCTCCTCTTCCTCAGGCCGTTGGATGTAGGGGGCGTGGGGGTCGATGAGGTTCTCCAGGGAGAGGGCCAGGTCCAGAAACTCCTCCACCGCCTTGGCCCCGTGCCGCTCCATGGCCTTTTCCACGTAGGCGGCGTGGTGGGCCATCTCCGCCAGCATGTCCTTGGGGATGGGCTTGAAGGCCAGGTTGTGGTGGAAGAAGTCGGCGTGGGCGTAGACGTGGGCCATGACCAGCTTCTGGGCCAGGAGGGTGTTTCCCCGGAGGAGGTAGGCCTGCACGGGGTGGGTGTTCACCACCAACTCGTAGATGCGGCCGAGGCCATAGCGGTAGGTTTCCCGGTAGCGCAGGTACTCGCTTCCCCAGCGCCAGTGGGGGTAGCGGCGGGGGAAGCCCCCGTAGGCGGCCAGCATGGCCATCTCCTCTGGGGTTACCTCCTCGAAGAGGACGGGAGGGAAGGAGAGGCCTTCCGCCTCCGCCCTTTCCCGCAGGCGCTGGGCCCACCGGCGAAGCTCCTTCTCCACGCTTACCCTCCCAAAAGGCGCCTTAGGGCGGTGGGCAGGTCCTCCCGGCCCCGCACCTCGGCGGTGGCGAGGCCCGCCTGGCCCGCCAAAGCGTCCCGCACCTCGTCCAGGAAACGGCCCTGGCCGTATGGCCCCTGCACCTGGGCGTAGCCGTAAAGGGCGAGGGTGGGGAGGAGGCGGCGCAGGGCCTCGAGGGCGATGGGGGTATCCCCCTGCCAGTTCTCCCCGTCGGAGAAATGGTAGAGGTAGCGGTTGTAGAAGGCCTCGGGGTAGGCCTTGAGGATCTCCTCGGCCAGGAGGAGGGCGCTGGAAAGCCGCGTCCCCCCTCCCTCTTGGGCGCGAAAGAACTCCTCCTCGGAAACCTCCCAGGCCTCGGCGTCGTGGAGGAGGTAGCGCCGCTCCAGGCGGGGGAAGTGGCGCTTGATCCAGAGGGTGATCCAGAAGGAAAGGGTCTTCACCAGCCGAAGCTCTTCGTCCCGCATGCTTCCGGAAACGTCCAAGGCGAAGAGGACCACCGCCTGGGCGTGGGGCTTGGGCCGCTTCTTGGGGGCCTTGTAGCGGAGGTCCTCCTTCTGGGGAAGCAGGCGGGGCTCTTCCGGCCGATACTCCCCGGTGAGGAGGGCCCTTTTCAGGCTTTCCTTCAGGGTGCGGCGCACGTGGCGGAGCCCCCGGGGCCCCGTGCGAGCGATGGTGGTGTAGCGAAAGGCCTCCTCCGTCACCTCCCCCTCCCCCTTGGGCAACAGGCGGGGTAGGCGCAAGGCCTCCCCCATGAGCTCTAAAAACTCCTCCAGCTCCAGCTCCGCCACGGGGATGTGCCCCCCCTCCCCCAGGGCCTCGTCCCCGGGTCCCCCAAGGCCGAAGCCCTCCCCCAAGGGGTCCCCGTAGACGATCTTGGGGAGCTCCAGCTGGGGCAAGGGGATGGAAACGAGCCGCCCTTCCACCTGCCCGAAGAGCTCCTCCCGGGTGAGGAACTCCCGCGCCCTTTTCTTCACTTCCCCCCGCACGATCTCTTTGAAGCGCTCCAGGTCGCGGGCGATGGGCAAAAAGCCTTCCCCTCTCGTCATCGTTCGCTCCGGGCGAAGAGGGAGGCGGCGAACTCCAAGACGCCGCTGGCGCAGTGCTCGCAGTAGCCGTAGTCCCGGATGAGCCTCGCCTTCACCACGTCGATCTTGGCCTGGGTTTCCGGGTCCACCACCCCGGAGACCAAGGCGGAAAGCCGGATGGTGTCCTTCTGGTCCTCAAAGAGCTTGAGCTCGAGGGCGCGGCGCAGGCGGTCGTTATCCTTGTAGGTGAAGGGTTTCCCCTCCAGGGCCAGGGCCCCGATGTAGTTCATGATCTCGCGGCGGAAGTCGTCCTTGCGGGACTCGGGGATCTCAATCCTTTCCTCCACCGAGCGCATGAGCCGTTCGTTGGGCGGCTCGGGGGCGCCGGTGTAGGGGTTTTTCACCTTCTCCCCCAGCACGTAGGCCTTCACGTGGTCGATGTAGTTGTGGAAGAGGCGGTTCAAGGCCTCCTCATCGGCAGCGATGGCCCTTTGCACCTCGTTTTTCACGATCTCGGCGTACTCCGCCTTCACCTCCTGCAAGAGGGCCTTGTAGCGCTCCTTGGTCTTCTCGTCGGAGATCAGGGAATGGTGCTTCAGGCCCTCTTCCAGCTCGTTCATCACCATGAAGGGATTGATGCAAGGCTCCTCGCTGGTGACCAGGACGTTGGAGATCTTGTCCTGGATGTAGCGGGGGCTAATGCCCTCCAAGCCCTCCCGCTTGGCCTCCTGCATGAGCTCCCGCACCGCCTCCTCCGTCCAGCCGGGAAGGAGCTTGCCGTCGTAGAGCTTGAGCTTCTGCATCAAGGTGAGCCCAGCCCGCTTCGGGGGCTCCAGCCGGGTCAAGACGGCCCAGGTGGCGGCCATCTCCAGGGTGTGGGGGGCGATGTGCTTGGCCCGCACCTTGGCGAAGTCGCGTTGGTAAATCTTTACCTCGTCGGAAACCCGGAGGATGTAGGGGACGTCGATCTTGATGGTGCGGTCCCGCAGGGCCTCCATGTACTCGTTGGCCTGGAGCTTTCGGTACTCGGGTTCGTTGGTGTGGCCCAAAATGATCTCGTCTATGTCCGTCTGGGCGAACTTCTTGGACTTGATCTTGTGCTCCTGGCTGGCGGTGAGGAGGTCGTACAGGAAGGCCACATCCAGCTTCAGGATCTCGATGAACTCCACCAGGCCCCGGTTGGCGATGTTGAGCTCCCCGTCAAAGTTGAAGGCCCGGGGGTCGGAGTCGGAGCCGTAGATGGCCACCTTGCGGTAGTTGATGTCCCCGGTGAGCTCCGTGGCGTCCTGGTTCTTCTCGTCCTTGGGCTGGAAGGTACCGATGCCCACGCGGTCCTTCTCCGAAAGGACCAGCCGCTTCACCCCCACCTCGTGTTCCAAGACCGCGGCCAGGTCCCCTTGGTAGCGGGCCAGGGCCTCCCGCATCTGGAAGCGGCAAACCGGGCAGAGGTCGCCCTCCACCTCGAGGGGATAGGGGTACTCGGGGTGAAGCGCCCGGAGCTCCGCCAAGAACTCCTCCCGGATCTCCTTGGGTAAGAGGTGCAAGGGCTCCTCGTGCATGGGGCAGGGGAGGGGGCCTTCCTCGGTCTTCCAGTAAAAGGTGTAAAGCTTCCCCTCCTCCGTGCGGCTATACGCCTCCAGGCCCTTCTTGAGGAGGCGGGCGATGGTGCTCTTGGCCGAGCCCACGGGGCCGTGGAGGAGGAGGATGCGCCGCTCCGGGCCCAGGCGGTGGGCCGCCGCCTTCAGGGTGGCCACCAGGCGCATGAGGGGCTTGTCCAGGCCGAAGATGGCGTCCTTGCCCTCCTCGAAGGGGTCGTCAAAAAAGCGGTAGTGGAGGAGCTTCTCCCGGAAGAGGGTGTATTCCTCCACCCCTTGGGCCAGGATCATGTCGTGGACCCGCTGGAAGCTGGTCCTTAGGGGCCTTGGGTCCTCCTTGAGGAGGCGCAGGTAGTCGGCGAAGGGGCCTTCCCAGCTAAGGGCCCGGTAGGCCTCGAGGTTCTGGCGGCGGCGGATGCGCTCCAGCTCGTTCATGTGCGCCCTCCTTCATAGGGGCTTGGCGGGAGTTGTCATAGCTTACCTTCATTGTAGCACGTCCCCGTGGGGAACTGTGCTTCAGGTCCTAGGCAAAGGCGCCCGGAACCCCCATAATAGGGCCTTGGTCCAGAAGGAGTGGACTAGGTTTCGCGCCAGAGCTCGTAAAACCCCCGGGCGTTGTGGAGGACATGGGCCAGGATGCCGGGAAAGAGGCTTCCCGTGTGGAGGTAAGCCCACCCCAAAAGAAGCCCGGCCACGAAGGTGTAAAGGGGGTAGGCGAAGGCCCGTGGCGGGGCGGGGTGGAGGAGGGCGAAGAGAAGGGCCTGTAGGAAAAGTCCACCTGGTCCTAACCAAGCCATCAGAAGGCTCTGTAGGAGGCCCCGAAAAAAAATCTCCTCGGCTATCCCAGAAAGAAAGGCAAGCAGTAGAAGTGCAGGCGGCCCTAATCTTGCCTGCCGTAAGGCTACGCCTAGTTCGCGGTGGAGCCTTTCTACTTCCATAAAGGAGGCGGGGAAAGTCTTTTGGAAAATAACTTCCAAATACCAAAGGGAGAGTAGCAAAGCCACGGCTAGCCATATGCTCTGTTCCCGTTGGGGTGTATCTAAAGGGAGTCCCAGTAAAAGCATGCCTGAAGTTCCCAGGAGAAGAAGCCCCCCTTGTAAGCCAAACAGTAGCCCGAGGTTTCGCATGGGCTAATCTTCCTTCAGCAGAGCGCGCACGAAGCGTAACCGGCTCATTATTCCCCCAGAAAACAGGGCCCAAGGGCTCTCCCCACCAAAGAGGTGGTCACGTATTTCAGTAGGATGAAATCCTTTTTGTTTAAGCCGAATGGCTTGTTCGCGGGTGCGTTCTAGAAAATCCAACTTTGCCGTTAAGGCTCGGAGTGGATTTTCCACAACCCCTGCGTGGGCGCAGAAGAAGTGGCGCGGTTTGAGTTCTATTACCTTCCGTAAGCTTTGGATAAGGGCTTCTACGTCAAAGCCGGGGGGAGCAACGTTGGCCCTCACCGAAAGAAAAAGATCGCCCCCAAAGACCAAGCCCGCCTCTTCGTCATATATGACCACATGATCGGGTGCATGTCCTGGTGTGGGGAGGATGAAAAAAGACCCTACCCGCTCCGCAGCTTGGGCGCGGACGGGTTTCAGTGTTCCCCATACTAGACGTCGGTAAAAGGAGAGGGAAGGGGGATTTTGTAAGAGGTGTGCCGCTTCTTTTCCGGTGAAAATAGGCAGGGAAAGGCGGGCCGCTCCCCCAGCATGGTCCTCATGGGTGTGGGTGATAAAAAGGACTTCCGCACGGCTTGTATAGCGGAAAGTCCGAAGGGGGCCAGCGTCGATTTGGAATCCCTTATATTGATAAATATACACCCCAAAGTTTATCCACCAGGTGAGGGGCGTGACCAAGAAAAGGCTCTCCACGCCAACGCCTAGAGGTTTCCAGTTCCGCATGTACTTAGTATAAAGTGATAGATCTGCTATCAAGTACATCTGGTCGATTTGGGCTAAACCTCAAGGATTTTTTTGGGGCGGAACGCCAAGGCGTCGGCCGAAACCAAGTGGAGGGGAATCCCTTGGTATGCCGAGGGAAGCTTGCCAGGGTCCGCTCCGTGAAGGTGGCCATAGACAATCGCGTCCGGCTTGGCCTGGGCGGCCAGGTGCAAAAGGGGCGTGACCTCCCCCCCGGGGCCGAAGGGGGGAAAGTGGAAGGCCACCACCAGGTAGCGGTAGGTCTTGCCCCTTAGGTCGTTTAGGGATAGCTTGAGCCTTTCCACCTCACGGGCGAAGATCTTTTCGTCCTCGAGGCTCGGGGGTGGGTACTGCCAGCCCCGGGTGCCGGCCACCGCCACCCCTTCCAGGACCAGGGCGTCGTTTTGCAGGGCGTACATCCCGGGGGGCAAGACGGCCCGTAGGCGGCTGATGGAGGGCCACCAGTAATCGTGGTTGCCCTTGAGGAGCACCTTCTTCCCGGGCAGGGCGGCGAGGTCTAAGAGGTCGGGAATGGCCTCGCCGAGGCGCATGGCCCAGGAGATGTCCCCCGGGACGAGGACCAGGTCCCCTTCCCCCACCACCTCCCGCCAGCCCCGGAAAAAGGCCTCGGGGTGCCCCTGCCAGGCGGGGCCGAAGACGGTCATGGGCTTGGGATGGACGCGGGAGAGGTGGGGGTCGGCGATGGCATAGACCCGCATGGGCCATAGCGTACCCTAAAGGGGTGGGGAAGACGGAAGCCTTGGCCTTTGCCCTCAAGCTCCTGGCCCGCCGGGGCCTGAGCCGGGCCCGCCTTCGGGAAAAGCTCCTCGCCCGCTTCCCTGAGGCGGAGGCGGAGGCGGCCTTGGCCCGCCTGGAGCAACTCGGCTACCTGGACGACCGGGCCTTCGCCGAAACCTTCGTGGCCGCCCGGCGCAAGTACGGCCCTGCCAAGCTCCGCCACCTCCTCTTGGCCCAGGGGGTGGCGGAGGAGGTGGTGGAGGAGGTGCTGGGGGAGGTGGGGGAAGAGGAGGTCTTGCAGGCGGCCCTAAAGGTGCTCCGCCGCTATCCCCGCCGCCACGACCAGGTCAAGGCGGTGCGCTTCCTGCAGGGGCGGGGCTTTCCCTTGGGGGTGGCGCTGGAGGCCTACCGGCTTGCCAAGGAGGAGGAAAACGGGTAAAAAGGGCCCATGCCCGAGGTGCGCGCCGAGCGCTATATCCCGGCCCCTCCCGAGAAGGTCTACGCCCTGGCCAAAGACTTGGAGGGGCTAAAGCCCTACCTCAAGGAGGTGGAAAGCCTCAAAGTGCTCGCCCAGGAAGGCTCCCGCACCCGGAGCGAGTGGGTGGCGGTGGCCATGGGCAAGCGGGTGCGCTGGGTGGAGGAGGAGGAGTGGGACGACGCCAACCTCAGGAACCGCTTCTTCTCCCCCGAGGGGGATTTTGACCGCTACGAAGGCACCTGGGTGTTCTTGCCCGAGGGGGAGGGGACCCGGGTGGTCCTCACCCTCACCTACGAGCTCACCATCCCCATCTTCGGGGGGCTCTTGCAGAAGCTGGTGCAAAAGCTTATGCAAGAGAACGTGGAAAGCCTCCTCAAGGGCCTGGAGGAGCGGGTCCGGTCCGCCTAGTTGCGCAAGCTGCCCGTTTGTTCTAGCATGGGCCCTGAAGCCGCCCATGTTTTTGCCGAACGGGGTGGCCTAAGAGCTTTCAGGAGGTCAAAGTGGAAACGTTGCGCGTCTCTTCCAAGTCCCGCCCCAACTCCGTGGCCGGCGCCATCGCGGCGCTTTTGCGCACCAAAGGCGAGGTGGAGGTCCAGGCCATCGGGCCCCAGGCGGTGAACCAGGCGGTGAAGGCCATTGCCATCGCCCGGGGCTACATCGCCCCCGATAACCTGGACCTGGTGGTCAAGCCCGCCTTCGTCAAGCTGGACCTGGAGAACGAGGAGCGGACCGCCCTGAAGTTCAGCATCAAGGCGCATCCCCTGGAGTCTTGAGGGCCGCGAACCCTAGGGCCCTGGCCCTCGCCCTCCTCCTCGAGGTGGAGCGCGGGGGAAGGGCTCAGCAGCTTTTGGACCGAGCCCTGGACCGGGTGGCGTGGCCGGAGCGGGACAAGGCCTATGCGACCCACCTGGTCTACGGCGCCTTGCGTCGGCTTCGGCTTTTAGACCACCTCCTCGCCCCCCACCTGCCGCAACCGGAGAAGCTCCCTCCCCTGGTGCGCTGGGCCTTGCGCCTGGGGGCTTTGGAGTGGCTCTTGGGCAAGCCGGACCACGCCCGGGTAAGCCCCTGGGTGGAAGCGGTGAAGGGGCGCTACCCCCGGCTTGCGGGGCTCGTGAACGCCGTTTTGCGCCGCCTGGAGCCCAGGGGGGCTCCGGAGTGCGTGCGCCTCTCCCTCCCCGACTGGCTTTGCGAGGAGTGGCGGGGCTTTTTCGGGAGCCTGGCCTTCGCCGAGGGGTTCAACCAGCCGGCACCCCTTTTCGTCACCGCCTTGCGCCCGGTGGAGGGGCTAAGGCCAGGGCCTATCCCCGATAGCTACGTCTGGGAGGGCCCCAAGACCGACTTTTCCGCCCTCGGCCTCCAGCCGCAAAACCCCGCCTCCCTCTTCGCCGCTAAGCTCCTGGAGGCGGAGCCGGGGGAGAGGGTTTTGGACCTCTGCGGCGGGGCGGGGCTAAAGGCCTTCTACCTGGCAAGCCGCGGGGCGGAGGTGATTTCCTATGACCTAAACGCCAAGCGGCAGGAGGCGGGGAAGCGCACGGCCAAGAAACTCGGCCTCCAGGTGGCCTACCGCACCCAAGACCTCACCGCTCCCATTCCCGAGCGGGGGAAGAAGGTGCTTCTGGACGCCCCCTGCACCGGCACCGGCACCTTCCGTACCCATCCCGAGCTTCGCTACCGCCTGGCTCTCGAGGACCCCGGCCGCATGGCTGAGCTCCAAGGCAAGCTCTTGGAAACCGCCGCCTCCGCCACGGAAGCGGGGGGGGTGCTGGTCTACGCCGTCTGCTCCCTCACGGAGGAGGAGGGGGAAGGGGTGGCCAGGGCGTTTTTGGCCCGCCATCCCGAGTTCGTTCCCGAGCCTTTCCCTTGTCCTTTGCCCGTGCTGCGGCAGGGCTTAGGGGTTTACGTGGCCCCGGAAGGGGGTCTGGACGGGTTTTATTACCTGCGCCTGCGGAAGGTAGACTCTAGGGCATGAGGCTTGCCTTCTTGGGCCTGGGGAAGATGGGCCGGAGCATCCTAAAAGGGGCCCTGGAACGGGGCTTCCTGCGCCCCGAGGAGGTGGGGGTGGTGGGGCGCACCCCCGAGCGCACGGAGGAGCTGGCGCGCGCCTTTGGCATAAGGCCTTTGCAGATAAGGGACCTGGCCCGGGTGGAGCGGGTGCTCCTGGCGGTGCAACCCCGGGACTTCCCCCACCTGGCCCCCGAGATCGCCTTTCCCCAGGTGGGCTACCTCTCCATCATGGCCGGGGTGTCCACCGCGGTCCTTGCCCGCAGGCTGGACACGCGGCGGGTGGTGCGGGCCATGCCCAACCTGGCGGCCATGATCGGGGAGAGCTCCACCGCCCTCACCGCCTTGTGCGAGGCCCAGGAGGCGGGGGACTTGGACTTTGCCCGCGCCCTTTTCGCCACGGTGGGGGATGTGTACGAGATCCCGGAGCACCTCTTCGACCCCTTCACCGCCATGTCCGCCTCCGCCCCCGCCTACCTGGCGGTGGTGGCGGAGGCCTTGGCGGACGCCGGGGTCAAGATGGGCATGCCCCGGGCCCTGGCCCTGCGCCTGGCGGCGGAGGCCTTGGCGGCCACGGGGGAGCTCCTCAAGACCCGCCACCCGGCGGCGCTCAAGGACGAGGTGGCAAGCCCCGGGGGCACCACCATTCACGGCCTCCACGCCCTCGAGGCCCGCGCCCTCCGCGCCGCCTTCTTTGAGGCGGTGGAGGCCGCCACCCGGAGGGGGCACGAGCTCGGGGAGGCGGAGTAGGTGCGCCTCTTGGCCCTTCTTCCCCTTTTCCTCGTGGCCCTGGCCCAGGTCCTGCCCCCCGGTGGGGGCCAGTACGCCTACGGGGACGGCACCCGGCAGCACCTCCTCCCCACCCCGGAGGGCTACCGCCTCCGCTACTTTAAGGACGAGCGGCTTTTCCGGGAGGACCGGCTCCGCCTTACCCCGGAAGGGGTGTACCTCCTTGGGGTGGGCTTTCCCGAGGGGTACTTTCCCTTTGAGCCCCCCCTCCTCCTCTACCCGGCCCGGCTCTTCCCCGGGGCGGCCTGGGGGGGAAGCGCCCGCTTCCGGGGACAGCGGGTGGCCCTTTCCGCTCGAGTGGAGGCCGTGGAAGGGGTGAGGGTGAAGGCGGGGGCCTTCAACGCTTACCGGGTGCGGGTGGCCTACACCACGGAAAAGGGGGGGACCGATCTCAAGGAGCTTTATGTGGTGCTGGGCCTGGGGGTGGTGGCCTATCGGGCAGGAGGGGTATGGGTGGAGCTCCTCCGCTTCACCCCAGGTGCGCCTTGAGGTAGTAGCGGAGGATTTCCCGGTACATGCGCATCCGGTGGAAGAAGCCGGGGAGAAGGCCCCGCTTCTCCTCCTTCATCACCTGGCTCACCCCGGGAAGGGGTAGGTAGCGCACCCGCCAGCCCTGGGCCTTGGCGTGGCGGGTGAGGAGGAGTTCCAGGTCGTAGCGGGCCCTTTCCAAGCCGGGCACCCCCGTTAGCGCCCTGGTGGCCAGGGCCCTTTGCCCCGAGAGGAAGGGGGTGAGGCGCATGGCCAGGTCCGTGGATAGCCTCCCCCCTTGGAAGACGCCCACGGTCATCTCCGCCTCCCCGGAACGCACGGGGTTCAGGAGGGCGTGGAGGTGTTCAGGCCTGAGCCCGAGAAGATCGGCGTCCAGGAGGATCACGTAAGGGGTGGCCACCCGCCTGAGCCCTGCGGCGATGGCCCCGCCCTTGCCCCGGTTCTCCCCCAGGCGCACCACCTCCGCCCCCGCTGCCTGGGCCCGTTCCGCCGTGGCGTCCTCGGACCCGTCGTCCGCCACCACCACGGGAAAGCCCGCCTCCTTGGCTACCCGCACCACTTGGGCGATGGTGGCGGCCTCGTTGTAGGCGGGGATCAGGACCGTGGCCTCCATCAGCCCCCCAGAAGCCGCCTCAGGTCCTGAAAGGTGACGAGGAGGACCAGAAGGACAAGGAACAGGAAGCCCAGGTAGTGGACCACCGCCTCCTGCTCGGGGCGGATGCGGAGGAAGCGGGCGAGGAAGAGGAGGAGGATGCGCCCCCCGTCCAGGGCGGGGATGGGCAGGAGGTTAAAGAGGGCCAGGGAGAGGTTGATGGCCGCCGCCAGCTCCACCAGGCGGAAAAGCCCCTCCTGCGCCGCCTTGCCCGTTTCCGCCACGATGCCTACGGGCCCCATGACCCCGCTATCGGGGTTCCCGGCAAGGACCCCAAGAAGCCCCTTTACCAGGGCCCGCACCATCTCCGGGCCGAAGGCCAGGGTGCGGTGCGCCGCCAAGGCGAGCCCTTCCGCAAAGCCCACCTTGCGGTAGGCCACCTCGGGCTGGTAGACCACCCCAAGCCGCTCCATCCCCGCCTCCCAGGCGAGGGTGAGCTGGACCTCTTCCCCCTGGCGCAGGAGGGAAAGGGTGTGGGTGCCGGGGGTCTTGACCCGTTCCAGGTCTTGGGGCCTTTGGAAGGGGGTGCCGTCCACGGCGAAGAGGATGTCCCCGGGCTTTAGCCCCACCCTTTCCGCCACGCTTCCCGGTATGACCTCCAGGACCACCGCCCGCCCCGTGGCCTCGGGAACCCCTTGGGCGCTGAAGAGGTAGCCCAAAAGCCCCCAGGCCAGAAGGACGTTCATCGCCACCCCCGCCACCAGGACGAGGAGTTTGCCCAGGAAGGGGAGGGTGTCGTAGCCCCGGCCCCGCTCCTCGGGGAGAAGCCCTTCGATGTCGGCGTAGCCGCCTAAGGGGATGGCGGAAAGCCGCCACTCGGTGCCGAAGGCCTCCCGCCTCAGGAGGACGGGGCCGAAGCCCACGCTGAAGGCCTTGACCCGCACCCCCTGGAGGCGGGCGGCCAGGTAGTGCCCGAGCTCGTGCACGAAGACGCTCACGCCGATAATGAGGAGGAACCAAAGAAGGCTCATGTCCACCTCTTGGCCTCTTCCCGGGCCCAAGCGTCCACGGCGAAGAGGTTCTCCCATGTTAGGGGAAGGCTGGGGGTGGCTTCCAGGACCCGGGCTAGGATCGTGGGGATGCGGGGGAAGGGGATCCGGCCCGCCAGGAAGGCTTCCACCGCCACCTCGTCGGCGGCGGAAACCGCCACCTGCGCCACCCCGCCCCTTCTACCCGCCTCGTAGGCTACCCCCAGGGCGGGGAAGCGGTTTAGGTCGGGCTCCAGGAACTCCAGGACCCCGGGGAGGGGAAGGTCCTTTAGGGGGGTTTCCGCCCGCTCGGGGTGGGTGAGGGCGTACTGGATGAAAAGCCGCATGTCCGTGGGGCCGAGCTGGGCCTTTAGGTTGCCGTCTCGGAAGCGCACCAGGCCGTGGACGTAGGCCTGGGGGTGGATGAGGACCTTGATCTTCTCTAGGGGAAAGCGGAAGAGCTCCTTGGCCTCCAGGACCTCGAGGCCCTTGTTGAACAGGGTGGCGGAGTCCACGGTGACCTTGGGGCCCATCCTCCAGCGGGGGTGGTTCAGGGCCATCTCTGGGGTTACCTGGGAGAGGTCTTTGGGCTCCTTGAGGAAGGGGCCGCCGCTTGCCGTGAGGATGAGCTCGGCCACGTCCTCCCGCCTCTCCCCTAAGAGGGCCTGGAAGAGGGCGGAGTGCTCCGAGTCCACGGGGAGGATCTCGGCTCCGTGGGCCTCCACCTCTTGCCATAGGAGGGGCCCCGCCGCTACCATGGCCTCCTTGTTGGCCAGGGCCAGGCGCTTGCCCGTCTTCACCGCCACGCGGGTGGGGGAAAGGCCAGCCAGGCCCGGGATGGCCGCCACCGCCACCTCCGCCTCGAGGGCGGCCACCTCCTCCGGGGTGCCGAGCCTAAGGCCGGGAAAGCGCGCCCTGAGCTCGGGGTGGAGGCTTTCCTCTGCCGCCACCAGGAGAGGTTGCCACTCGGCGATCTGCTGCGAAAGCGCTTCCAGGTTCTTCCCTGCGGCCAGGCCCACCACCCGATAGCCCCGCCAGCGGCAGACCTCCAGGGCCTGCCTGCCGATGGAGCCCGTGGAACCCAGGATCACCACCCGTTTCATGTGAAGAGCACCACCAGGAAGTAGGTGAGGGGGAAGGTGAAAAGAAGGCTATCTATGCGGTCCAAAAGCCCCCCGTGCCCGGGCAGGAAACGCCCCGAGTCCTTCACCCCGGCGAAGCGCTTGAGCATGGACTCCGCCAGGTCGCCGAGTTGCGCCGCCAAGGAGAGGAGGAGGCTAAAAAGCCAAAGCTCCAAAAGGCCAAAGGGAAAGACCTCCCGCACCAGCCCGGTGTAAGCCAAGAGGGCCAAGAAGCTCACCAGGATGCCGCCTAAGGAGCCCTCGAGGGTCTTCCCCGGGCTGATCTCCGGGGCGAGCTTCCGGCGGCCGAAAGCCCGGCCCACGAAGTAGGCCCCGATGTCCGTGGCGAAGCTGGCCACGATGGGTAGGCTTAGGGTCCAAAGCCCCAGACGACCATCGGGGATTTCCCGCAGGAGGAGGACGTAGCCCAGGCTCCAGGGTAGGTAGAGGAAGGCGAAAAGGGTGAAGGCGAAGCGGGTGAGGTCGGCGCCCCGCAAAAGCTCGTAGCTGAAGCTGGCCATGAGGAAAAGCCCCAAGGCTACCTCCCGCCAGGGTACCTGGGGGAAGTGCCAGTAAAGGGCGGGCAAGGAAAAGAGGTAGATGCCCACGCCCCCCAGGTAGAAAAGGGGCAGGTTGAGGCGGACGCCCCGCCGGACCAGCATATCCCTTAGCTCGAGCCCACCCAGGAGGAGGACCAGGACCAAGGTGGGCAGGATCAGGGCTACCCCGGCCCAAAGGACCAGGAGGAGAAGCCCCGCCCCCACCAGGGCGGAAGCCACCCGGGTGGGGAGGTCCTCCCGCCCGATCATCCCGCACCCCCCCTAAAGGGGGGTGGCTTGCCCACCCCTAGCGCCGGCACGCCGCCCCTCGCCCTGGGCCTAGCCCAGGATCTCCTGCTCCTTCTTCTCCAAGAGCTCGTCCGCCTTGGCGATGAACTCGTCGGTGATCTTTTGGATCTCCGCCTCGGCTCGCTTGGTGTCGTCCTCGGAGAGGTGGAGGTCCTTAGCGAGCTTTTTGAGCTTTTCCAGGGCCTCGCGGCGGATGTTGCGGATGGCCACCCGGCCCTCCTCGGCGTAGTGGCGGGCTGCCTTCACCAGCTCCTTGCGCCGTTCCTCCGTGAGGGGAGGGATGTTGATGTAAAGGGCGTCCCCCTTGTTGGCGGGGTTGAGGCCGAGGTCGGAGTCGCGGATGGCCTTCTCAATGGCCTTGAGGGCGTTTTGGTCCCAGGACTGGACCACCAGGGTCCGGGCATCCGGAGCGCTGACGGTGGCGATCTGGTTGAGCGGGACGTGGGTGCCGTAGTACTCCACCTTGAGGTGGAGGAGCAAAGCGGGGTTAGCCCGTCCCGAGCGCAGGCCCGCTAGGTTGTGCTCCAGGGCCTCGAGGCTCTTTTGCATGTGGCTTCGGGTTTCCGCATAAAGCTCCTTCAGGGTCATGGCGCCTCCTTTCTAGGTGTGGATGAGGGTGCCCACCTTTTCCCCCTGGATAATACCCACCAAGGCGCCCGGCTTGAAGATGTCAAACACCACGATGGGAAGCCCCGCCTCCATGCAGAGGGTGATGGCGGTGGTGTCCATGACCTGGAGGCCGCGGTTTAGGACCTCCAGGTAGGTGAGTTCCTCGAAGCGCACGGCGTTGGGGTTCTTGCGGGGGTCATCGGAGTAGACCCCGTCCACCTTGTTCTTGGCCATGAGGACCACCTCGGCCCCCACCTCCAAGGCCCGGAGGGCAGCGGCGGTGTCGGTGGAGAAGAAGGGGTTGCCCGTGCCCCCGCCGAAGATGACGATGCGCTCCTTCTCCAGGTGCCTTAGGGCGCGGCGGCGGATGTAGGGCTCTGCCACCTGGGTGATGGTGAGGGCGGTCTGGACCCGGGTGGGGATGCCCAAGGCCTCCAGGGCGTCTTGCAGGGCCAAGGCGTTCATGATGGTGGCCAGCATGCCGATGTAGTCGGCGGTGGCCCGGTCCATGCCCACGCCTTGGCGCGCCCCGCGCCAGAGGTTTCCCGCCCCGATGACGATGGCGAGTTGCACCCCGGTTTCGTAGGCGGCCTTTATCTCCCGGGCCAAGGCCTTGGTGGCCTCGGGCTCTATGCCGAAGCCGTTGGAGGTTAGGAACTCGCCGGAAAGCTTGAGGAGGACGCGCTTGTACTTCATGGCTTTAGGAAAAACCGGGGCCCTTGGCGTTGGGGCCCCGGCTTGGCCGCATGGGTTACGCCCCCAGTTCCAAGCGGCAGAAGCGCCGCACCACGATGTTTTCCCCGGTCTTGGCGATGGCCTCTTGGATGAGCTCCTTCACCTTGACCTTATCGTCCTTGACGAAGGGCTGCTCCAGGAGGACCACCTCCTCCAGGTACTTCTTCAGGCGGCCTTCGGCGATCTTTTCGGCGATCTGCTGCGGCTTGCCCTCGTTGAGGGCGGCTTGGATGTAGATCTGCCGCTCCTTCTCCAGCTCCTCCGCCGGGATTTCCTCGGCGGAGATGTAGCGGGGGTTCATCATGGCGATGTGCATGGCCAGATCCTTGGCCAGGGCCTGGAAGAGCTCGTTGCGGGCCACGAAGTCGGTTTCGCAGTTCAGCTCCACCAACACCCCCACCCGCTGGTTGTGGTGGATGTAGTGGCCGATGATCCCTTCGCGGGCCTCCCGCTCAGCCTTCTTAGCGGCTTTCATGGCCCCCCGCTCCCGGAGGAGTTGTACCGCCTTTTCCTCGTTCCAGCCGGCGTCCTCCAGGGCCTTCTTCACGTCCATCATCCCGGCCCCAGTGGCCTCGCGTAGCTTCTTGATGAGTTCCATCTGGCTCATGCTTCCACCTCGTCCTCGCTGCCGAAGTCCTCGGTGGCCGTCTGGGCCTGGCGCTCCGCCTCTTCTACCAGGGCGTAGGAGGGAGAGGGCTCCACTACTCCACCCCGGGCCTCGATGATGAGGTCCACGGCCCGGGAAAGGATGAGCTGGATGGAGCGGATGGCGTCGTCGTTGCCGGGGATGATGTAGTCCACCAGGTCAGGGTCGGAGTCGGTGTCCGCCAGGGCGATGACAGGGATGAAAAGCTTCCGGGCTTCCCGCACCGCGATGGCCTCCTTGGTGGGGTCCACCACGAAGATGGCGTCCGGCAGGCGCTTTAGGCGGCGGAATCCCGAAAGGTACTTTTGCAGTCGCTCAAGCTCGTGTTGCAGGCGCACCTGTTCCTTTTTGGGACGCTCCTTGATGTCCTCGGAAGCGAAAAGGGCCTCCAGCTCTTCTAGGCGGTTCACCCGCTGGGCAATGGTCTTGAAGTTGGTGAGCATCCCGCCCAGCCAGCGCTGGTTTACGTAGGGCATTCCCGCCCGGTCCGCTTCCATGCGCACGATGTCCTGGGCCTGCTTCTTGGTGCCCACGAAGAGCACCGTGCCGCCCCGCATGGCCAGGTCCTCGAGGAAGCGGAAGGTGCGCTCCAGCTCCACCATGGTCTTCTGCAGGTCAATGATGTGGATGCCGTTGCGCTCCGCATAGATGAAGCGGGCGAACTTGGGGTTCCAACGTTTGCGCTCGTGGCCGAAGTGCACCCCGGCTTCCAAAAGTTCCTTAACGCTGATGTTTACAGGCATATTCCTCCCGTTCGGGGAAGGTTGGGCTTGGCGTTACCCGTGCGCCGGCCTCTTTCCCGCAGGACCTTCCCCTGCCTGGCGGGCTGGTCCGGCACACCTCTCCGATTATAGGGGGGCTTTCCCCTTTGCGTAAGCCCCCCCTATGGGCTATACTCCCTAGGGCGTGGGGCGGTAGCTCAGAGGGAGAGCACCCGCCTTGCAAGCGGGAGGTCAGGGGTTCAAATCCCCTCCGCTCCACCAAGTCCAGGACGCAAAACTCCCGCCTTCACTTCCGAGGGCGGGGGTCACTTTTACAGCGAGTTTGCGGCAATACCACCTTCCATACCCCCAATATCCGAAATGAGGTGGGGACTTCAGGACTTCCCGGAAGTTGGCCAGAGGTTCCTCCTCATGTGGCCTCTGTGGAGGTATAGGCAGTTTCTTGCCCTGGTGCGGTGGGAGCGAGGCATGTTCTTTCCGTTCCTGAGAGCTTGGGTTTCGTTCCGAGATCTGGGGGCAGCGAGGTGCAGAACAGACTTTTGGCCCTTGGTCACAGGGTTTATTTCTCGTCTCTGGGGTACAAGGCGATTTACTAGGTAAGCCCCGCAGCTCTTGACAGGAAAGAAGCTCCCTGGTACCGTAAGGCTTGCGCCGGTTGGACCGGCGGGGGATCTTGAAAGCGCGGGAACGGGCATAAGTCGCAGCACCCAACGCCCTAGTGGCGTTTTTTTGTGGAGAGTTTGATCCTGGCTCAGGGTGAACGCTGGCGGCGTGCCTAAGACATGCAAGTCGGGCGGGCCACGGGGTTTACTTCGTGGTCAGCGGCGGACGGGTGAGTAACGCGTGGGTGACCTACCCGGAAGTGTGGGACAACCCGGGGAAACTCGGGCTAATCCCGCATGTGGTCATGCTTGTTTGGGGCATGATTAAAGGGCGCAAGTCCGCTTCCGGATGGGCCCGCGTCCCATCAGCTAGTTGGTGGGGTAAAGGCCTACCAAGGCGACGACGGGTAGCCGGTCTGAGAGGATGGCCGGCCACAGGGGCACTGAGACACGGGCCCCACTCCTACGGGAGGCAGCAGTTAGGAATCTTCCGCAATGGGCGCAAGCCTGACGGAGCGACGCCGCTTGGAGGAGGAAGCCCTTCGGGGTGTAAACTCCTGAACTGGGGACGAAAGCCCTGGCGAGGGGGATGACGGTACCCAGGTAATAGCGCCGGCCAACTCCGTGCCAGCAGCCGCGGTAATACGGAGGGCGCGAGCGTTACCCGGATTTACTGGGCGTAAAGGGCGTGTAGGCGGTCTGGG